>CAZYDV010000308.1:0-7490 GCA_964646405.1 uncultured Granulosicoccaceae bacterium | reverse complement strand
GGCGTCCATCGCGGTGCCGAGGAAACCCGCAGCGTGAGCAAGGCCAATATCAACAAGCCTCGCTCACGCGTCGGGTTACCCGTGCTGTGCGCGCCGCATCAATTGATAGCCCTGTCAGAGCATGTGGCCAACGCCTGCTAAAACACTTCCGCCAACGTTGGTCCCATCCCTCGCACCCGCGTCTGATGCAACTGTCGTCGGTACTTGTCGGCATCGTATCCGGCGCCGCGATGCAATACGCAGCGGTTGTCCCAGATCACGAGATCACCAGGCTGCCAGTGATGCCGATAGATGGATTCGGGTCGCGTGGCTTCTGACATTAAGCGGTCGATCATGGCTTTACCCTGTTCAGCGGGCATGCCTTCGATATCGCGCACGTGTGATCCGACGTAGTAGTTCAGCTCGCCAGTCATCGGGTTTCGACGCACCAGCCGCTGGCGTACCGGGCGCATATAGGTTCGCTGGCCTTCGGAGACGGCATCTTCGCCGACTTTGGTGCGCGAGTAGATGTAGTCGTGGATGCCGATGGCGTTGTCGATCTGATCCCTGGTTGGTTGATCCAGTCGCTGGTAGGCGGCGCGAGCACTGGCGAATTCGGTCTCGCCGCCCTCGGCTGGCACTTCGTAGGCGTAGAGCAGGGAGTGCAGGCTGGGGTTTTCGCGAAAGGAGCTGTCGGAGTGCCACATGTTGTTGGCGGTTTGTGAGACGACCTTGCGGGCCTGGTTGCGCAGCTGATTACCATCGGCGTCGATGTTGCCGATCTTGCCGATGTAGGCGATCGCACCGCTGGTGTAGTACTCGACGTGATTTTCCTCCAGCGGGCCGAAGCGCCGGGTCAGAGACAGGTGCTTGTCGTCGTCGAGCGACTGGCCTCGAAACAGCAACACGCTGTGGCGATTGATGGCTTCATCGATCTGGCGAAACCGGGCTTCGCCGGTGTCGCCTGTCAGGTCGGTGGCCAGGTCGATGCCCTCGATCATGGCGCCGAATTCGTCGTGCAGCGGGCTGATCTTCATACGCTTTCGTCTTCCTCTGCGGGCGATAGATGGCGGAATCGGCAATGCCTGCCCAAATTGGCGGTGCTGTCATTGAGACTGCCGGCCCGAAGGCCCATAATACGCGCCCCGTTAACCCCAGAATAGAGCCTATGTCCTCCCCGGAAACCACTGATCCTGCGCGCATGGAGAAGATTGTCAGCCTGTGCAAGCGCCGCGGCTTCATTTTCCAGTCTGCCGATATCTACGGCGGCTTGAATGGTTGCTGGGACTACGGACCAATGGGGACCGAGCTCAAACGCAACCTGAAAGACTACTGGTGGCGGCGCATGGTGCGCGATCGTGACGATATCGTTGGCCTGGATGGCTCTATTCTGACGCATCAGGCGGCGCTAAAGGCGTCCGGCCACGTGGATACGTTTACCGATCCGATGGTCGATTGCAAGAATTGCAAGGCACGCCACCGCGCTGATCAGTTACCAGACAAAGACGGTGAGCAATACTGCCCCAATTGCGGCGAGCGCGACCTGACAGAGCCCAAGGCCTTCAACCTGATGTTTCAGACCTACATGGGCGCCACCCAAAGCGACGATAACATCGCCTACCTGCGGCCCGAGACGGCGCAGACCATCTTTCTACAGTACAAGAACGTGCTCGATTCCAGCCGCGTGAAACTGCCGTTTGGCATCGCCCAGATCGGCAAGGCGTTTCGCAACGAAATCAACCCGCGCAACTTCACCTTTCGCTCGCGCGAATTCGAGCAGATGGAGATCGAATTTTTCTGTCGCCCGGAAGATGGTATGCGTCTGACTGACGAGTGGCTGGAGATTAGACTTAAGTTCTATGAAGAGATCGGTATCCCGCGCGACAAACTGCACATCCTCGATGTACCCGATGGTGAGCGCGCGCACTATTCGAAGAAAACCTACGATATCGAATACGCGTTTCCGTTTGGCATACAGGAGCTTGAAGGCGTGGCCTATCGCACCGATCACGATCTGGGGGCGCACCAGGAGCACTCGGGCAAGCCACTGGATTACTTTGATGATGCCACCAAGGAGCGCTTTGTACCGCACGTGGTAGAGCCCAGCGCCGGTGCCGATCGCACCGTGCTGGCGATATTGTGCGAAGCCTTCGACGAAGAGACCGTCACCAACGAAAAGGGCAAGGAAGAGACACGTACAGTTATGCGTTTTCAGCCACGCATGGCGCCGATTAAATGCGGTGTGTTTCCGCTGCTGAAGAACAAACCCGAGCTCGTCGAACGGGCCAAACAAGTACGCGATGAGCTGCGACCACTGATGAATGTATTCTATGATGAGACCGGCGCGATCGGTCGTCGCTATCGTCGACAGGACGAGGTCGGCACACCGTTTTGCGTGACCATCGATTTCGATACGCTGGGTGAAAGCGGTGACGAATTGAAGGATACCGTCACCGTTCGCGAGCGCGACTCAATGGAACAGCAGCGTATGAAGATCGACGAGCTGGCGACCTATCTGATCAAGCAGGGCTGCGCTGGCTAGTGGCGATGAGCCCGGGCGGGTACTAGTATCCTTATGAACCGGTACACACGTGAAACGTTCCGTCAACGTTGTGCAAGGCGTCGATGGAGGATTCTGGTGCGGCTGCTGACGGCCTGCCTGTAAACAATAGGGTTGTGGCCGTCGGCGATGGCGGCGCGCCACAATGCCTTGTTGACCATTGTGACACGCCGCAGCGATAACCCGTATCGCCCGGATGGCGCTAGTAGCTTCGAGTGATCTCGAAATTATTGATGGTGAAGCTGCCGGCGCCCTGGAACACTTCAGGGCCAAACAGGATGTTCGCAAAGCAGTCGCTATCGGTAAGCTGATAGACGTTATACGTTGCCGCATTGGCCTTCGCATCCTCGATAAATGCCGAGTAGTTCAACGTGCCGCTTTGACGTTCTTCGGTGGCCACATACGCGAGAAAGTTGAAGTTGCTCGATTTGCGATAGATCGTGTACTCGGCGCCATCGATGATCTTGTTGCCGATAATATCTAGCGGACCGGACGGCAGGCGTTCGCCATGGAAAAACCAGACCAGCACTTCCATTACCTGATTATCATTCGGGCCGCCGTTGCGTACGATCTCACAGCTGTCGTGCCAGAACGACTCGATGATCACGTTGTGTTCCGAGTCTGCCGACTCTGCCAGCGTATCGGTCGCTCCCAGCGGTGCGGTACTGACACCCGGTGCACGTGAGTAGCTGTAGTTGATGCTGATATCGGGGCGGTTCGCCTCCTCGACGGGCAAGCCTGTTTCTGCAAACGTGCCAGAGCGTTCGTTGGGAGATTTTGTTCCATAGACAAGCTCTGGAAACGACAAGGTCTCGAATGGCTGGAATTTCTGGCTCTCAAGTCCCCAGTCCCACGTCACCTCAGCGGTTACCGGGCTGCCATCGTTCAAGACAATCGATTGTGACCAGTCTGGCCAGCGTGTGTTCGAATCGTTGAAAGAATTGTTCAGCATCAGGAAGCTGCCGTAGCGCAGTCCTGGAAAACTGAATGGCCGGTTGGTGTCGACTGCCTGAGGCCCGGCGTCGGGAAAGTCATCGACTCCGTTGGATATGATGGGCGCGCTGCTGGTGGTGATCACCGAACCGGGCGCAGGCGGTGTACGATCTTCCTGCAGGCAACAATCGCTGGTGTTGCTATCGCCGTCACCATCGCTATCGCTATCGCTATCGTCTGGATCGGGGTCAGGCGCGGGCTCGGGCTCGGGCTCGGGGTTTTGTGTTTCGGGGGGAGTTTCCGGATTGCCGTCGCCGGTCGTAGCCGTGCCGCCTGATCCACCGCAGGCAGCCAGCAGCGGGAGCAACAACGTTAATGCTGCTAGTTTGTGACTCATATTGAACCCTCTTGTTCCGGGAAAAGGTAAAAAATTGCGCGATGTTGGCTTTGTCGAACACTTGATTTGCGGTGACGAAAGACGTGAATGGATGTCGTCGCATTGCCGTGATCAGGCGTGTCGTAAGGGATAAGCCAATCTGCAGCGTCGGACTAACGGGTTTGTCGTAGGTTCATGAATTTTTTCTAAGGCTGGTTGTTCATCCGTGGGAAACCGTGTTGGCGGGTAGCGAGTTTTACCGCGGTAAGCTCAGTGTTTTCGCGCCACTAAAGACGTTGTGTCGTAAAAATGTAACAATGCGCTGTGATGTAATTGTGAAGATTAAGAGCCTCAGAAGTGCAGTGTCCGCCAATTGCCGTTTGTGATGAATCTGGCAATCGGAAAAACGTTCTCTATCAACCGGGTGTGAATATCGTATGGCGATTGGAGCCACAGTCAATAAAGTTTCGCTTAATGTGGCCGACACAGGCCGCCACTATTATCAGCAGCACGAATTCAAAGCCGCGCAGCATCCATCAGAGACGGATTTTCGGTTTGTGATTCGTATGATTGCGTTTGCATTGAATGCCAGCGAGAACCTGGTGTTCAATAAAGGGTTAAGCTCAGACGACGAGCCTGAATTGTGGCGAAAATCACTCAGTGACGAGATAGAGCTATGGATAGATTTTGGGCAGGTTGATGAGAAAAGAATTCGTAAAGCCTGCGGACGATCTCAGCAAGTAGTCGTCTACACCTACAGCGAACGCAAGGCTTCGGTGTGGTGGGAGTCGATTAAGTCGAAACTCTTGCGATTTGAAAACCTGACGGTATTTCATTTGGACGCCGAAGGCGCAGACGCGCTGGCCGGTCGCAACATGCAACTTCAGTGCAGCATCGACGACGGCCAGATATATCTTGGCAACGAATCGACAACAGTGTCGGCGACCATAACGGAACGCATGATAGAACGCTGACACAGCCAGCCACTTGTTCACTGGTAGGCGCCGGACTCCGTCCAGCGAACAAGTCGTGCCGAGTGTTGCTTTACTCAGCGAACTCAGCGCCGTCTGCGTTTCAAAGCTGTTCCAGATCAGGCAAAGCACAAAACGCAGAGGATTCCTGATGCGACGTTGTGCTGGCGCTGGGCTTGGTCGTTGAAGCTTTGGCGACCAGGTTGCGATCACATAAAATCAATCTCTGATACAGACTCACTCCATGCAATAACGGATTACAAATCTGCTCCCAAAGAATTTTCCATGACGCACAATTGCAACCACACCAACAGCCGTAAATCATCACGCTTGCCGGTCAGCCTCCATCTGCGCCAGTAATTCACTGAACGCCTGAACATCCAGTCCATCAGCCACCAACGCGGCTACATGATCGGCTTGTGTCAACGGTGCGATGCTGTCGCCGGGCTGAACGTTGTCGAGGTTGGCTGGAAACGGATAGCCATCGGCAGTAGCGGCGATCAGGCGCTGCAGTCGGGCGTGCTGTCCATTGCGACTGGCGTTCTGTAACTCAGGATAGATTGCGATCAGCATGCGGGTGCGATTGACCGATTCCATGGCGCGACCAAAAGCCGATGACACCTGTAAAAGATTGGCAAGGCGGAATTGATTGGTTGTCTGGTTGCTGCCGGCCGCGTGCATCAGTGCTGGATTGAAAAATACGACATCGCCTTTTTTTAGTGCCAGTTGCGAGTGATGTTCGTCGAAATAGCGCTGGTACTCATCACGCTGAAACGCCAGGTAGCCGTGTTCGAATGTTTGCGAATAGGGCAGGTACAGCGTGGGCCCGGTCGCCAGTGGCATATCGCAGTGGGCGATTGCGCCCTGTAGTGTCAGCACCGGTGAGAGTGTGTGAATGTGTGCCGGAAATGCCGTCATCTGAGCTGCCGACATAAACCCCAGATGATAATCGCGATGCGCGCGCTGTGCGTTGCCACCGGGATTGACGCGATTGACCTGCGCGGTAATCTGGTAACCATGGCCCAGCCATGCGTCGCTTGCGAGTTCGATGGCGGGGTTGTCGTAGTAGTCACAGAAACCGGCCGGATCTGCCAGACAGTGCTTTTCGAATGCGTTCCAGATGCGATCGTTGGCGCCGGGTTTGGCAAAGTGATCGCCGGCCTGGATGTCACTTTGGCGCTGGCGGTTGATGATGTCTTCAAACACGGCGCTGGCGGTGTCGATAACTTCCCTATCGCGATACGCAGCGTTAATTAGTAACACGCCGGGTCCGTTCGACAAAGCCTCGATCCACTCTGATTGAAGGGCTCGGCGCCGCTGCGAATGGGACGCCGCGTATGCCACGGCTTCACCGGAGTAGATCAGTGCGTTTTGTTCGACCCGCTGCGCCTGCGGCCAGTCTGCCAGTTGAGTCTTTTGCGATACACTGGCGACGAAATCATTAAAGTCTCCTGTGGTATCGCTCAACCAGTGGCGCTCGGTCGTGGCGGGCGTACGATCTTGTGTCATGGACGTGTGCTCGTGATCATGATCCAGGCTTCGACATCACCCGCCAGTCCGACACCTTCACCGGGCGTGGTCTGTTCGATTTGAAAACCTGCGGCCTGCAGATGCTGTTGCAGCGATTCTTCGGTGTAGTAGCTGTAATAGCGGCCCAGCTTGTCGCGTTTAGCGCCGGTGCCGGTCTTCATACCCAGATGAAAAACCCCGGCCGTTTTCAGTGCGCGTTGCAGGGCGAGCAGCAGATTCGGAAATTCCTCGGCAGTGGCGTGCAACAAGCTGAAATTGGCCCAAATGCCGTCGTAGTGATCGCGTTCGACCACATCGCCAAATAGCGCCTGTCGTGCCCCGATGGCATACGTCTCGTTGGCGTGGCGCACCATTTCTGCCGATGCGTCGAGTGGATCAACCCGCAGGCCGTGCTCGCGCATCATCGCCGAATCGTGGCCCGGACCGCAGCCCAGGTCGAGCACCAAAGCGTTTTGTGGCATTCGCGAGATGAATCCTGCAAGGTGCTGATCGGGCTCTCTGGGTTTCACCAGCTCTGTGTAGCTAGCGACCTGTGAGTCGTAGACGTCGATGGTTTGATCGTCTGTCATGGCGGTGCTCCGTTGGATTGCAGCCGGCGGCGGCGCTGCAATATAACACCGACTGCGTGACACCGACTGTGTGGATATTGAGTCTGCGTGCAACTGGCCAGAGTCCGGGCGTACCTGTGGGCAAAGTAACCGGGATCGCTGTGATAGCCTTTGTGCTACTCCTGCCGCTGGCAGTCTCACGTTTGGAAAAAATGCCATGCAACGTCGCTATAGCTGGCCCGAGGGCCACTGGAACTGGCCAGTCAGTCTGACCCACCAGCACGGCGTGCGCGCCGGGAACTATGTTTTTACGGGCGGGCAGGCCGATCTCGACCCTGCTGGCAAGGTGCAGCATCCGGGTGACCTTGCGGCGCAAACAGACAGCGTTTTCTCCTACCTTTGCGATGTGCTGCAAGATCTGGGGGCCGACTGCGACGATCTGGTTCGGCTGGTAGTGTATTTCGTTGGCGATGCCGATGACGAGGCCCTGATGATGGATGCGCTGGCGGCGCGAATGGGTGGCGATGTCCGGCCGGTGATCAACACCATCTCGCTGCCGCAACTGTGTTACCCGGGCATGATGATTGAGCTCG
>CAZYDV010000307.1:0-7519 GCA_964646405.1 uncultured Granulosicoccaceae bacterium | reverse complement strand
CAGCGCCAGCAGAGGTGACAGCAGCAGCAACGGCAGCCCGGTGGTCAGCCAGTGCGCCAGCACCTTGCCCAGCACCAGCAGCGGCAACGGTTGCGCGCTCATCATCATCTGTTCCAGCACGCCATCGTCGAAGTCGGCCCTGAACAGGCTGTCCATCGCCAGCAATGTGGCCAACAGTGCCGCGACCCAAATCACCCCCGGGGCGATCTCCTGCAGGCGATTCGGCTCGGGCCCGATGCCCAGCGGAAACAGACTTACCACAATCACGAAAAACACCAGCGGATTCAACCACTCACCGCGACGGCGCGCGGCGATCAATAGATCGCGTCTGAGCACCGCCATGCAGGCTTCGAACACGGTCAGGCCACCGTCAACGTCTGGAGTTCACAATCGTGAACCTGCAGTGGCTGATGGGTGGTGAAGATGACCGAGCGCCCGGCGCCCACTTGCTCAGCCAACAGAGATTCCACCAGCTCGCGCCCGGCGACATCCAGCGCGGTCAGCGGCTCATCGAGCAACCACAATACCGCTTGCGACACCAGCAGACGAGCCAGCCCCACGCGGCGGCGCTGGCCAGCCGACAGTGCGCGGCAGGGCAGCGTCGCCTGACGACGCAAACCGACACGCTCGATCGCCTGATCGACGCCGGCCAAATCGCCGCCACGCAATTGCACACTAAACGCCAGATTCTCCTCTGGAGTCATATCGCCATTCAAGCCGTCGCTGTGGCCGGCATAGAGCATCTCGCCAAAATACTGCTCGCGCACCTTTGGCAGCGGCTGCCCGCGCCAGCGAATCTCGCCTGCCTCCAGTGCCACCAGTGAGCACAGCGCACGCAAGAGCGTCGTCTTGCCGGAGCCATTGGCACCCAGAAGCTGCAGCATTTCTCCTTCGCCCAGCGTCAGGCTGAGGTTGCGAAACAATAGTTTCTCGCCACGAAACACTGCCAGATTCTGGGCGCTGATCAATTCGGCCAACGCGATCCCCCAGAAGTGCCGACTGCCCACTGTCGCGCTGCGCAGGCGGATGTGTCGACAGGATCGGTCAAAGTTGCGGCAACGGATCGGCTGCCTTGCGTGGCCGGTCGGATGATTGGCGTGAGACGGCCGCGCGCAACTTCGCGTACAGGTCCGGTGTGTCGATAGACGATGATTTTTCCGAATAGATTGATGCATCGATTTGCGCCAGCGCGCGACGCAGGGTGTCATCGCTGAGTCGGCGACCGATCTCGGCCGGACTCAACGGCGGCTGTGCGGGCCACTGGCGACGCGCCCAGCGCAAGAGCTCACGGCGAAACCTGCGCACATCCCCCGTTTTACTTGCCTTGCCCACCTGTTGCAATAGCGCCTCTGCGGAAACCGGCATATCTTCGGGCACAGCATCGGGCACAGGCACGCGCCGCTGCCGCCACCAGGCCACCAGGGTAAGCAACCAGCCACCCAATGCCATCAGCGCCAGCCACATCCAGTAGGCCGGTCCGTCGGGCCGTACAACGGTGGCCGGCACTTCGGCGGGTGCGTTGTTTGTCGTCAGCAGGGCCGGTGCCGCCGTTTGGTTGTCTGCCGCCATCACTTCAATCACCTCGGCTGGCAGCACGGTCTCGCGCTCGGCGTCGTGTGTCGTATCCCACCACTTGATCGTAATGGCAGGCAGCGTGTGCGTACCGGGTTGCTGCGGAATGATCGACCATTTCTCCTGACGGGCGCTGACGAGGCCCGTATCCAGTGCCTGTGAGTCGAGCACTGGCGCATCCGGGTAGATCTTCAGGCCATCAACCTCGGTTACGCTGATCTCGGGCAGCTGTGTACGGGTTGCACCCAAAGCGGTCAGGACCAGCGTTCGAGTCAACGGCTCGCCAACGATACTCTTGGCAATGTTTCCGGACCACTCGCTGGTCAGATTGATCTCGGCTACCGGCAGCCACCACGCCGAACTCGACTCACTCGGACGAGGTTTTACGTTCATCACCAGACGCTCGCTGCGAATCGTCACCCGGCGGTTTTGCGAGTAGCGCCGTTGGCTGTGGGTGTCGATATCGCGAATGTTGGCACTCAACTGCAGTGGCGGGATCACAATCTCACCGCTGCGTTGCGGAAAGAGGGCATAGCGTCGGGTGATCAAGCGATATTCTACGCCGTCGCGCTCGACAATCTGCTGGGGTAGATCGGGCAGACGTTCAATCTGCACGTCGGCCGTTTCGGGTTCAGTCAGTGAGCCGCTGGTGATATCGGCACCATCGAACACGCTGACGGTCAGCACGACCTGACCCTGCACCCACGGCTCGGGGTCGTCGACGTGGAGTTCAAAAAAGATGTTGTCCCGCGGCACCGCACCGGGAGTGCCTCTGGCCTTGACGTTGATAACGATCGGATCAGTCGCCAGGCCATCAGCGGTGAATGCCGGAATAACGCTGTTGCCTGTGTTTTTCGCCATCAGTTCGAAGCGCCAGATGTTCTTGTTCGTGCGCACCCCGTTAATGAAGCTCATCTGCTCACTGGTGCGAGAATCGAGCACGTCGAACACCGGATAGAGTGCCGAGACATCCGGCATCTCAGACAGATCGACACCCTCCAGATACAGCGCAACAGACTCGCCCTCGACTACGCTGGTCGAACTGACCGTTGCCTCCAGCGAGGCGGCGCGAGCGGTTGCCGCCATTGTCGCCAGAGCCAGAAACGCCAGCAGCACAATTCGCTTTACCATGGCTCCACCATATCCCCGACGTCGCGATAGTCGGTGCGATGTTTCAATCGAATTTTACCGCGCAAAAGCTGTGATGGATCGTCCGGAATCCGGCGCAGCCATTGCTCCGTCGCCTGATCCACCTCACTGAGTGGATCCTCGGAAGCGGCCAGTTGTTGTTGCAATTCATCTTCCTGTTCGGCCTGCGCATCACTCGATTCGCCGGCCCGGGGCTGCTGCTCGGACTGCTCGTTTGATTCATCGGTTTGCGACGCCTGCTGTGACGCTTGCTCTGACTCACTCTGATCCCCGTCCGCTGAACGCTGTTGTTCATCTGAAGATTGACCTTGTGAGGGGTCAGACGGTTGTTCAGCCTCACCATCCTGCTCGGCCGACTGGTTGTCATTATCGCCGTCCTGCTCGGATTCCTGTTGTTCGTCGGCGGGTTGATCCTCATCCCCCGACTGACCTGCCTGATCGGAATCCTGCCCCGCCAACTTGCGTGCAATCTCCAGATTGTGCCGCGCATCGTGGTGATCGGGATTGTTTTCCAGCAGTTGCTCAAACTGCTCGATTGCGGTTTGATAATCGCCGGCGCGCACCGCGCTGGTCGCCTGGTTGTACAAGGCGTCCGACTGCGCAAAGGCCTCTGCCGCCTGCGCATAGTCGCCAGCGCGAAAGTGGCTCACGCCCTGCCAGCGCGTGTCTTCGAAGGCCTGCGCAGCTTCAGCGGGCTTGTCAGCATCCAGCAATGCCATCGCCCGCTGATCCGGTCGACGCCACAGGTTTTCAAGTTCCAGTGCCGACACACGCGTGCTGATCAGCATCAGCGCAACCGCGACCACGCGCCTCACGAAAGCCACCCGCGCCGAAACCCCGTCGCCACCAGCGGCAACAACAGCAGCAGAATCCAGGGGCCGCGCTCAACCCACACTTCACCCAACTGCTGGTCTTCAGATGCGGCGAGCTCGCCTGGCAGTGCAAAGCCACCGAGCATCCGATCGATATCGCCGGAGTCGGTGCTCACGCGGCTGTAGACCCCGCCGCCGGCATCTGCCAGTGCCTTCAGGCGCGACTCATCCAGCCCCGGGACGACGATATTGCCGCTGCGATCTTTGACAAAGCCACCATTGCCGTCCGGGATGGGCGCGCCCTGCTCGGTGCCAAAACCGAGCACGGACAACTGGTAACCCGACTCGACAATTCTCGCCACCGCCCGATCACTCGCCTCTTGCTCGAGTGTCGAATCCGTCAGCAGCCAGATGCTGCCATCGCGGCTGTTGGTACTCTCGAGCAGCTTGTGAGCTTCCAGTAGCGCCAGCGACGGCCGACTCCCCTGCGCTGGCACGAGCGACGTCGACAGCGCCGGCAACATGGAACGCACGGTCTCAACATCATCGGTCAGTGGCGTCACCACGTAGGGCACGGCCGAGAATACGACCAGTGCAATCTGCGCCTCCGCCGACTCGTCCAGAATGTCGTTCAGCTTCTGCCGTGCGCGGGCGATTCGGCTCGGACGCACATCGCTGGCATTCATCGACAACGACAGATCCAGCACCAGAACGCGTTGCGTAACCGTTCGATAGACCGCCGTTTTCTGCCGCTCCCAAACCGGCCCGGCCAACGCCACCACCGCGAGCAGCCAGGCCAGACAAACGCCGATCAGCGGTAGATTGCCGGACGACTGTTCAGCAGCTTGCAGCAACTGTCCCTGCAGTGACGGATCGACGACGTCTCGCCAGGCACTGTCGCGCGAGCGCGCACGCTGCACCAGGCGCCAGCCGAGCCAGAGCAACGGTATCAAGGCGATAAACCAAAGCGGCCGCAAAAAGTGAAAGTCCGACCAGTTCATCGGCTGCGCACCCAGGCAAGGCTCGCACTGGCAAGCAGCGCCAGTGCGAGCGGCCAGGCGTAGAGTTCGCGCGGTGGACGCTGCGGGCTGGCATGGGATTCGGTCGGTTCCAGTTGATCAATTAACTGGTAGATCTCTTCCATCTCGCTGGTGTTGCGGGCGCGAAAGTAGCGTCCGCCAGTGATATCTGCAATCTCCTGCAGCGCCTCCTCATCCAGTGCCAGAGACGGATTGACCAGCCGGTTACCGAACAAGCCGCGGGAAACCACCTGCTCGGCGCCGACGCCGATGGTGTGCACTCTGACCCCTTCCTTTGCCGCCAGTCGTGCGGCCTCGTCGGGCAACACGGCACCCGCGGTATTCGCGCCGTCAGTTAACAACACCAGCACGCGCGCCTCCTGCGGTCGTTGGCGCAAGCGTTTTACCGCAAGGCCAATGGCCTCGCCGATAGCAGTGGATTTTCCGATCAGACCAATCAGGGCCTCGTCGAGAAAGTGCTGCACAGTGGTCAAATCGTAGGTGAGCGGGGTTTGAATATAGGCATTGTCGCCAAACAAAATCAGCCCGACACGATCGCCCTGCCGTCTTGCGATGAATTCACGCGCAACTGTCTTGACCGCATCGAGGCGATTGACGCTGCGGCCGCCAACGCTGAAATCCTGTTCTCGCATACTGGCCGAGATATCGACGCCGAGCATGAGATCGCGTCCCGACACGGGCAGCTCTATCGGTTCACCCAGCCATTGCGGCCGCATGCAGGCCAGCACCAGAGCAAGCCACATCAGCAAGGCAATCCAGCGCCCGCGCGAAGCGACAGTTGACTGGCCCGACGTCAGCTCGAGACGGCTGATGTGATGGTAAAACGGCACCTGCAGCGATGCCTGCTGTGGACCTGTGGCAGCCGGCAGCACTCGTCGCAGCAGCCAGGGCAACGGTAGCGCAAACCCAAACCACCACCACTCAAAGCCGAACACGGCCGACCTCCGCCGGTGGTTGAATCGGCGCACGGGCGCGATTGTGCTCGGCTTTACGAATCGTATGCTCGGTCAGTTGCAGTAACGCGTCGAGTGATGCCGAGTCGATCTTTTCCAGCGGCATATACGGGTGGCGCTGCAGCATCCTGCCCGGACCGTTGGTATATTCAGTCGAATTGGCCAGACCATCCAGTGCCGCGAGCCAGGCATCATCGGTCAGTGCAGCGGCAGCAGAGCGACCCTGTACCGCCAGCGCCACGCGCCGCATCAGCACAGAAAGCTCGGCCACTGCGGCAGCTCGACCACCGGCACTGGGAATCTCGGCAGTGATTCGGCGATGTTCGCGCAGCGCGGATTTTTTCCAGCTTGGGCGTCGCAGACGCCGCACCAGCAACCACAGCGCCAGCGCCGCCAACAGCAGTCCCGCCAACAACCACCAACCGGCAGCCAGGGGCCAGATGGCAGGCTCGGGCGGCAGTTCGAGTCCACGCAACTGATCCAGCAGTTCCTGTTTTCGCTGCGGGTCCATCGCGCTACAGGCTACCCGGCAAACGCCGCATCACGTCGCTTGCAACATCGCGCAGCGAATCGACGACCGAACAGCTCGCGAAGTAGTTTCCAGGACCAGACAATGCCGCACCCAGCGCTTTACTGCGCTGCTCGAACGCGCAAGCGTAGGCATCGCGACCCGCACGATCGGACGAGTCGAACAGGCTGCGGGCCAGTCCATCGCTGACGCTATAGAGTGCCGGTGGTGGCAATCCCGCCTCCAGTGGATCATAGATCTGGATCGAAGCGACATGATTGTTCGCCAGCAATCGGTTGCCGCCGCGGTTGCCTGTCGCATCAAAGCCGTAAAAGTCTGATAGCACAACGACTGACGAGCCAGCGTGAATGCGTTGGTCGAGTCGTTGCAACACTGCAGATAAGTCAGCGGCCCCCTTCTCGGCAGACGGTGTCTCGTGCATCGCAACGATCGAACGAATCGCCGCACTCACGCCTCGGGTGCCGCCGACCGGTTTCACTTCGTTGATGTCATTGTCGTTGAATACCAACGCACCGACGCGATCGCGATTGTCTGCAGCAGCCCAGCCGAGCATCGCCGCGAGTCTCGCCGCGATCACAGACTTGTACGCCACCCTGGTGGCAAAACGCATGGATGCCCGCAGATCGACGACCAGCACGAACGGGCGCTCTTTTTCCTCGTTAAACACTTTTGTGTGCGGGCGTCCGCTGCGTGCAGTGACGTTCCAGTCGATCAATCGCACATCATCGCCAGGGTAGTACTCGCGTACCTCGGCAAAGTCCAGACCGCGTCCAAGTGCGCGTGAAGCATTGCCGCCGATGGCGGGTGCGGCGACGCGCCGACCACTGCGGCGACGCACGCGCGGCACACTGCCGCGCAGGGCGATCAAGCCTGCAATACTCGGTTGCGTCGCCTCGCGGGCAGCGGCACTGCCTCGACTCAAGGTACCGCTACCTCATCCAGCAGGCGATCGATCAACTGGTCGGCATCGACGCCTTCCGCCTCGGCCTGGTAGCTCAGCAATACTCTGTGGCGCAACACATCGTGGACCACAGCCTGTATGTCTGCAGGAGAAACGTAATCCTGCCCTGCCAGCCAGGCGTGTGCCCGGGCGCAGGCGTCCAGCGCAATAGTGCCCCGCGGCGACGAACCAAAACTGACAAGCGATGCGGGATCGCCACTGGCGAGATCGCGGGTCGATGTCACCAGACGGATCAGGTAATCCTCAACTGTCTCTGCCATGTACATTGAGGCGAGTTCTGATCGCGCGGCGCGCAAGTCATCGGTTGACAGAACCTGAGCCACGCGCCTTGGCGAGGCGGCATCCGAGCGCTCGGCACGAACCAGACGCAATATTTCGCGTTCCTGCTCCGCGGCCGGATAATCAACTTTCACGTGCATCAGGAAGCGGTCGAGTTGCGCTTCGGGCAGCGGGTAGGTGCCCTCCTGCTCTATCGGGTTCTGCGTGGCCATGACCAGAAAGAG
>CAZYDV010000306.1:0-7520 GCA_964646405.1 uncultured Granulosicoccaceae bacterium | reverse complement strand
GTGTTGGTATGGGTGATGTTGTAGCGACGGATATCGTGCAGCCACAGGCTTGTGGAAAATCGTGGTCTGATCACCGCGCGCGCACCGCTAAGCAGGCACGCAAGCAGTTGCATGAATAAACCATTGGCGTGAAACAGTGGCAGGCAAATATAGAAGCTGTCATCGCTGCCAAGCTTCATATTTCGCCAGGTACCAATCGCAAACAGCACGCAATGCGCCTGCGGCATGAGAACGCCCTTGGACGGACCCGAAGTTCCGGAGGTAAACATGATGCATGCGATATCACTATGTGCCGGCTGATATCGTTGTTCGGCTGTGAGCATAGCGGTGCTGGCGGCGATGGTTTCGAAGCGAACGCACGGCGGTGCGTTGTCGCTTAGGTCGTCTATGCGATTAGCCAGTGCATCATCAGACAAAACGATCGAGACGTTGGCGGTTTCCAGTTGGTGTTGAAGGGCAGCGCCTCGCATGGCGGTATTGATTGCGACCATAATCGCGCCGAGCATCGATAGCCCAAACCAGTAACGGCAGAATACGGCCGGCTCATCGGTGAAGACAGCGACGGCATCAGCGCTTTTTACACCCAGCGCGCGCAGAGACTCGGCGGTGATCAACGCTTGCGTTTGACATTGCGCATAGGTCCAGCGTTCGCCGCTGGTGAATTCGATCGCGATTCTGTCGGGCGAGTGACTTGCCTGATGCAACAGAATGTTTGAGATACACCACTGCTGGCTGTCGGAAATACCAGGGAAGCAGTACTTATCTGTCATGGGTCGGGTGGAGATTGGAGCCGGGAACGAAGGTTTATTGTCGCATGCCAATCAAAATCACGCTGGGTACCACCAGTGCTACCGCGGCGACCGTTCGAGCATCGATTTGAATCTCCCTGAAAACCCAGACACCGAGGATTAGCGTAAAAAACGGAGTGCAGGCGACGAGCGGACTCACGACGACCAGATCAGTCCAGAGCAGGGCGGTGTTTAGCGCGAGGACGGCGGTCCCGTATAGCAGTCCGGACAATGCCATCCAGCCAATACCCTGGCGGCTGATGGCGGGTGCGGGTTGTCGTTTGCTGTGCCAACGGTGATAGAGCCAGGCGAGCGGAAACGACACCGAGTAAGAGACCAGCGCGACGAAAATCGGGCTGGCGATAAATTCGAGCCCGAACTTGGCCAGTGCGTGCGAGATCGCTCGAATCAGCGCAGCGCCAATCGGAAATATCAGGGCCCAGACTGGCCAGTCCGGTTTGCTGGCGCCACGCCAGCTCAACACGACCACCGCGACGACAATACCCGCAGTGCCGACCGCAGTTTGCCAGTGCAGCGGCTCTGCAAGAAAAACAACAGCCAGTGTGACACTGAGGATCGGGCCGCATGCGCTGACTGTCGAGGCGACCGTCGGGCCGAGCATTCGCGTACCAATGGTACCCAGATTGGCGGACACCAGTGGGCGCAACAAACCGGCGGCTGCGAGAAAGAAGATGGCGGGCGACAGCCAGTAGGCAGTCTGCATGAAGAACGGCGCTGCGATCCAGTACAAGGCCACAGACACGCCGATCTGGTAGCAGGTCACCCGCGCGGGGGTGGCATAGATTAACGCGCGGCGCGAAGTTTGGTTGCCAAGCGCAAACAGCAGTGCGGCAAAGAGGGCCAGAGCAATGGCGGGTGTGTCAGATGGCAAGAGATTTTCCGCAAAATTAAAGTGTCGAGCGGTGTGGGTGTGTGCGCTCGTCGCGAGGCTGTCGGGAGCGCGGTTCAATGGGTAAACAGCGGGTCAGGGTATTGCCACAACCGATCAATGAAGTGTCGTTTGTGGTGAGCCTTGTCTGCCTGCGTGGACCGTGACTTTCCTCCTGCGATGGCGGTGTGACACCAGACGTTGTCTGTCAGTGCATCGCTTGCGCATGCCGCGTCAGCCTACACCGGTTTATCTGATGTCATGAAAAATATTCTCCTGAGTGTACGACGGGTGATCAGGGCTAGTGGACGTCATCGCTTCGAATGTCGCAGGTCCCGGCATTGTGTGCCAGGTGGTTGCAGCGCTGTTTATTACACCTTGGTGTTGTTGCAGGCTTGTGATTAACTCGTTGCTGGTGTTGCAGTAGAATCTTGATAGCTGTTCTATCCTCCTGAAAGTAATGACATTTATTGCCAGGTGGAAAGTAAATAAAACTACAACAAACCAGAGCGGAACTATGCTAAGAATCACCATCGGGGTCGTGGGTATCCTCTTGATCGCACTTGGGTTTTCAAGCGAAAGCACCTTGTCCTGGTTCAAGCAAAAGGTAATGTCACCCTTCTCGTCGACGCCGACTTTGGCAGTGGGCAACTCCATGGGGATACAGACCACCAGTGTCACCCCTTCTATTGCTGAGTCGAGTGTTGCCACCTTGGAGACGGTATCTTCGACGACTCAGGCATCCGTAAACGATGGCCTGACTCAAGGCGAAGAGCTGGTGGTGGCCGCAGCGGTTGGCGTTGAAACACCAGAGCCTGTGGCCGTAGAGGACGAGGCAGCCCCACCGACAATCGAAATCGTACCCGCGGTCGCTCAAACCACAGAAGAGACGGTGCCCGCGACCACAGAAGAGACGGCGATTGATGCGGTGATGAAAAAGGCCGAGGCTGCCAATGACGATACGTTGTTCGTTCTCAAAGAAAAGGTCAATCTGCGCAGGGGGCCATCCATCCAGCACGACATCGTCCTGCAACTGGAAAAAGGTCAGGAGCTGATGGAATTCAAGCGCGAGGGAAAATGGGTCCATGTTGGCGCCTATGGCACAGAAGGCACGGTCGGCTGGGTACATGGCACTCTGGTTGGTCTGCAACAGTAGCGCTCGGCAGCACTCACACACTGGCGTAGACCTTGTTCCAATCCATCGATTTATTTGATCTAACCGGCAAGACGGCTCTGATCACCGGCTCGTCACAGGGCATCGGCTTTGCGCTCGCCGGTGGGCTGGCACGAGCCGGTGCCAGTATCGTGCTGAACGGGCGCGATGGCGACAAGCTGCAGGCGGCGGCCGAGCAGTTGACCGAAAAAGGCTACACCGTCACCCGTAGTGTTTTTGATGTGACGTCCCATCATGATGTGGCCCACGCAGTCGATGAGATAGAGCGTGAAACCGGCACGATCGACATACTGATCAACAATGCCGGTATGCAGCATCGCACGCCGCTGGAGGACTTCGAGCCAGCTATGTTCGACAAACTTTTGCAAACCAATATTGCATCAGTCTTTCATGTCGGGCAGGCAGTCGCCCGGCATATGATAAAAAGGGGCCAAGGCAAGATAATCAATATTGCCTCAGTGCAGACCGCCCTGGCGCGCCCGGGCATTGCACCTTACACCGCGACCAAAGGCGCCGTGGCTAACCTGACCAAAGGCATGGCAACAGACTGGGCGCCGCACGGGTTACAGGTAAACGCAATTGCGCCAGGCTATTTCGACACGCCGCTCAATGCTGCACTGGTGGCAGACCCGGAATTCAGTGCGTGGCTTGCCAAACGCACACCCGCTGGCCGCTGGGGGCAGCTCGATGAACTGATCGGTGCCTGTGTGTTTCTGTCTTCGGCGTCGGCAAGTTTTGTCAATGGTCATACGCTGTTCGTCGATGGCGGTATTTCAGCCTGCCTCTAGACGGTTGCTACGCTATTTTTTATCTGCGGCTGAGAACAATTCGGTAAGCTGCCTCAACATCGCGCGCCCCAGATAGCGTGAGTCGTAGATGTTGGTGGCGCGTCTGTAGAACTGCGATACATCGTGACCAATACCGATCGCAACGAGCTCGGTTGTGCCACGCTTTTCAATGTCTGCAATGACCTGGTGCAGGTGTTCGATCAGAATGTTCTGCTTGTTTGCCGCCATGGTGCTGGTATCCAGTGGCGCGCCATCGGAGATCACCATGATAATCTTTCGTTGTTCGCTTCGTTTAGCCAGCCGCTGATTGGCCCATAGCAACGCTTCGCCATCGATGTTCTGCTTCAGCAATTCGGAGCGCAGCATCAGGCCAATACCGCGTCGTGCCCGCCGATAGGGTGCTGACGCGGGCTTGTAAATAATATGGCGCAATGCGTTCAGTCGTCCCGGATTGACCCTTCCGCCTGCAAGCTGCCAGTTCTCTGCATTGCTGCCGCCGTGAAGTTCGGTTGTCGTGAACCCCAGAATTTCAACGGTGACACCGCACCGCTCCAGTGTTTGCGCCAGCAGATCGGCGCAGGCGGCGGCGATCGCAATCGGTTTACCGAGCATGGACCGCGAGTTGTCCACCAGCAGCGTTACCGCGGTGTCCCTGAACTTGATGTCGCTCTCCTGTTTGAATGACAGCGCGGTGCGTGGACGGGTGACGACGCGCGTCAGTTGAGAGGTGTCGAGCTGACCCTCTTCAAGGTCGAATATCCAGTGTCGCTGTTGCTGCGCCATCAGCAATCGCTGCAGTTTGCCAGACAGTGAACTGACCACCCGCGCGTGCCGTTCGATCTGCTCGTCCAGTTGCTCGCGAAGCTCATGAAGCTCTGCGGCGCTGCAGAGAGTCTCGGCGTTGATGACTTCATCGTGGGCAGTCGAATAGACCGAATAGGCCGGTATGCCTGTCGATGACGTCCGGATATTGTCTCCATCCTGCACGGGAGCGTCGCGATTGACGGCAGTTACATCGTCCATCGCCTCATTGTCATCTTCGTCGTCGGTTCGGCTGTCATCAGGGGGTTCGGGGGCTTCCCGAAGATCGACGTTAATTTTTATCGTCGCGGTCGGTTCTTCCTCGTCACTGTCCTCTGTCTCGCGGTCATCACCCCGGGTTTCCTCTGGGTTTGCATCGTTGTGATCGCCATCTTCGTCTGCTGCCGCAGCCGCGCCAGTCCCGGTAGCCCATTCTTTTGGCAAGGCCTCGATGATCGCCAGGCAATGTCGTGCAAAGTCCGGCTGGGAGCGCACAGATGGGGCTAGCGCCTGCCAGTCGCTCGGTGCAAATTGCAGCAGTGATCTATACGGCTCAATCAGGGCCGCGACAGCGGTTGACAGCAGCCAGTCGACACCGAGTGACTCCCGGGTCAGGCAACCGATCGCCGTTCGCAAAGGCGAAGTCGGCGAAGGGGCGCGTGTGCTTTGGGTGGCAATATAGATCCAGTGCGCGCAGAGGTTGTCAGATAAACCGGCGAGCCGAAGGGCTCCAAGAGCCAGGCAACGCGAGAGTTCCATCTCATCGAAAATCTGCCGTGCGGCTGTGCTAACTGGGGCGAGACGGCGGTGGCAATTGGCATCGTGGTGTCGATCGACCATCGCGATCGCATCTGCTACACCACGCGAGACAGACCTTGCAGACGGGTGCGTGCGGTCTAAAACCGGCGCGTTCAGGCCAAGGCGATGCGCATCGCCAGACAACCCGGCTTCGATCGAGAGCAATGGATTGCCGGACATCGCCTTGGCGCAGGCGCTGTTAAACCGGTTCTGCTGGTCGTGGATGGTACAGCTCCCGCTGCGGCAAATGGAAAAGTCGTTGTTTACGGCACGCCTAACTGGGTGTCCCCGTCGTCACCTGGCCGACTGCCTCCAGCATAGACATGCCTCTGTCGGGCAGCTGTGCGTCCCGGACATGTCTGTCCCAAGACGGGGTCGCCCAGCCAGGCACGCGGTGAGCAGCTACTTGAAAAGCGACCTCGACGGCGAGATCGCCTGTGAAGGGAAACAGGCGCTCGAACGCCGAAATAGTATAGCTGATCGGTGTTGTTTCAATGGCGGCCGCCCAGGCTGGATTTGAAGGTGTCAGCCGTCCGGGTTGCTACTTCGAAACGCCTCAAAACCAGTGACCTTGTTGGTGGTGTTCATCGACCCGTTGTATCCTAGGCTACTTCGTGCCCAGGGAGAGGGGAGCAAAAAAATCCGGCGCATCGTTCGCGTTGGGCGATGGTACAAACGATTGACGGCGGACTAACGAGTGAAGAATTGGTTTTCTGTAGTTTTACTTGCAAACGCATTGTTCTCTGCCGAGCTACGGGCAGAGACTGAGGCAATACGCGTTGGCAGTATTCACGATACGTCGGGGATTCTTGGTCACTACGGTCGCTCGATGGACAAAGCCGTGACTCTGGCTGTCGAGGAGATTAACGCATCGGGAGGCCTGCTCGGCCGAACGCTGCAGAAAGTGGCGTTTGATACGCGATCCAACCCGGATCTGTATCCTGAGCACGCAAGCCAAATGATCGCCGAGCAGGTAGACGTCGTTCACGGAGCGATCCTGTCGTCTGACCGGGAAGCGATCAGGCAGGTGCTGGCGGTGGCCCAAGTGCCCTATTTTTATAACACGCAGTACGAAGGCGGCGTGTGTGATCGCAATGCCTTTTTTACCGGCGTAACTCCGGCACAACAGGCACAGATACTCATGCCGGAAGTGGTTCGGCACTGGGGCAAGAACATCGTCGTGGTAGCGGCCGACAATAACTACGGCAGGATTACCGCCAGATGGGTTGAACACTTCGCGAAAAAACACGATGGCAAAATACTGGACACCAGATTTTTTGACCTCGACGACGCCGATTTCAACGCCGCGATTAAATCGATTCGACAACTGCAACCGGATATGGTGCTGTCGCTGTTGATCGGCGGAGCTCATCTATCGTTCTATCGGCAGTGGGCGGCCAATGGAGCAGCGGGCAAGATACCGATTGCCTCAACCACCATGGGGGCCGGCAATGAACATCTCGCGCTCACCAGCGATGAGGGCGACGGCATCATGATGGTGTACAGCTACTCCAAAGAACTCGACACGCCAGCGAACCGGGATTTTCTAGAAAGGTGGCATAGTCGGTTTGGCGATACGACGGATCTGCACGAATTGGCAGTCTCCACCTACCAGGGCGTGCACGTTTGGGCTGAAGGTGTGCGGCGCGCCGGTACACTGGAAACAGAGCGGGTGATCGAGGCATTGGAAGATGAGCTTTCGATCGATGCGCCCACCGGGAGACTCTCGATCGACCCGTTGACCCATCACGCGATCACCACCGTACACCTGGTAGAAGTCAAAGATAAGAAAATGAAGGTGATCGAGACTTTCAGCGAATTGCCCCCGCGAGACACGCAGATCGTCTGCAACCTGAAACTCAATCCAAATGACAACGAGCAGTACGCGATTTCAGTGGAGTTATACGACGTGTTGTTTCCACAGGCGCGTTAGGCGTAGCAGTTTACAGAAAGGGCTATCTTCCACCGTAGAAGCTCCGCGGCCCTCGCATGGCAGGCATAGGGCCCTTGCTTACGTGTTGGGTTGCTTTGGGCCGGCTGATTGTCTACAACCGGCGATACGTAGTCCCAGTACTGCTCCGGAATGCCCATCGTCAGCAGGCTGACTGTCGATCAAACAGATCATTATCGTGCGATTTCCGCGTCCTATGTGTGCGTACATTTAGTCGCGCGTTGAGAAGCGACCTAAAACACACCCGGATGCGTAAGACCGTGCCACTTTACTTTTTGGGTCCTCAGAAAAATCTGTGGGTAAACTGTGGCTCAGGGAGGTTTCCCATGGC
>CAZYDV010000305.1:0-7591 GCA_964646405.1 uncultured Granulosicoccaceae bacterium | reverse complement strand
GATGGGCCGCTACGCCAAAGTGGGCGGGCTGGAAGTCGCCAGAGTCGGCGACGATGAGCGAATGGCGGAGCTGCAGCGCAAGGTCGGCTCCGGCAAGGCATTCGGTACCAACGCACGAATGATCTCCGCCGCCGAGGCGAAAGAGAAAATGCCGTTACTCGAAGAAGATCAAATTCAGGGCGCACTGTGGGATCCGGATGCGGGGCTTGTGATTCCACGCTCCCAGGTCGTCAGTGGCGAACTCGTCGATGCCGCCGAAAAGACCGGCAAGCTCAAGGCATTCGCCAACACCTCGGCCACTGGACTCGACATCAAAGACGGTCGTATCGTCGGGGTTGAAACCACTCGCGGCTACATCGCCGCCGACTACGTGGTGGTCTGCGCCGGACTGTGGGGCCGACTGATCGCCGAGATGGCCGGTGAAGACCTGCCGGTGATGCCGGTCGATCACCCGCTGTGCTGGTTTGGCCCCTACGATGAATTTGCCAACACCGGTAAAGAGATCGGCTGGCCGCTGCTTCGCGATCAGGGCAACTCGGCCTACCTGCGCGATACCGGCGATCCAAAAACCTCCGAAGGCGGCATGATCGAGTGGGGCTACTACGAGGAGAGCAACCCGCGGCTGTGCCACCCGCGCGACTTGCTTGAGAAAGAACAGGCGCGGCTGTCGCCCTCGCAACGCGACCTGGAAATGGATCAGATCATGGAACCGCTGGAGCGCGCAATAGAACTGACGCCGATACTGGCAGAACTCGGCTACGACGAGAAACGCTCGTTCAACGGGCTGTTACAGGTCACCGCCGATGGCGGGCCATCGATCGGTGAATCGGCCAATGTGCGCGGTCTGTGGTATGCGGTGAGTGTGTGGGTGAAAGACGGCCCCGGCACCGGCAAATTGCTCGCCGACTGGATGACCGATGGCCGCACCGAGCTCGACCACCACGGCATCGATGTGTCGCGCTACTACCCGTTTCAGCAGCAGGAACAATACATTCACGATCGCTGCTACGAAACCGCATTCAAGATCTACAACCCGGCCGTGCACAATCGCGAGCCCTACTCCAAGGGCCGTAACATCCGCCGCAGCCCGTTCTACGAGCGCGAAATCGCACTCGGCGCCCATTTCATGGAAGCTGCCGGCTGGGAGCGCGCGCATGGCTACGCCAGCAACGATCACTTAATCGAAAAATTTGGCGATAAGGTGCCAGTGCGCGAACACGAGTGGGACAATCGCCATTTCTGGCGCGTCTCCAATGCCGAGCACCTGCAACTGTCTGAAGATGTCGGCATGGTGAATTTATCGCACTTTGCAATCTACGATATAGAGGGCGCCGACGCCGCCGACTTGATGGAATACGCCAGCGTGGCCAAAGTGGCCGGTGATACGCCGGTGGGCAAGGGTGTCTACACACACTTTCTCGATCAGGCCGGTGGCGTGCGCGCCGATCTCACCATTATTCGTGTAGCCGAAGATCTCTTTCGCGTGATCGATGGTGGCGACGCCGGCAATCGCGATTTTGTCTGGTTAAAACGCATGGCTGAAGATCGCGGACAAAACAACCTGCAAATCACCGACCGCACCGAAGATTTCGCCTGCGTTGGCCTGTGGGGGCCGAATGCGCGCGACACGCTGGAACAAGTGGTGACCGATGCCAGTGCCGTCAGCGACGAGAACTTTCCGTTTGCCGCCGTCAAGACACTGGAAATCAATGGGGTCAAGGTGTTTGCCTTTCGGATCTCGTATGTGGGCGAGCAAGGCTGGGAGCTGCACTGCGCCTACGATGATGGACTGCCAGTCTGGGATGCGCTGGCGGCACAGGGTGTCACCCCGATTGGTGTCGAGACCTACGCCAACAGCCGACGCCTGGAAAAGAGCCTGCGATTGCAAAATGCCGACCTGCTGACAGAATATAATCTATACGAGGCAGATCTGGCGCGCCCGAAAGTCAAGGCCGCGGAATTCCACGGCAAGGCGGCCTATCTTACACAGCGTGAGCGCGAGCACCAGCCGGCGACACTGTGCACGCTGACAATGACAGACAACACCGACAGCAATGGCGTCGCGCGCTATCCGGTTGGCATCTGCCCGATACTCGATCCAGCGACGGGTAGCACGCTGGTTGATTCGCTCGGTCGTCGATCCTATACCACCAGTATCGCCTACGGTCCGACGATCGGCAAAAATATCGCGCTCGGTTATTTGCCGCACGAGTATTGTCAGATCGAACGAGAATTGTTGATCGAATATTTCGGTGAGCTGTACACAATGACCGTTGACGGTGTGGGTTATCAACCGCTGTACGATCCGCAGAATTTGAAACCGAAGTCGTAGGTGCGTGGTGGGACCTGATCTCCGATCCGGGAACCTGTCGTGCGGGACTGCGTTTCAAAAGCCTACGAAAACACACACCGCGCTGACATGTTCGCTGGACTGAGTCCAATTCCCACCCAGTCTCGTTATACTGCAACAAATTCGCGGCTAGGTCACTACCACCAACGCCCCCAGCCCTGCCGAGTGATGCTCCAGCACATGGCAGTGAAAAAGCCACTTACCCGGATTATCGGCGACGAAGGCAAGTTCCATTTTTTGCCGCGGCATTAATAGCGGACTGTCTACCCATCTCGGCTCTGGCAGTGCCTGATCATCGATGGATAACAGTTGCATGTGATGACCGTGCAGGTGCATCGGATGCGGAAATGCGGTTTCATTGCGCAGTGTGAGCCTGACAGAAGCACCTTTTTTCAGATCCAGTAAAGGTGCCATATCGAGTTTGTTGCCGATCACATCATTCATCGCCCACACATAACCCTGGCGTGCGATCTCGCGCAGATCCATCCATTTATCATCCATCATCGCGCGTCGCAATCCGCCCATGGCGCCACCCCCGATGACAACCTCGGTGTGGGCGGCGTGGTTGAGATCGGGCATCGGTAGTGTTGCGGCGGGCAAGGCTATGTCTTGCTCGAGTGGTGCGTCGCGCAACACGGACGACTGATACGCAAACTTGACGAGCTCGAACGGCTCGCGATAGAAACTGTCGGTGACGGCTGAAATCGAATCGGGTGCACCCTGCATATCGATGATCAGATCCACACGCCCGGCGGCCCCAATCATGATCGGCCCGTCCGCCGCCTGCGGCGTGACTGGCTGACCATCCACAGCGATTACCCTCGGCGATAGTTTGTCGAACGACAAGGCAAAATTGCGAGCATTCGATGCATTGATCAGGCGCAGGCGAATCCGCTCGCCGCGCTGCACCGGCACCACATCGCGAAAGCGACCATTGACCGTTGGCACATTACCGATCCGGCCAGCGTGTGAGCGATCGTGTCCGGAGCCAAAGTTATCGATGATCGATGCGTCATCGGCCAGCCGCCAGTCATCGATCATCCAGATCAGATCGCGATCAACCTGCGGTGGCGCCGGCTCATCGATAATCAGTGGCCCGTACAAGCCGCGGCCCACCTGCTCGTAGGCCATGACATGCGAGTGATACCAATAAGTGCCCGCGTCCGGTGGAGTAAAACGATAATGGAAGCTCGAATCCGGCGGGATTGCCGCCTGTGTCAGGCCAGCCACCCCATCCATCTCGTTCGGCAGTCGGATGCCGTGCCAGTGCACCGAAGTTGGCACTGTCAGCGCGTTGTGTACCGTCGCATCGACCACCTCGCCATGCCGCACCCGGATCAACTGACCGGGGACGCTGCCGTTGAAGGTCCAGACCGAAGTCGCCGGAAAATCGGGCCCGACAATATTAAGTTCCCCCGGCTGTGCGGTGATGTCGATGGTCGCCCCGGCCAAAGCACGTTGGGCGTTTGACAACGGCAGCAGGGTCGCGCCCGCCGCACTACACAAGAATAGGAAATTGCGCCTGTTCAACCTGCCTCCCGCTTTCGCCCATTGCAGAGTCCATCGTTCTCGCCAGTTTAACACCGCGATCAGGCTGCATCGGGACATCGAGCCAGATCATATGCCGTTCAGCCCGTCCTGTGTTCGGCACGACAGCCGACAATCCGCCTGGCACTCACGCAGCCTTGTGCGAATCGTCTGCGGCAGATACGGTTGAAGGCGTTTCGAACAGGCAGCAGCGATTCTTGCCACCCTGCTTGGCATGGTACATCGCCATATCGGCGTGCCGCAGCAACAGCGATGGTTCGCGACCATGTTGCGGGTAGATGGAGGCACCGATGCTGGCACCCACCTGAGGTGTGTGGACATCAAAACGAAATCGACGGCCCAGGGCGACGAGAAGTCTCGCCGCTAATTCCGGTATTTCAAGTTCATCGCGCTGCAGCCACACGATGGCGGCAAACTCGTCACCACCAATTCGGGCAAGCGTTGATTGCTCTGCCATCTCGTGCCGCAGACGCCGCGCCACCTCGCTTAGCAGCCGGTCACCAATGTCGTGACCCAATGTATCGTTGACCTGCTTGAAACCATCCAGATCAATGAACATCACGGCGAACTGCATGCCATGCTCTGCCCCCTTATCTACAGCCGCCTGCAGCGACAGATCGAATTGAATGCGATTGGGCAGTGACGTCAGACTATCGTGATAGGCCAGATAGCTGACTTCGCGCTGCAACCTCTGACGCTGTGCGGCAATCGAAAACTGTGTGGCAACTGATTCCAGCACATTGCGTATATTCTCAGAGAACGCGCTATCTTTGCGAAGCCGTACCTGCAGCACCGCCCAGATGCCCTTATCACTGCGACAGGCGATCGTATGGCAGTTACCGTGTCGTAGTGGATCTGCGATGAGTTGAGGCAGTGCGGTATCGGTAACCGTGTTCTGCACCGCTTTGCAAGTACCGTTGCCAGCGAGCCACCGCGACACCTCGAGACGACCGCGCTCGATATCGGCAGCATGGCGCTGGCTCATCTCGCCCGCGGCTATTTGCCAGCCACCCAGCGATTCGAGTTTGCCATTGCCCGTCACTCGCCAGACATCGACACCACCGGCGCGGATGATATGTAACACAGCACGCGATGTAATCTGTAGCAATTCATCAAAGTCAGTCGTTTCAAACGCCGCGTTGCCAAGCTGATTCATGATTCGGTTGCGAACAAGCTCGTTGCGGATGCGCTCCATCAAGACTGAATTTTCGATCGCAATGGCGGCAAGAGAGGCGAACTGCTGCAGCAAATCGAGCTGGTCGACGATTGACTCGCGAAAGTCGTCGTACATGATTCCGAGTACACCAACCACCGTGTTGCGCGTTTTCATCGGCAGCGCACAGGCCTGAGTGATGCCGGCGATCGACTGCAGGCGCTGCGGCAGGGCCTGATAGTCTTCAACGTGCTCGCTCCGGCCATGCTGCCACGCCATGCCGGCTAAACCCTGCCCCTTCTGCAACCGCTGACCGGGCTTTGCGATTTCCTTACCGGCTATTGCCACAAGCTCCAGCGTCGCGTTGCTACCAGCCCCCTTGACGATGTGGCAGAACGAGCTGCTGGCGTTGGTCAGCTCGAGCGTCAGATCGGCGATATCCTGCATCAGCGCCGCAACCGGACGATGATCCATCATCTGCATCGTTACCTGATTCAACGCCAGCAACAACCGATTGCGCCTTTCAAGTGAATCCGGTTCGTCCATCGGTTGCGCCCGGCGCGCCCGCGCGGCGTTGCCGATTGAGAAAACCGCTGTCTCACTATCGAACAGAAAAGACGTGAACTCCACAACGCCGTCTCCAGCACTGCCGTTCGCCACCAGCGGTTGTCCACTGCAATTGCCCCGCAGAAAAGTTTGCTGCAGGTGTTGGCGCACTTGCTCAGCTATCGCCTGGTGTTGAAACAACTCAGCAATTGAACGACGGGCTGGTGAAGTGGCGTGTCGCAACAGCGGGTGAGATCTGCGGTTTGAGCAAACGAGCTCACCGCTGCGATCAAAGGCCAGCGCGGCCCCTGACAGGTGTTGAAGCAGCGGCACGATGGAACAGCGATTCTGCATGCGCATTGGCTTTGAGCGAGTTGACAGCCGCCACAGCCGATTTCCGGCTGATCCATCTTCGCAATTCCGGCTTTACAAACTGCCGTCCAAATCCGGGCGATCTGTCAACAGTCTGTGCACCTTGCAGCCGACGGGTCGGCGCCGCGATGCGGTTCGGGCTAACTATCGTAGCGACACCGAAAAAACTTTCTGTACCCAAGTGTCCCATTCCCGTGTGCTCGATCGTCGTTTCTATGCAGGTGCAGTCATCATCCATTCACAGGAGACGAGAACATGGCTTTTGAAACCAATCGATTTTGCTGGCACGGTTGCAACTCGAGCGATACCGGCAAGGCGCGGAGTTTCTATACAAACGTACTGGGCTGGACAGTCGAGACATGGCCAATGGGCGATGACGAGGCGACATTTTTTGCGGCCGGCGGCACCCAATTGGGGCACCTCGCAGCCACAAACTCTGACGCCACTGCCAGCCACTGGAGCTGCTTCATGCGCGTCGATGATGTCGATGCCGCGGCGGCGAAGGCGGTGGCCAACGGCGGTGTGCAACTCTCACCGGCTTTGGATATCACGCCAGGCCGAATGTGCACTATTGCAAGCCCGGGTGGTGCACCGCTCACACTGTTCCACGAAGCAGACGAGCACGCCGAGCACGATCCGGGTGGCGTCGGAGGTGTGCACTGGAATGACTTGCACAGCCACCGCGCCCCCGATGATGTGGCCTGGCTGGTTAAAACCTTCGGCTACGACACAGAAGACATGCAAATGCCCGACGGCGCCTACACCGTGTTCAAGATGGGCGACCAGGCTCGTGGCGGTGTCATGGCAAGTCAGCACCTGGATGCCCCGTCGATGTGGCTGACGTGGTTCAACGTGGCCGACATCGATGCTGCGCTCGAGCGCGTCATCGCCAACGGTGGCAACGTACTGAGCGCCGCATTCGATGTGCCGGGCGTGGGCCGGATGGGTATCGCCGCCGATTCGACCGGCGCCACCATCGGACTGATCACACCGTCCTGACACATCGCCTGCGAGTGTTAAGCGCGTCCCGCCGGTAACCGCGGGGCGCGATCAAAGAACCCGCAAAGGAATGCTTCGGTATCCAACACAGCAACTCGACAGGGTCAACTGATGAACACACTACTCGAGACCTACGGAACCGCGCTTAGCTGCGCGACGCTACTGGCCGCCATACAATTGTTTATCAGTTCGGCGTTCAAGTTTGGCCCCGGCAACGGCGTCGCCGGTATCGCGCTGGATGGCGGGCACGACTCACTGCCGTTTCGGATGGAGCGGTCACATCAGAATACGGTCGAAAACCTGGGGCTTTTCACGCTCACGCTGGTGCTTGCAATGATCATTGGCGTGGCAGCCGCCTGGGTGAACTGGATTGCCCTGGTGTTCCTTATCGCGCGTGCCGGACACTGGTTAATGTATATCCTCAACCTGCAGTCGATTCGCACACTGTTTTTCGCGATCGGATTTTTTGCCACGATGATACTGGCAATCAAAACGTTGCTGGCATTGATGTAGCGGTAAAAAACACTGCAGACGGGGTCGCTGGACGACGTTCGTCTCCCACCGGGTTTGGCTCGTTGCAACGAGCCAAACCCGGTGGGAGCGGGTCTGCCGGTTCGCCACTA
>CAZYDV010000304.1:0-7618 GCA_964646405.1 uncultured Granulosicoccaceae bacterium | reverse complement strand
GTTCCGCGCCACTGATTTCGCTATGGTATTTTGGGGCGATCGGTGACGAACACTATTTCAGTTGTGTTTATTAAACTCTCGAACCTGGTCTTGAAATGTTGGGTGTGAGGCGTCTCGGACAGTTGGCTCGTTTCGACTTCGGGATGGAAACGAAGACGGCTATTCTTCTGTGGCATTCTAACTGGTGGTCTGCGAATATCGGATGTGTTTAAAATCATTCGAACATTTGCGTCTGGAAAAAAACTTTGGGTGTAGCGGTTTTGACACACTGTTTTCGCGTCCACTCCATGCGCGCTCGGTATCCAGCTGCGTACGACTATCCAGCTCCCCGGGCTGCGGGCAGCGGTGAAATCCCGTTGATTCAAAAAATATTTTTGGAGTGAAACTTTTACGATATCGCAGCCGTATTGCATAGAAACTTGACCAATGGAGGGGGGAGTCGTGGGCGTGACCAAGCTGGTGCCCAAATCGCATCGCACTGCGGAAACGACGGGCAGGATGTGCGCGGCCGAGCAATCTAAACGCATGTCAGCGCTTCTCGCCGCCTGCGCAGCGGGCGATCGAGGGGCTTTCCGAGGTTTGTACGACATCAGTTCCCGATACGTTTTCGGGATTATCCTGGGGCTCGTACGGGATCGCGAGATAGCCAATGAGGTAGCACAGGAGACCTTTGTGCGCATCTGGAGACGGGCGGGCCAGTTTGACCCGAAATTTGGCAACCCGATGTCGTGGACCGGATCGATCGCGCGCAATTGTGCGATCGACCGGCTGCGCTCGGAACGCGCTCGCGGGTTTATCGAGTTCACTGCGCAGGTGCCGGAGATCAGTGCAGGAACGGATCCGGCCAATGTGACGCTGGATGTGGCTGTGATCCGCCGGCTGATGCAGGATTTGCGGCCGGAATATCGACGCGCGCTGATGCTTTGCTATTTCCAGGGTTACACCTACATAGAACTCGCGAGTGTTTTGGATGTCCCGGTCGGGACCGCCAAGAGTTGGGTCAGACGCAGCCTCGCGGCGCTACGGGAAGCGATGCAATGAAGAGAACAGATATGCATCTCACTGATGAAATTTTTGAAGCGGCTTTCAATACGTCCGCTACCCATCTGCCGGGCACTCGCCCTGACCTGGCAGTGGATACGCAACTGGCTGCTGAGTTTTTCGCGCCTCTGTTGAGAAGTTTCCCGGAGGTCGACCCACCAGAGGGCTTGCTTGGCGCAATTGAGGCGGAGATTGACGACCTCGATAGCCAGCCCATCCAAAGCCTGCGGGCCGATGAAGGGACATGGGAGCAGCGCAGCGATAAGGTATGGAAGAAAGTGCTGGCAGTTGATGCGGCGACCGGGCGCTCCACCTACCTGCTGCGCTGCCTGCCAGGGGCGTCAATCAAGCCGCATCTGCACGAGCGTTCCGAGCACGTATTCATCATTGAGGGCGAGTTGTGGATGAATGGCAAGCAGTACCTGGCCGGGGATGCACAGATTTCGATGGCCCATAGCGAACATACCGAGCTCAGTATGCCCAATGGCTGCCTTGTGTTGGTCAGTGCCTGAACGGCCGTCGTTATAAAGCGTACAATTCCCGCCGGCTCTGCGATCACTCACTGGGCCTGCAGGGGCAATTCAGTGGCAACTATCGTATGGTTGCCTGCGCCGAGTCTGAAGTCATCCGCTGCGCGGTATCATCGAGCAGCGGTGTTGCACCGTTGAGGCTGTCCACCAGGGTCAGCCGACAATCATGCCCCAGAGCAATCCACGCCGGTTTCGCCGTTAGACAAAGACTGTGCACTCATGCGGCGGCCTCCAGTTGGTCCAGCGCGGTTTGATAATTTGGATTGACTTTGCACAGCACGGTCAGTGCCTGGGCTGCGGTGTCGTTGTCGCCGATGCGGATCGACAGGAAGGCGATTCGGTTGAGTGCTTCTTCGAGTAAGGGGTTCTCGCCCATCTCTACGATATCCATGTAGTCGCTCAAGGCGGCTTGCTCGTCGTGGGTTACTTCGTGCAAATAAGCGCTGGCGAGGCTCAGGAACAGGTGGCGTTGATCGAAATCCTGCATTTTTCGTATGGCGTTTTTGTAGTGGGACAGTTTATCCACACTCTGTTGCTGGTAGGCGCCGGTGAGTGTGCGGAACAGGCTGTCCGCTGATACTTCCATGCTTTGCAGTACGCCTTGCAGTCGATCGGTTTTAAGTGTGTCCTGCTCTTGCTGCAATTGTTGGGCGGCTGCGATGACATCGGCGGGCAGGTCGGCTGCTGCATTGAGTATTCGCCCCGGCAGACCAAGCGCCATGAATTCGTCTGACAGCGCAGCAGGCCATTGCGTCTGGCTTTCGTTTTGTCGCAGCCTCAATCGGTCGCGGCACTCGATTAGCATGGGTCTGACGACGGCGACGCTCTTTTTGTAGGCGCGATAGATCATACGGCTTTTGTCGACAGACGATTCGGTCGGGTCGTCGTTGACCGTGGCGCCTGTGTCGATGATGTCGGCAAAGAAGTTACTGCAGTTGTTAAGGCAGAAACGCCGATGCGCGAGATAGCGGTTGCGTATTCTTTTATCGATGTTGTCGAGTTTGGCCAGGTATTTCTGGATATCGCCGCTTGAGTGGTTGATGACCCTGACGGTTTTGATGCCCTCTTTGGCAAGTTTGTCCAGTTCATCGAACTCGCGCAGGAATTTCACTATCGCGGTATGTGCCTGATGCAGCCATGTGGTCTGCGAGGCGGTATCCTGAATCTCCTGGCGAACGGTGGAGATTGCCTGTCGTGGCTGTTCACCTTGCAGTTCAACCGCTGACAAGGGAGAGAAATGCACACCATCCAGCTTCATTGCGCCGGGTGAGGGGTTGATAACCAGGATATTCTCGGTGCGTGCGATCTGCTTTTGCAGCTCCAGACCGGAATTGTGGTAATCGACTGAACTTAGCCGAATGCTGCCGTCGTAGGTTGTGACCTCCTCCATATCGGTACGCAACGATACGCCAGTGTCGCGTTCCATATTGCCCATCGCGTGCGTGTGACCGGCCTCGTCGAGACAAAAATCCAGGCCCATCAGAATGATCTGCGCAGGCGTCAGGCAAGTGGCGATATCGAAGGCGAGGTTGGATACGGTCTGTGCCTGAGTGGATAGCTCGAATGATTCGAACTTCCATGGCAATCGAGAGCCGAGGTAGACTTTTGGGCCCGGCCATTGACCTACCAGTTTGTTAACACCCTGATCGCTGAAGGCCAGAATAGGCGAGGGTTCGAATTTCAGGGCGTCGCGGCTGACCTCGAATGATACCTCGTGCGGATCCAGTGTCGCGATGATGTCCGGAACGATGCCCTTTTCGAGCAATCGCCTGGAGATTCTTGACACACTGACGATCACTAGCTTGTCGCGATTGTTCTGTACCCAGTCCAGGTGGTTATCGAGAGAGGGCCCTGCGGCCATCACCACCAGGGTCTGGCCCTGCAGCTTGCCGGACAAGGCTGTTGCGGGCACTTTCATCTCGGGTATGTTGAGCAGACGCTGTTGCAGCGAGGGCAGGCGAAGGGTAATGCCGACCACCAGCCAGCGACGCGAGTCGATCAGAAAGGCCGTTTGTTCGATGATGGATCGATAGTTAACGGCCTGGTCGAGCTCGGCGCAGAGCGAGTTGATTGCCGCGATGCGTCCTGTCAGCAACGCGTTATCGTAGGTGGCCGACTCGAGCGCCTCGCGTAGTTGATCGATGGTCAGCAGATTGACGAATTCCATCGATTCGAGTTCCGCTGAGCACTCGGCAGCGACTGCATCGATGTATTGCGCGTCTTCAATGAACACCAGAGCGAGCGGGTTCTCGCTGTAGGATTCGGCAAACGCTTTGATTAACAGGCCAGAATCAGTACCCAGGACGATGTAGGTTTGTTCTGGTGACAGCTCCAGCGGTGCATAGCGTGACTGCCATATTTCCCGGTATGGTTTAGCGCTGACCTTTGCTGGCGTCAGGTCGCGAATGAACCTGTCGCCAGCGTCATTGGTGGAAAATACCACGCCGGTTGCCACTGCGTTTTCCTGCTGCATGCTGTCATCCCTTTCCCTGGTGATGTTAGCAAAGCAATATGGGCGCCTTGCGCGCGCTTAGTCAGTGGTTATGCGTCTGACATGTGGCTGTGATGCCTCGTATAAGGTACCTGGAACAATAAAAAATATCAGTCTTTTAATGTAAATGTCGCTCTGATGACGTCGTTGGAGGCGTTTTCATTTCGGACTGACTTGCGCCTGTCATACTGGCCGACCCACGGGTTTTTCTTGTGTGCCTCAACTGCCAGCAGCGACAGGTTCTGATCGATGCGCTCGAACTTTTCACGACGAAGGCTTTTGTACCCGGTCAGTTGATCAGGTACGAGTTCCAGTTTCATTGTGCATTCCACGCTCGGATTGGTGTCTGCGTGTAGCGGCAGTTAGATGACGGCCTTGATTATTCAACACAGATTCATCGCTGCGGGTTATGGATCTGGGTCAGTGTTCTGACACGAGAGGGGAGCCGGTTGCGCGGTGATGGAACCAAAGGAGCAAAGCCGTAGGCGATGAATGGCGGGCTGTCAGGGCGCGGTTTAAAAGTGTGATCGAGGCACGGAATTTGCCGTTTCTGCGACAGTGTCGATATCAGGCCAGGGTTATCGGAGAAGAATTATGGACAACACGATCAACGCAGATGTACTTCTTTCTCGCTTGCGGGATATGGCCGCGCAGGCTGCATCGGGAGCAGCGACGACAACACCAACGGCTACATCCAACGTAACGGCCGCGGGTGGTGAACCCTTTAAGGCTGTGATGCAAGAGGCATTGCAGACTGTGAATAATCGCCAACAGGCGGCAGCTAAACTCGCTGCGGATTTCGAGCGCGGCGATGATATAGAGATCACCCGTGTGATGGTTGAGATGCAAAAAGCCCGAATTTCGTTTGAGGCGCTCAGTCAGGTGCGCAACAAGTTTGTATCGGCCTATCAGGAAGTGATGCGAATGTCTCTCTGAGCCAGCGCGCTGTTTTTTTGATCCGAATTCTGCAAGCGTAGATAATCAATCAAGCCAGGAGTGGCCAGTACATAATGAATTCTGTAGGTGCAACAACAACGGAAGTAGCAGCCACGGTCACTCAGACGACGACTGCTGCTGACGTTCTGCAGAGTCTGCTTAACCCGCGTATTCTGGTGCCGATAATCTCGTGCTTCGCTGCACTGGCGCTGGGGATTGCGCTGGTGATGTGGTCGGCCAAAGGCAATATGGTGCCATTGGCGCCGGGGGCCAGCACGACCGACTCCGCCGAGATGGTCGCGTTTCTTCAGGCGCGCAATGAACCGTTTCAGATCGATCGCAGCACCGGTATGGTGCTGGTAGATCCGGGGCAACTGCGTACGCTGCAAATGGAACTGGCTGCCAGCGGGATGTTGTCTACAGGCACGGTCGGGCTCGAAATGCTGCAACAGGAGCAATCGCTCGGTACCAGTCAGTTTATCGAGACGGCGCGCTATCAGCATGCGCTGGAGACTGAACTGTCGCGCACTATTTCAGGTATGCGCAATGTCGAATCGTGCCGGGTACATCTGGCGTTGCCCAAGCGCTCCGTGTTCATTCGTGATCAACCCACCACCAGTGCGTCTGTGATGGTGAAGATGATGGCCGGTCGCGTGCTTGAGCGCTCTCAGGTCAATGCCATTGTGAGTCTGGTGGCCTCCAGCGTGCCGTATCTGGAAAGTGGCGGCGTCACGGTTGTCGATCAGTGGGGGCGGTTGTTGTCTTCTAGCGATAGTGAATCCATTGATTCGAATACCGAGAAACACTTCGACTACACGCGCCGCCTTGAATCGCTCTACGCCGAGCGGATTGAAGATCTGCTGACGCCACTGGTTGGCAATGGCCGAGTGCGTGCCCGAGTCACCGCGGCGGTAGACTTTTCAGTGAACGAACAGACGCAGGAAGCGTTTGACGGAGACCAGGCGGATATTCGTAGTGAGCAGCGTATTGATCAGCGCGGCGCCAATGGCGGCGCGGCAACGGGTGTGCCCGGTGCTTTAACTAATCAACCACCAGAAGGTGGTGTGGCCGGCGATCCGCCCGAAGAGGGCGCCGAGCCGCCTGATGCCGGCGAGATGGCCCGCAACCTGACGCGCAACTATGAGCTGGACAAGACCATTACTCATGTACGTCGTGCACCCGGTCAGATACAACGTCTTTCCGCCGCGGTCATTATCGACAACATTTCATCCACGAATGAAGCGGGTGAGGTGGTGGAGATTGCGCCGACGGCGGAGGATATCGAGCAATATACCTCGCTGGTCAGAGAGGCTATCGGTTTTGACGAGGAGCGAGGTGACACGGTGACGGTATTCAATCGCGCCTTCCAGCCCACCGAAGAGATCGAGCCGGTTCCGCCTGAGCCGATCTGGAAACAGGCCTGGGTATGGGGACTCGCGCGCCAGGTTGTCGTGGCCATAGGTTTGCTGCTGTTGTTGCTGTTTGTCGCTCGTCCCGCACTGAAAGTGCTGCGCACGCCTGCGACTGTTGCCGCATTGCCCGAGGGAGCTGCCGCCGCCGCTGGCGACGAAGACTCCGCAGCCGAGGGTGGTGGCGACAAGTTATCGCTGTCAGACGAGGCTCGCGCCACCCTGCAAGGGCCGGATGACAGCTATGGAGACATTCTTTTGATGGCGCGGTCGATGGCCGCTAATGATCCCAAGCGCATCGCCCGCGTCGTCAAAGAATGGGTCGCTGACCCAGAGGACAACGCATGAGCGAGGCCGCAGAAGGCGAAGACAACGGCGCCCAGACCGCAGCAATTTTATTAATGGCACTCGGCGAGGAGGAGGCCGCCGAAGTGTTGCAGTTTGTCGAGCCGGAGGAAGTACAGGCGATTGGTGAGGCGATGAACGCCATGTCGCCGGTATCACAGGGTGACATTGCCAAAGCGTTGGTCAGGTTTGCCGAGGACGTGCGCGATCAGTCGTCGCTGGGTATCGGTACCAGTGAGTATTTCAAAAAGATGTTGATTCGCGCCCTGGGCAAAGAGAAGGCGGGCAGTGTGCTGTCGCAACTGGGCCGCGAGGGGCCACCCGGCATCGATGCGCTGAAATGGATGCCGGCGCGCTCCGTCGCCGGTGTGCTGGCCGATGAACATCCACAAGTGATTGCCGCGGTGTTCAGTTGCCTGCCGCGCGCCCAGGCCGGCGAAGTGGTGGGCTTGCTGCCCGCGCCGTTGCGCGCCGATGTGATGGGCAGAGTGACCAAGCTTGAAACACTGCACCCCGCTGCGTTGCGCAAGCTTGATGAGATTATCGTCGAGCGGTTGAAGGAGGCGCCGGATATTGAGATCACGGATGTCGGGGGTATCGCTGCGGTGGCTGAAATCCTGAATGGCGTTTCGTCGGATGTCGAGGAAGACATATTATCGGCGCTGGAAGAATTTGAGCCCGGGCTGCGCGAAAAGATTCAGGATAAAATGTTTATCTTCGACAATCTGCTGACGGCCGATGATCGTGGTCTGCAAACTCTGCTGCGCGAAGTGCCGACGGATCAACTGGTGCTGGCGCTCAAGGGTGCCGGTGCGCCGATGCAGGAAAAGATTTTTGGCAATCTGTCGAAGAACGCCGCCACATTG
>CAZYDV010000303.1:0-7626 GCA_964646405.1 uncultured Granulosicoccaceae bacterium | reverse complement strand
TCACTGTTAAGCGTCAGAGTCAATGAGTCGCCCACTACGTCAAACGAGTAGATTGCACTCGACTGCATCCGCTTTCCATTAAAGTGCGTATACCGATAGCTCTTTCTGGACACAGGCTTCTTGGTGAAAACCATCTCTTTGTAGCAATCACCCCCTTTATCACTGGAATCATTCGCATAATCGTAAACAACCACTCTGTTATTCGTGTTGAATAGAATGTATCCAACGTCTATGCCCTTTTTCCCCAGATCATAGCGCCAACTCCAAAGACCGGACAACGTATCCTCTGTAGAACTGCCCGGGCTGTTGCGTCGTTTATCGTGTTTGTTTCTTGCCATTTCAGCCGCAATATCGGCTTTCCTTTCCTTGATTTTTACGTGATTCATAACCAACGACAGTTTGGATGCATCGAGATAACCAGTAGCCGGGTAAAACCCACTTTTCACACCTGGCAGGTTGATACGTTCCCAGGTTCGAAGTCTTTCCCGGGTGACTGGTCCAAACATCCCGTCTGCCACCAGCGGCTTCTCCCACGATATTGCTTTGTTTAGTGCAGATTGGAAGGCTTTACGCTGATCAAGTGTCAATTGCAATTGCGCTTCGTTTCGCTTGGCTTTTGCAACATCGAATTTACGTTTAGTACCCGCACTCGGTACCTGATCAAGTAATCGCAGACAATGTTCAACACATTCCAGTTTGTTTATGTAGTCAGCACAATAACTGCACTTTGAATTCCCGTATACCGGCGTTGGCGTGTGGGCGATGAACAGAAACAAACTGCCCAACAGGATAAGTTTTCCGAACCACGGTTCACTCCGCAAAAAACCTTTCTCAATGTATTTCGACACACAAACGCTGTTTTGTCCCACTATACTCATATAGAACGCCTCCAGATTAGTCGTGAATATACCCTATGGCGGTATCGTTAAACTCGCGCAACTACGCGCCAACTCGCGAAAAAATTACTTTTCGATACAGCCGAAAAATCAAATCGTTACTCAATGTCGGTCTCTAACTTCAGCCTGAGCAGATTGAGCGGTAGTTACTTCATGACTACAACGTACTGCCACTGGAGATCTTACATTTTTCAGAGAATCAGTTAAGCAGTTACACGATCAAAAGATTGGACAAGAAGGAATCGCGTTTTTGTTGTGACTCCGGCATCAGCTCAGCTCCTGTCAGTCAGTGGATACTCTGGAAAACTCGGAATCCCAGATCAAAGCGGTTCTGGCCGTCGACCCAGAGAAGTCCTTCCTGCAATCGAGTGGCAGCGCGCACCCTCGCCGGGCCGTCGCTCCACCCGCCACCGCGATACGCAGGCCGACCACTACGACCTTTTTTACACGAACTTTCCGAACCTGCATAGCCCTCGTCGTATGCACTGCAGGTCCACTCCCGGACGTTGCCGAGCATATCGAACAAGCCATTGCCATTGGCCGCGTAGCGACCAACCCCAGACGTATGAACCACACCGTCATTGCAGTCGTGAATTTTCTGGTCACGGTACTTAGACTGTAAAGCCTGATCCGCCACATTGGCATACCGACACGCCGCTGCGCTGTCATCTCCCCAATATCGGGACGTCGTCTTACCAGCCCTTGCCGTATACTCCCATTCGACCTCAGTTGGCAGGCGATAGCCACGCCCCGTCTGCTCGGCCAGCCATTCGACATAGGCCACCGCGTCGGTCCAGCTCACACACACAACCGGCTCATCATCGTGTTGCTCGAAGCCCGGATTTCGCCAACTGTGATCCCTGCCATCTTTCTCCGAGTAGCAGTCACCAAAAAGCCCCCCTGTTCCGCGCTCAGCATCAGTACGATAGTTCGTCGCCTCCACAAAAACCCTATATTGTGCGACAGTCGTTTCTGTCGTGGCAGCCATCACATCATCTGCGCAGACGCGGCGCTGCCTTTCATCGCCACTACGACCCGCTTCAGACTCCGGGCTGCCCATCTGATAGCAACCACCTCTGACAAACACCATGTCGGGCTCAAAAGCCGAACGAGTTCGAGCTACAGGTGCACTGCGCTGCCTAAGCACTATTGCTACCACCTGTTCGGGCTCGTTCAATCTGACGAGCTGGCGCCAGGGTTCATAGCCATCGCGCGTCACCAGCACATCGTATTCGCGGTTTATCTGAAGCTCGATCCCATCCTGATAGCGAGGCACGATATTCATTATCCGCACGCGCGCGTCCAATGGCTCCACCTTAACCGTCAGCCTGCCTGTCTGGGGTGCGGTGAGCTCGGGCTCGGGCGCGTTGGGCAACGGCGCGCTGCGCCGCTCTCCCATCGCCAGCACAAACTCGCCCGTGCGCTCGCCTCCGATATACGGAATCTGCACTTTTTCAAAACGACGCCGCACGTGCTTTTTCACCTTGCTCTGCACGTAGCGCTGCAGGCGATCGAAGGTGACGATGCCGCTTGCAGTATCGGCTGCTTCGCCCTGCAGCCCCTCGACGAAGTAATGCGTAAACACACCGTGGCCAAGCCGGTTGTCTTCCCACGACAGGGTGCCTGCGCGGGTGCTGTACAGGATGGCGAGCCCCTCGGCTTCATCATCCAGTGAGAATCGCCGGTTGGCGGCTGGCACGGATCGGCTCGGGTCGTTGCGGCAGGCATCGATAAAGAGCACACGCTGGCGCACCGGGCTTTGCTCAAGTGCCGCCGTCAGATCCGCCATCGATAGCGCGGTATCGCGGATGCGCGCCGGGTCACTCGCGCTGGTGGTGAGGTAGTTGCGGCCGGCGCTATCCTGAAAGCCGTGGCCGGAGTACGCAAACACCACATTGCCCTGCGCGCTGGTACCGCCGTTGGTGGCGAGTTCACCCACCTGCCTTATGCGATCCAGAATGCGTTCCCGACTGGCCTTGTAGTCGGTCAGCAACTCCACTTCATAACCTTGCGCGCTGAAAAACTTCGCCAGACGTTCGGCATCGGCCACCGCATAGTTGAGTGAGGCCAGTTTGTCGTATTTGTCTACGCCGACAATCACGGCGTAGTTTTCATTCTGCTCGAAGACCGCCTGCGATTGCTCACGCGTCAGCCCCTTTTCCATTGCGTGCGCATTGGCCATCAGGCTGACTGCGAATACCCAAATCAGCCATTGCTTTGGTGCGAAGAAGGGACAACGCCGCAGGCATAGGCCGGAGTTCTCGCTTCTAGCAACGATTTTGCTCATAGTGATCAATCTAGCGCAAAGCCAATCCCGATGCCAAGCATCTGTGAGACATCTGCGACGTCAAGTCCGGTATCTTCGACATAGTTCAGATAGCGATACGAGTATGATGCGGTGATACCGACGTTGTCGAAGGACCAAAGCAGACCGATCTTACCTTCCAACGAGCCAAGTTCGGCCTCACGGCTGTCGTTGTCGTCGGCCCCGATCTGCTGCAACAGCTGAACATTCAGATCGGTTGTCAGTATCACACGATTGCGAAATAGAGGAACGCCAATACCCCCACCCAGCCTGTATCCAAACAGATCCACATCGCTGACCTGCGGCAGATCGTACTGCGCAACACTCAAGCCGTAAGACAAGAACGCGTATCTCTGCTTTGTATCTGACCAGCGGCGAACCTCCTGTGACAGAGCCAGATTGTTGTATTGGTACGGATCGTCGCTGCCCCCGACGCGCGCGCGCTCAGCCGCTCCGAAGAGTTGCAAAACCCTCGTGACCTTATCGGAGCCAGACCGGACAAAACCCAGTTTCACGGACACCGCCTCGCCCTCGAACACAGTTTGATCCGCCGCCCGCACCTCACGCTCCACGGCATTGGTCTGCACATATGCCGACAAGGCCTGCACCTCGTCGGTGGCCACGCCAAGGGCCACACTCAATACAGCCGCTGCGATTATGTGATGTTTCATGCTGCCTGCCCTCTCTCTACAATGTTTTCTATTCAGTAAAAAACCTCAATCGCGCGACGCGGCTTCTCGCCATCTGCCTTTGCGCTGCTCAACTTTGCCACGCTCTGCGCCAGCGCGACGATGCGCTGTTGTGCTGACGTATTGACTGCCTGCAGTTCATCGATTCTGGCCTCATGCTGATCAATGGCCTGCACAATCTGCAATCGAATATCACCGCCCTGGTAATCGAGCTTTTCCAGTTCCCGCTTGCATGTCGCAAAGTCCCGATCGGCTTCTCGTTGTCGCGTCTCAAAGCCAAACAGATCACGGTTATTCTGGTTTTGCCACTGTGTGTAACGTTGATTGCAGTCACTCGACTCCCTGGCCAGACATTGGGTGACTTCACTGTATTGCTCCTGATACGGATCCTGCTTGACGTTACAGGCGACGGCGAGCGCGACATCCAGCACCACGCCACTCCAATTGAACTTCAACAACTTGTTCAGTTTGCTTTTTTTCTTTTTTTTGCCCTCCTTTGGGTTAAGAGTCAGATTGCACAATGGCACTGATGCCATCCCCACATACTCCTCCATGAAAGTCTTGTCTTCTGGCTTGAACGGACAGCCGGAATTGAGCACGTACTGGTACTCAAGTGGCAGACGGCCGAGTGCATACAACGCCCCGACATACTCGCAATTGCCCGGGTTGACGCATTGATTGACCGCGTGAACATGGGTCTCGTTGTCTGTTTTACAGGATTGCTCAGGGCGCAGCGTCAGTGCGGGTTTCGCAACGGGCACCCGATGACACTGCCCATCGTAAAAATCGCGCCGACCATTGGCCGAATCCAGATAGCTGCGACGCCTTTCTTCTTCAGCCACCCATGCGCGAAGACGCATTATTTCTGCATTGTTCTGCTGCACCAGCAGCCGCTCGGTATCCATCTGCGCCTGTGTCGTGGCGATTTGTACACCGTAAGAGGCACAACCACTCGCAGCGAACGCAGCAATCAGTGCGGAGGCAATTGCCGCACGACGCAGCGTCTCAGTTGCCTGCGCCATCCAGATTTCGGCCCGTTTGCCATTCACATTCACCATGATGCTGCTCCTGCCGGTGTGTCGTGTTCAGGAATGTCTATTCGATCGGGCAACCTCGAAGTGCCCCAGTGCGATATCGCTTGATATCGACATTGGGTTAAACGGACGGAATAACGCAGTTTGACAAAGTTACATAAATCCGAGTCAACAACCGGTGGCGCAAGTTGTTACTGCTACGATGTTGGCGTGATATCCGCTGCCACTGCTGCGTTTTGACAAATGCTTCTGTATCCGCTCGCGGCCAGCCTCGGTCGGCACCAGATAGTTGCCCATCGCCTCGCCCTTGTCGTTTCTATTGTGCGCAGTTTGGTAGAGGTCTAGCGGCTCGCGGGTTGCGATCGCCGCCAGATGATTGATGCCATGCGGGGCTTGCGCCGGCCAACGAAACTGCCGATACGGTAAGCTGATTTTTCCTCTGTTCACTTGGTTATTCTGAGCCAGCCCGTTGGGGAACAGCAACAACACGCGATCCTCAGGATCGATAACAACCAGATTCAGGTATCCATCGAACGGCATATCGATCGATACTTTCAAGTGCTCGCCTTCCGCATAGGCTGGCTGCCCGGTTTTGAGCGCCATCGGCCCATCGGCCTGACTGACAAGTTGCGACCAATCCCGCAGTTCGCTGGGCCGATTCATCGCATGCACAGGCTGTTGCTGATCGACGGCAAACCAGGTCTTGTCATCGAAGTGGCGGGCGTCGCCGAGCAGATTCGGGTTGAAACGCCGCGGCGCCGACACACGTCTGCCGATGTATGTGTCGGTATGCGCGCGCAGTTGTTTTGCGCTGATGTTACTGCCAACGCGAAAAGCATCTTGCAGCGCCAGGGTGAAAATACTGCCCTCGCCGGTCGCCAGCGATAACTGGTCATCCTGTGCGGCAGACAGATAAACGACATTCTGAAGCTCTGCGCCCTCCTCAAGCCCAAATGACTTGGCACTGCCCGCCGCACAGGAACGGCTCTTCGGGAAGAATGTCGTGCCTTGTGGGTAGGCTGTCTGGTCGAGCCGCAGGCTTTTCACTGCAGAACCCGAGCAACAAGCATCGACGATCAGCGTCTTGTGTCTCGACGGCAGGACCTCCAGCCATTCACGAATATCATCGTCTCGCAACAGGCCGTAGTCCGGACCACTGCCAAGATTGTAGAGCGTCAGCGCTTCGTCGTAGTTGTCGGCCTCATCACCATCGGGCTGATCGGGAATCTGCGTGCCGTGCCCAGAGTAGTAGATCAACACCTTGTCGTTTTCACCCGCTTTTTCGGCAATTTCAGTGAACGCGCGAAGTAGATTGTCGCGCGTTACTTCACTATCCATCATCACAGTGATCTGATTGTCTCGATAGCCGAGCCGCCCGGCAATTTTGCGCATGATGTTAATGTCCAGATCGATACCCGGCAAATTGCTGCCCGGGTTCTGGTATTCACCCACGCCGATCAGCAGCGCTCTGCTTTCAGCGATCGCTGGCGTCGTCGCACCTGCCCACAACATACTACCCAGCACCGCACCCAATACTTGAGAGAATCGAACGCTTACCATTTTGCCTACCCCGTTTAAAACCATTGGCTCAACCCGCCGAATCATCGGCCAACAACGCGCGCCAGGAGTTATCATCGAGCCGCTGATCGATTGGCACGGTAAACTCAGACACATTGAACCCAGCACCTCTGGCGCGTTCGTGCTGCCTGACTGCTGGTTTGCCAATGCCAAGTTCGAGGACGGTGGAATCGGCCGCATTGGTGTGCAGGTCGACGACGATCGGCGCATCTTCGCCACCGCCAATTCGCTTCAGGCTGGCATCCACTTCGTTCAGGAATGCTTCCTGTTCAGCCGTTGGCGGCAAGCCCAGTTCAATACGGCTGGAAATGGTGATGCTTTGGTTGACGACGTCCTTGAGACTGGACCAGCGCTCGTTGCTATCGCGGGCAATTTGCACGTCTATCAGATTCGCTAACGCCATGTAGACACCCGTGGCCGGGACAATCCAGGCACCCTCACGGCTTTTTTGTTTCTGTATGCCCAATCCCTTGCCGATCACGGTATAGGATTGCTTTTGGTACAAGACATTGAGGTACTTTTGCCAGGCCCAGAACCCGGCCGCACCCGCCAGCGCCTGATCAGCCGGCATAGTACTCCTGAATATCGCTTGCAGAATTTGATTTTCCCGTTGCTCCAGACCCGCCGCTGAGGCCAGGTCGAACAGCGCCGCATCGCGTACGGATTGGTACTGCGAATAGCGGTTCAACTGTCGGGCATCAATTTCAGATGTTGCCGCCGTACTACCCAGCATCGACATCAATTCCAGATGGGATGGATAGCCTTTAACGACCTTTCCCTGCACCACGCTCGAGTTAATCGGCGAGGTATCGCAGGCGTCGCAGTCCAGCACCAAATCGTCACCCGATTCGAACACGAGTTTTTGAAAGGCCGCCGCAGATGCCGAGTAACTGGCTGGCAAAAAGCGCCAACCCGTCAGCGCCCGGGAGGCAGTCAAGCCAGGTTCGAGCCTGGATACATCGACCACGCCAGAGAGAATATCGGGCACGCGATCGTTGCGCTCAGCTACTTGCAACAGCGACGTCGCCTGCCCCTGCGTATCTGCCGCCGCTTCTGCAGCCTGCAGCAGGTCTTCGCGACGCATATCCTCCGAACGGCCAAAGTTCCATTCAATTTGCTCGTTC
>CAZYDV010000302.1:3109-7650 GCA_964646405.1 uncultured Granulosicoccaceae bacterium | reverse complement strand
GTGCGCGCTGGAAGCCGCTGTTAGCGAGTGTGTGCCAGGGCGAGTGCGTTTTTACATTGACGTTAACCCGGGCTATTCATGAAATTGACGATATCTCGCTTGCACTTTGTTCTTGCCGCCTGTGCAGCCCGCGATCGCGCTGCCTTACCCAACTCAGTCAGCATTAGATGCGTTCGCGATGTCCGCCGCAGATCCCGTTGCCAGCGTGATTTCTCGCCGCTTCATGAATAGCCCGGGCGAAGCGCACGGTTTTTTCAGAACCTGCGCCAATGATCGATCAAGACGATCCCTGCCAGCGTACCCACACTAACTGGCGTTGTGTATGTCGTCTTTTATTTTTCCAGCTTCTGCTGTACCGCTTTGGTGGCGTCAAGCGCAGCTTCGCGAGCTTTGTCGCCGACATCACCGGCGACATCACGCGCCTTGTCTGCCAGCTCGCCGGCCGTCTGCGAGGCCTGGTCGGCCAACTCGGCTGCACGCTCCTTGGCGGTGCCAGCGACTTCGCGCGCCTGGCCAGCCAGCTCGCCTGCGCGCTCGGTGGCGTCTTCCGCGAGCTTGCGGGTGTTCTCTGCGGTTTCTTCGGCGCTGTCGCCAATCATGTTGCCAGTCGATTTGGCAGACGCTGCCAGCAGCTTTCGAAACGGCACTTTTTCGCCGTTCATCACGACTGCGTTCGGTGAGGTAATGTATTCGTCGTAGCCGTCCGCCTCAAAGTTGCAGGTGGCGCTGCCGTTGACCTCACCGGACCAGGCCAGAACGACCTGTAAATTTTCCTTGTTGGTGACTTTCTCTACTTTGTCCCAGTTGCTGATCGCGCCGCTGGACAGATTGCCGGCGATGCGTTGACACATGTCGACGTACGGAGTGTCGCTCTGGCTGCAACCACCCAGCAGCGTCAGAGCGAGCAGGCCGGCAGTGATTCTCAAGCGGGGCGCAATGGCTACCAATCGAGTGAACGAAAGCTGCTTACAATCCATGGTTGTCTCTGCACATTTGAAGTAGGGAGAATGTACCACGCACTCGGTGCGCCGAAATGAATGTGTCAATTTTTAACAGCTCCCGACCTGCAGGGTTTCCAATTGGCAATGTCTCCCGCCGCTTTAGCGGCGCCGAATCGAACGCGGCATTCCGCAAGGTAATCGGCGAGAGCTGCAGTCTAAAAGGGGGCAAAGTAAAGATTGCCGCGAGTGTCGGGTCCGGGCGTCGGAAATAGTTCTCGGCCGAACTTCGTCGAGTCGCTACAATGGCCGCCCGATCGATTCACGGTCACCCGGTCACGTCACACAAAGCCAGACAGTGGCCATACCTTCCCCCAGGAGGCCCGAGTGAGCCACACCTTTGACAAGCGAATGCTGATTGTCGCCGGCGCCCTTATCGTGCAAAGCGTGACCATTGGCTGCATGTTCGCCTATGGCGTCTTTTTCAAGGTGCTGGAAGACGACATGGGGTGGTCGCGTACGTTGTTGTCCACCAGCAGTTCTGCAGCCTTTTTGGCCATGGGATTGCTAGCGGTGCTGGCTGGCCGCCTGAACGATCGATACGGACCACGCTGGGTGCTGACCTTCTCGGGGCTGTGTACCGGCGTGGGCTATGCGGGCATGTATTTTCTTAGCGCTCCATGGCAGATGTTTGTGCTTTTCGGTGTGTTTGTGGGGATTGGTATGAGTGCCCACGATGTCGTGACGCTGTCGACCATCGCGCGCTGGTATGAAAAACGCCGTGGCGCAATGACCGGTCTCGTGAAGGTCGGAACCGCATTTGGCCAAATGGCAGTGCCGTTGTTTGCCACCGCACTGATCGCCGCTTACGACTGGCGCATCGCATTCCTGATACTGGGTGTGCTCGCCGCGCTGTTGCTGCTCATCGCCGCGCAACTGGTTGGCGTCAATCCACAACGCTCGGCCGCTTCACCTCGCGATCTGGGCGAGGGCATGCGCTATCCCGACGCGCGTCGCACGCGCCAGTTCTGGACCCTGTGTGCCATTCAGTTTTCGTTTTTCCCAAGCCTGATGTCCATTCCGGTACACGTCACGGTGCATGCCACGGATCTGGGCTTCGAGCTCAAGCGGGCGGCGCTGGTGATGTCGGCGATTGCCGCGTGCAGCATCATCGGTCGAGTGACAGTGGGCGGTTTGATCGATCGCATCGGCGGTCGGCTTGCTTTGCTGATCTCTTTCGTACCGCTGGTGGGCAGCCTGGTGTTTTTGCGATTTGTCGAATTACCACTGCTGTTGTTCGTCTTTGCGTTGTTCTACGGCTTTGCTCACGGTGGATTGTTTACTGTGGTTTCACCGACCATCGCCGAGTTTTTCGGCATGCAGTCACATGGTGAGATTTTCGGATCGGTACTGTTCTTTGGCACCCTCGGCGGGGCTGCCGGGCCGCTGTTGTGCGGGCGGATCTACGACATCACCGGCAGCTACGATCTGGCGTTTACGCTGCTTGCGGTGCTGGCATTGATCGGCCTGTTACTGACCTGGTCGCTAAAGCCGTTGACGCCAGCCCCCGCACGGGAATCTGCCGTCGCCACCTGACCGTGTCGCGTCACTCGCCTTCAACCCTGCAAGTGGTATCCTTCCTGCCAACAGGAGGATCCACGCTTGATCATTACCAGCCAATCGCCCGATGTTGAAATTCCGCAGGTTTCTCTCACGCGGTTCATGCTGCAGCGAACCGACCCGTTCGGCGACAGCATTGCCATCATCGACGGGCCGTCCGGTCGTCAGTATTCCTTCGCACAGTTAAACGCCGGCATTCGCAGCGTGGCTGCCAACCTGGTCGAGCGCGGTTTCGCCAAAGGCGATACGGTGGCGCTGTACAGCCCCAATTTACCGGAGTATGCGATCGCATTTCACGGCGTTGTGCTGGCCGGCGGCGTGATCACCACGGTTAATCCGCTGTATACGCCACAGGAGCTCGCGAAACAATTGCAGGATGCAGGCGCCATCCTGTTGATCACGGTGGGCCTGTTTCTAGACAAGGCAAAGGAAGCGGCTGAAATGATTGACATCAATGACGTCTACACCTTTGATGGCGCCGACGGCAGTCAGCCGTTTGCCACGCTGATGCAGGCAAACGACAAACTGCCCGACGTGCCCTGTAACCCGCGTGAAGATCTGGTTGTCGTGCCCTATTCCAGCGGCACCACCGGGTTGTCGAAAGGCGTCATGCTGACCCATCACAATCTGGTATCGAACATTTGTCAGGTCGAAGGCACGCGTGGGGTCGATACCACAAAGCCCGGTGACGTCGTGATTGGTGTGCTGCCGTTTTTTCATATCTACGGCATGGTTGTTATCATGAATATGACACTGATCACCGGTGCCACCGTCGTGACGGTACCGCGTTTTGACATGGAAGAATTTCTGCAGACGATCGAAAAATATCGCGTCACCCGCGCATCGCTGGTGCCGCCTATTGTGCTGGGTCTGACCAAGCATCCGATAGTCGACCAATACGATACCACAAGCCTCGTGCACATCGGTTCCGGCGCGGCGCCACTGGGGGAAGAGATATCGCTTGCCTGCGGCGCGCGATTGGGCTGCCTGTTGACCCAGGGCTATGGCTTGACGGAGACCAGCCCGGTTACTCACACCAACCCCTACGATGCGAAGCGGCTCAAACACGGCTCGGCCGGACTCACCGTGCCCAATACCGAAACCAAAATAGTCGACCTTGAAACCGGTGATGCGCTGGGCTTCAATCAACGCGGCGAAGTATGCATTCGTGGGCCGCAGGTGATGAAGGGGTATCTCAACAACCCACAAGCAACTGCGCATTGCATTGACGATGACGGCTGGTTTCATACTGGTGATATCGGTTTTTTCGACGAAGACGAGTTTCTGTTCGTGGTCGATCGTCTGAAAGAGCTGATCAAGTATAAGGGCTTTCAGGTGGCGCCCGCCGAGCTGGAAGCACTGTTGCTGGCTCATCCCTCCATCGCCGATGCCGCGGTAATACCGAGCCCGGATGACGAGGCGGGTGAAATACCCAAAGCGTTTGTGGTTGCCAGTACGGATATCAGCGAGCAACAGGTAATGGAATTTGTGGCGGAACAGGTCTCGCCGCAAAAGAAAATTCGCCGGGTAGAATTCATCGACGAAATTCCCAAATCGCTTTCCGGTAAAATACTGCGCCGGGTCCTCGTTGACCGCGAGCGCGAAAGGATGGCTGGTTGAAATGAACAAACGCTACGCCGCCGCGGCACTGGTAGATTTCGCCACGCAGGTTTGTATTGCGCGAGGAATGGCTCCACAAGCTGCAAAAGATACCGCTGAGATTCTGGTCGAAGGCGATCTGATGGGACACGACACCCACGGCTTGCAATTGCTAACCCCCTATCTCAATGCACTGGCGCGTGGCGACATGACCGGCGACGCCTCGGTCGATATTGTGGCCAGGCGTACCGCCGTAGAAACCTGGGATGGTCAGTACCTGCCGGGCCCGTATCTGGTGCGTCGAGCACTGGAGCGTGCCACACAGATGGCGCGTGAGTATGGCACGGGCACCATTGCCATTCGCCAGAGTTCACACATTGGTGC
>CAZYDV010000302.1:0-3009 GCA_964646405.1 uncultured Granulosicoccaceae bacterium | reverse complement strand
CGCGTGAGTATGGCACGGGCACCATTGCCATTCGCCAGAGTTCACACATTGGTGCACTGGCTGCCTACCTCGAGGCACCAGCCCGCGACGGACTGATGGTGCAACTGGTTTGCAGCGATCCCTCCGTCGCCAGTGTGGCCCCTTTTGGTGGAAGCCAGCCGCTGTTCACGCCCAATCCCATGGCCTGGGGTATACCGACGACCGATGAGCCGGTCATGATCGACATATCCGCCTCGACCACCACCAATGGGATGACCGACCGCCTGCACAAGGCGGGGCAACGTGGTCAGCACAACTGGTGGCTTGATGCCGATGGTCAGCCTACCAACGACCCGGCCGTTCTGGCTGCCGACCCACCGGGCAGTCTATTGCCACTGGGTGGTCTTGATGCCGGCCATAAAGGCTACTCGCTGGCCCTGTTCGTCGAGGCTATGACTGCAGGCCTCGCAGGCCACGGTCGCGCTGATCAGCCAGCCAACTGGGGGGCGACGGTAAACCTGCAGGTAACCGACGTTGAGGCCTTTGGTGGTGTTGCGGCATTTGCCCGGCAAACAGACTGGCTGGTGGAGCAGTGCAACGCCAACAAACCGGCCGATGCCGGGAGTCCCGTTCGCGTACCTGGCCAGCGCGCGCTGCAGCGCAAACGTCAGCAACTGGCCGAGGGTGTGGCGTTGCATCCAGTGATCGTGCCGGCATTGAGGCAGTTGGCGGAGGATACGGGGGTGGATTTCGACTTTGGGGACCGAAAGTAGCAAAGTCTATTTTTCTGCGCTGGCTTTCTTTTTTGGGTTGCTGTTTTGGATTGCTATCCATGGTTTTTTCGGCGCGTCCCGCGCGCCGAGTCACTTTGAAAAGTACAAAGTAACCAAACGCTTTTGCCTGCTTTTGTGTGGCTGTCGCCGCTGTGTAAAGGTTCATCGCCGGCGGGGCCGCGCTGAGTGGGCATCCCTGCTCACGCAGCGCTTTTCGCGACGTCCTGTCGCTGAATTTGCGCAAAACCTACAGGGAGCGATTAACAGCAAACAGCGACATAAAAAAAATTACCCGGAAGTGGGCAGTATCAGGAGCGTCGTTTGATATTCGACAATCAACAGTCTGCCGCGAAGCGGCTCAGTACAACAATAAAAGGCAATCCGCTGAATTTAGTCTCTGTGCGTATCCTGTGACTGCCGTCTCTGACTCGATGTATCAAAAATGATACTTTCCGGCTCCGTTCCGCTGTGTCCATCACGGAATGTCATGGTTGGCAGACGGTCGTTGTGATCACCTTTTGTCAGCGCAAATCCTCGGAAACAGAGATTTCACTGCACATGGATAAGACGATTTCTGACCTCGTTAAATCGGCCTCTTCGGTATCTGGTGCGAAAGAGCAGGCGCTACTCGGATTGTTGTCGTACCTGCAGCAGATGGAGTTGATTGGCTGTGGGCCGGCAGAGCAGTGGGAGCGGGTGCAGGCGTTGCAGGATGAAGCCTTTAAAACGCATCTAACGCGACCTGCCTCTGAAGGTTGAATTGGGCAGATGGTTTGACACATTTTTGTGCCAGTCACGCTATCCTGTATGGTAGTTTATCGCGTTAGTATTGCCCTGCCGAGCCGGGCTCAGCACACCTGGCCGGCAGGGTGCCTTGGCAGCCCGAGAGATTGTGATCGTGAAATCCGAAACCGATAAACTACTGCAAAGGCACCAGCAGCTTAATCAATTAGATGCGGTGAAGGTACTCAGCCACGTGCAGCGCGAAGACGGCGACTGGATTGTCAATACACTGATGCTGGAAGACTACGACGTTCCCTTCAAATACAATCGCAAAAAGCAGTACCGCAGTTTGCAGGGCGCCAGGGTTAACCTGACTTACTATCCTCTGACGGAAAAGGTTGCTGGCATGGACTTTGAGATCATGAAGATCGTACGCATCCGACGGAGTTAGGATTTTGCGCGGTAGAAGTCCGCGTAGCGAGAGTGTGCCCGGCGCTCGCAGTAGTGGAGGTTCTGCCGCTCAGACTCCTGGCTGGCAACAACACCTATCGACGGGATGCTCTTTTTTGGAGTAGAGCGAGCCGGCATAACGCTTTGAAAAGGTGCCCGAATGATGTCATTGTCTCTGGTTGCTGTAATTGCATTTGGCATTGCGCAATCAAGGAGAGAAGACGATGCGGCAAAGCGATGAATTTTACCGTCAAAGAACCCTGGCCTCCTGGGATGAGGCGGCACCGATGCATGCATCCATCAATGCCTCGCTGCGAGGTGCTGTCGCGAGCCAGGATTTCAACAATCTGAATCCAGATTTCAATCAGCTGGTGGATTCGTACGGTGTACGCGGTAAATCGGCGGTGCAAATCTGCTGCAATAATGGCATTGATTTATTGTCTCTGCGCAAAAAGGGTGCTGCCCGTTGTGTTGGTATCGATGGCTCGGCAGCGTTCATTGAGCAAGCGAATGAGCTGGCCAGGGCGTCGGGACATTCCGATATCGAGTTTCACCATTCCGATGTCTACGATCTGATGGGTCAGTTTGAGGGTCGCTTTGACTTTGCGATGACCACGGTGGGGGTTCTCAGCTGGATGCCCGATATTGAGCGATTTATGGAAATTTGCGCATCAGTGCTGGCCCCTGGAGGCGTTTTACTGGTGGAGGAGCTTCATCCCATTCTCGGTATGTATGAAGCGGGTACACCGTCGAGGCTCGATTACTCTTACTTCAACACCGAACCGTTTGTCGATTCGGATGGGCTGGACTATTTCACGCACAAGAAATACGACGCGATTGAAAATTATTCGTTTCACCACGCTATGGCGGAGGTACTCATGGCGGCAATTGGCGGGGGGTTACAACTGGAACACGTGAAAGAACTCAGTTACAACATCGGAAATTTCTGCGCTGATCTGGAATTTGTTGATAACAATCCGCCGCTTGGGATCAATTTCGCGTGGCGCAAGGTGTAATCACACCTTGCGCGCTAGGAGTCTGCGCGGTAGAAGTCCGCGTAGCGAGAGTGTGCCCAGTTGTGTCT
>CAZYDV010000301.1:0-7680 GCA_964646405.1 uncultured Granulosicoccaceae bacterium | reverse complement strand
AGCGCACCGGCAATCAGGTCGACGACGAAATCGCCAGTGCCGCAAGCCAGGCCGAACAGGCCAAGCGCGACAATGATCGTGAATTGAACCGCGCAAAGCTTGAAGAGGCACAGGCACGGGCGGTTGCCGCACAGGTTCGGCAACTGGTAGAGATGAACGATTTGCGCACGGCGGCCGGGGAGGTTGACTACCGTTTTGACGAATCCGGGGTGATCAAGACGATATCGGTGTCAGATCAGCACCGACGCGATCTAATCAACGGTTCCCTGGCGCTGGTCCGCCGCGACGACCGATATGGCATCGTCGCGCGGGCGGTAGCCGAGAAGATCGCGCTGCGAGACAGCGCGTGCATACTGGTGTTGAATGATCGCGACGACACTGAGCAGTCCAGCGACGACGATCCGTACGCCGAATTCAAAGTGCCTGACGATCTGCTCTGGTAGCGTACCCGGAAAAAGAAACGAGTTGGCCGTGTTCGATAAAAACGTATTCCCCAATCTGATTGCGCTGGCCCTGATCGGCGCAGGTTTGTTGCTCCCTGGCGAGGCCGGACGGTTAATCTACACCGTCGGTCTTTTCGCGCTTTCCGGTGCTTTGACCAACTGGCTCGCCGTCCACATGCTGTTTGAGCGCGTCCCGGGTCTCTATGGCTCCGGGGTTATCCCGAATCAGTTCGACAACTTCAAAAGTGCGATTCACACGCTGGTTATGCGTGATCTCTTCAGCCCGGACAGCGTGGCGCGCTTTATCGGTGGTGATGGCAAGCAGTCAGCCATCGACCTCGAGCCGGTGGTGCGCAATCTGGATATGGATGATGCATTCGACCAGTTGGTGGCGGTCATTACCGCCTCGTCCTTTGGCGGTATGCTGGCGATGGTCGGTGGTGAAAAAGCGCTCGACCCGCTACGCGAGCCGTTCAAGGAAAAGATGGGTGACTTCCTGGTCAAGACCGTCACCGCGCCATCGTTTCAGGAAAATTTGCGCAAGCAGTTGGGCAGTGTGACCGCCAGCGACGATTTCAGCGCACGAATCTCGAATCTCGTCAAGGCACGGCTCGATGAACTAACGCCGGACATGGTCAAAGACATCGTCCAGCGCATGATCCGCCAGCACCTGGGATGGCTGGTTGTCTGGGGCGCGGTTTTCGGTGGCTTGATTGGCCTGCTGTCCGGCATCTTCCTGATTTGACAACTCCCGCCGCCGCGTTTCGGGTGCGTTGACGCAACGGTCACTTGTGTCTCACAGTTTTACATTCTGCAATTCTCCCAAGCCTTTGGTTCTCTGAAGTTTCTTGTGCCCTTTGCCGCTAACGCTGTTATCGGTTGGAGGGTGCGAATGAGTTCCCGGCATAATTGCCGGTGTCTCTGACACGCCACTCCACCCTTTTAGATCAATTGGTTGGAGATAACTATGCGCAAAACCTCTGCGCTGTCACTGGTATTGACAGTGATGCTCAGTGTGTCAGTTCAGGCGGCCGAGCTGCGTGAGCAGTTCAGTTTCGGCATCAACTACGCCTGGCAGCACTTTGCCAACGACTTTGGCGGTAACGACGTATGGGCCAAAAGGGGCGTTGCCGAGGATCCCGATAGCTACGCCCGTGAACTCAATGAGATGGCCGAGCACGGCGTCAAGGTGGTGCGCTGGTGGGTCTGGCCTGAGCTTTGGACTTCAGCGATTACCTTCGATGGCAATGGCGTCCCACAGCCGTTGGGTCAGCAGGCGATTGATGACGGCCTGAAAGCGCTGGAACTCGCCGCCAACGCGAACATACGCATCATGTTCTGCCTTTGGTCATTCGACGGCTTTCGCCCCAGTCGGGATGTCGTTGGCATCCAGGCCACCGGCTACCGCGACATTGTGATCGATGATCAGCGCCGTCGCGGCCTGATGGAAAACGTGGTTCGACCATTCGCGGAAGCACTGCAGGCCAGCCCGCACCGCGATGCGCTGCACTCCTGGGACGTCATCAACGAGCCTGAGTGGGCGGTGACAGGTGCCGACAAGTACGGCGGTCAGGACTTTGATCCCAACAGCGAGCTGGAACACGTCACCCACGATCAGATGGAGGTCTTTCTGGCGGATACGATCAGCGTGCTGCGCGACGAGACGCCAGACATCCCCCTGTCGATCGGTAGTGCGGCGATCAAGTGGGCACCTGCCTGGCGGCATCTGGATGTCGACTTCTACCAGATCCACATCTATGACTGGGTCAACGCCTACTGGCCCTACACACAATCACCGAGCGATCTCGGCATGGGTGACAAGCCGATGATCATGGGTGAGTATCCGGTTGAAGGCCTGAGCAACGCGACCCATGAGCAGATGCTCAGCAGCTGGTTCAACAACGGTTACGCCGGTGCATTGGGCTGGGATTATCGCGTCACTCACTCACCGGGCCTTGGGCCAGATGCGTTGGCAGGTAAACGCCTGGGCTACCTGCGCGAGCTGGAAGACTTCGCCACCACGCGGATTCCGCAAGGTTCTTCGACGCCTGCAATCATCACTGACAGTGGCAACGGCGGCGTAACAACCCCCCCCACGAGCAGTGGCGAGCCGGAAATTGGCGCCGCAGTGGCACCTCTGAGTGTGCCGGGTCAGCCGACCGCTCGCATCATCGAGGAGATTCCAGCGGCGGCTCCTGCGCCTGAGACCGCGCCAGCCCCTGCGCCCGAGCAGCCAACGGTTAGCAGCAGCGTGGATGAGCGCTGACCGCAGGTTGTGATCCTGTGAGCACGTACCGTGTTTGCCCTCGACGAGCCGGCGCAGTGCCGGCTCGTCGCGTTACACTGACGCTCTTTGGCAAACTCTCGGCAGCCGATTGAGCTCGATCCCACGCCTGCACTGGTTATTACTACTGATTCTCCTGCCCTGGCAGCAAACAAACGCCGCCGAGCCGGACGTCGAGACGTTTTTCACGGGCATAGCGCATTTGCGTGCCAAGGTGCCCGAGGCGGCCAGCAGCGCCGATAAGCTGGGCACCGAGCGCCAGGGCACCGCCATCGTCATTGGGGGTGACGGACTGCTGGTAACAGTGGGTTATCTGGTGTTGCATGCCAGCGAAGTTCTGCTGCATTTCCAGTCAGGCGCCGTCGTAGAGGCTCAGGTGGTGGCACAGGATCCTGCCTCCGGGCTGGCCCTGTTACGAGCGAAACTGCCGGATGGCACGCTGGCGCTGGCAACCGGAAGGTCAGATCAGCTTGAGATCGGGCAGCGACTGATTGCCATCGATCACCGCGGTCGCGATTATGCCGGTGCCGTCGAACTGGTCGAGATCGAGCCGTTCAATGGGGCGCACGAGTTCTATCTTGAGCACTCCTTGCGCACCGCGCCGCTGCGCCGTCACTTCAGCGGAGCGGCGTTGATCGATCGCGATTCACGCTTGCTTGGCATCGGTGCGTTCGGGCTTGGACAAATCTCAAACAAAAATCCGCAGGCAGGGGCTGGCAATCTGTTTATTCCGATCGAACGTCTGATGGTCGCGATTGCAGACATGCTGGTGTATGGGTACGCAAGCACGTCAAACCGGCCGTGGATCGGTATTTCGATTACCGCCGAGGACGGGCTGGTCGTCACAGACACCCATCCACACGGGCCTGCGCGCGCTGCCGGCATCATGGCGGGCGACGAACTGATTGCGATCGACAACTACCGAATCCACGACCCGGCCGACTTTTATCATCGGTTCTGGCAAGACGTATCGATAGGCCAGTCCGCGACGTTGCTGCTTGCGCGCGAACGACAGCTCTTCGACGCACAGGTCACAACGATCAACGCTCTGGAACAACTGGAATGCAAAGCTTGTTAGGCAAACTTTCAACTCTCTTCGTCAGACGCGCAGCGTGGGTCGCGGCGCTGTCGGCACTGATGTGCGTGACGCCATCTGCCCACAGCGACAAGACGTTGCTGGCCGGTACATTCGAACGGTGCGCCAGTTGGGACACGGTTCAGGTCAATGGGCCGAATCTGCTGTTGTCGAACAACACCTGGGGCAGCAATAAAGTGCGCAGCGATCAGTGGCAGCAGTGCATTCATGCCAGTGGTGCTGCCGGGCAGGCACAGATGCCGGTTGGCTGGCGCTATGACTGGCTTGCCTCCACCGACGGCGAGCAGTCGGCGGTCAAGGCCTATCCGGAAGTCATCTATGGCAATAAGCACGGCATCGAGATATCCGCTGGCAAAGCGGCCACGGGCTTGCCCGAAAGACTGGATCGCTTGCCGGATCTCACGCTGGACTACGCCTACCGAGAGACCGGCTCAGCCGATCGCGAGATCAACGTTGCAGCGGAGTCGTTCATTCACGATAGCTGCGATATCCAGGGTCCGGGTAACTCCGCTGGTGACAACCGGGTCTATGAAATGATGGTCTGGGTGCAGGCGGGCGACAAATATCCCTACCGTCAACCATTGACCATGGCGGTGATACGGGATCAGTTATGGTATATCTTTGCCGATGCTGAGCGCTCGACCAGCTACATCGCGTTTGTGCTGGCCGAGACGCAGACCAGCGGGTCGCTGGACTGGAATGCATTTCTCGACTGGACCGAACAGAATGCACCGCTGATCGGCCTCGAACCTTTCAAACCGCATTGGTGTATCGGCGCGATCGAATTCGGGACTGAAATCTGGTGGGGCAGCGGTGAGGTCGTGATCGACCGTTTCAATGTCACTGTCGGCGGGCGCTAGTCGGCTCGACCATCAGGCATCGTCTGCTCGTCGCCACGGGTAATGTCGCGAACCTCTATGCGCCTGGGCAGGTAGAACTGTTCCAGTACACGGCAGGCCAGATGTGGATCCGTGTGCGGGCCGCAGGTGAATACATCGAAGGCGGCAAATTCGTGTTCTGGCCACGTATGCGATGAAATATGGCTTTCGGCTAACATCGCAAAGGCCGTCAGGCCACCGCCGCTAAAGCCTTGCGAGTGATACTGGAGCAAGGTTGCCCCGCAGGCGTCTGCAGCAGCTCTGATCGATCGCTCCATCAGCAACGGATCGGTCAGCAGTTCAGAACGGGTGTAAAGATCGATCAGCAGATGCCTGCCAGTTGCCAGACCGCTATCGGTGTGTGATCGCTGCGACAAACCTTGGGTCACCAGAGCCGGGCGCCGCAGTGTACTTCAGCCAACGCGCGAGCGCGCGACTTTGCAGGCGAAAACGCTAGTCCGGACGGCTGGCCTGAAACAAAATCGGATTCTCGTCGGGTGCCTGCTTGGGCGGCGGGGCCGGTTGCGCGGCGGCGTAGAAGACGGGCGCTTGATCGTCCTGTGATTCTTCAGTCGGCTTGCGCATCTTAACCTTCGTGCCGTTGGCCTCGGCCTGCTGTTGCGCTTTGAATAAATCGATGGCGAGTTGCTTGTCCCAAGGCAGCTGATACGATCTGGGATCTTCGATTCCGTCAAGCTTCACCCACAGGTAGATCGCCACGTTTTCCTCGATCACCGAGCTGACCACGCGAGCCTGTTCGGCGAATTCACCGGCCGTCTCGAGATCGATGTTCTTGGGCCGGCCGAGCAGATCATTCAGGCTGACATAACTGATTGGCAGCATCAGTGTCGCGCAGCCCAGGGCGGCGAGCTTGAGGCGGCGATCACGCGGCGACCAGATCGCAATCGAGGCCAGCGCGCCGATCACCAGCGCCGCAATGCCGAACCAGAGTAATGTCGGGTTCATGTTTTTTTGTTCCGCAGTTTTTTCGGCAGGTTGTTAACACTACCGTTAACCAGGCTCGCCTTTTCATCCAGGTTGAAGCGGAAAACCGTCGCCTCTTCGCCCTGGTGTGTCAGTTCCAGCTTGCTGACCAGAATCTGTTTGGCGGTTTTGAAACCGGGTTTTTTCAGGCTGACAACCACTGTCGCGGGCACCGGATAGACCTTTGCCGGATTGCGATAAAGGTGCACGTTGATCGCGTATTCGCCTTCCGGAACACCGCGGCTATAGGTGAACTCATAGTTCAAACCGGTCAGGTCCGCGGTGTCGCCCAGGTCATCACGCAACAGATTAAACACCCGTCCGCCCTTGTTCGAGTAACCGACCGGTCGATCGCCTGGCGCTTCGACCCACAGATCGACATCGGCATTGATGTCGTCCGGCCAGCGTAGTTCAACGGTCAAATTGCCCGGTGATTTGGACGCCTCCTCGGCGACCGCCTTCGGATTCACATGCGGCAGCAACAGCATGACAACCGTGACGAACCCGGCCAGCGCCAGCATGATGACATCGCGAAACAGCGTCGCGCTGCTGTCCTCGTCGAAGAGATCGAGTTCACGCATCGCCATGGTCCAGCTCGGACAGGCGAGCCATCAATTGCACGGTCCCGCCAGACAGAATCTGGAAATTTGCCATCAGCCAGACATTCAGTATCGAGCCGATCAGCGTGGTGTACAGCGCGGTAGACATACCGCGGATCAATGTTGAAACCATCGGCGCAATCGCGTTCACATCTGATGCCTGCTCTGGGCTAACCCCCGAAAGTGCGATGATAAAACCTAGCACGGTGCCGATCAGGCCAAGCAACACCAGGGTGTTGGCCAGGTGTCGCACCACTGATATGCGTTGCGCCAGGCGCAGGCGCATCGCACCATCCTGTACTGACGGTGCATTGTTTTGATCGCGTTGGGTCAGATGAGCCAGTGCGCCTGCGCGCAGACCGTCGGGGCCGTTTAGCGCGTCAATCTCGCCACTGGTTTGCCAGACCTTGCGCGTACAGATAGCAAGGCCTGCCAGGAAGACCGCAAAAATGATGACGGACAGATAGGTGCGATCGGCTTGCAGTGCCATGCCGACATAGCCCTGAATGGCAGCGGCGCCCAGCAGGGCGAAGGCGAGCACATTCAGCAAAGCAAATCGAAGAATGAGAACAGATCGATAAGGATCGGAGGCGCGTGTGCCTAGTCGGGATGCCAACGTGCTGGGTGCGTGGGCAGGGGCGTCGGATACGATAACCTGAGCCATGGACGAGCCTTCGGATGTTGCGGCATAGCCTGTTTAATAACTAGCGCTCAGACTGATCAAAATCTTTAAAGTGAAATGTAAATTGGAGCCCTATCGTAATGTTGGAAATCACATTCATGCCTGGCCCGGCAACGCTAACGTATACGCCGGGCCAGAGGTTGTTCGCTCTACTAAGATGCCTTCGCCTGTTGGCGTCGTTCGTAGAGAATGAACTCGGTGTAGCCGTTGGGCTGCACGCGACCCTTCAGTGCGAGATCCAGTGACGCCTGGAATGGCACGCTGTTGTCGAAGTCGGGGGCCATCGGTGTGTAGTCGGGATCATGCTGATTCTGCCGATCGACAAACTCCGCCAGCCGCTGCATGGATTCGACCACCTGCTGCTCGCTCAGTATTCCATGGTGCAGCCAGTTGGCGATATGCTGACTTGAGATTCGCAGCGTCGCGCAATCTTCCATCAGCGCCACGTTGTTGATGTCGAGCACCTTCGAGCAACCGATGCCCTGACCAACCCAGCGCGCAACGTATCCCAGGATGCCCTGCACGTTGTTGTCGAGCTCGCGCTGAATTTCATCGGCGGACAGATTTCTTCCAGCCGGCAACAGCGGGATCTTCAGGATGTCGTCCACCTGCGCCGGGGTGCGTGACTTCAGGCGATTTTGCAGCGCCGGTACATCGAGCATAAAGTAGTGCATGGCGTGCAGGGTCGCAGCGGTCGGCGAGGGTACCCACGCC
>CAZYDV010000300.1:0-7724 GCA_964646405.1 uncultured Granulosicoccaceae bacterium | reverse complement strand
CCCAACGGGACATGGCATGGAAGGACGCACTGCAAACCTTCACGCTGCTCACCACGCCGGCGGTCGGTGAGATCGCGCTGCTGGTGGTGGCGATCATTTTGTTGCGCCTGTTGCCCACCGGTATTACCGGGCGCTTTTTCAAGGGGCGCGTCTAGATGTTTGCCCGTGATGTTCTGCTGCCGCTGATCGTCGGCACGCTGTTCATGTTCGTGTTGCCAACGGTGTTTGATTCCTACACGCTTACCGTGCTCACCGCCTATGCGCTGCTGGCGCTGAGCCTGGGATTTATCTGGGGATTTGCCGGTATTCTGTGTTTCGGACAGGCGGCTTTTTTTGGTCTGGGGGCCTATTCGTTTGCCATCGCGGCGATCAATACCGGCTCGGCCTGGGGGCCGTTCTTTATCGCGATTCTGGTGCCGGCAGCGTTCGCTGCCGTTTTTGGTGCCTTGCTTTTTTACGGGCGCTTGAGCGATGTGTATCTCGCCGTGGTGACGCTGGTCATGACGCTGATCCTGTTCAAGTTCATGAATTCCAGCGCCGGTGAAATCTACAAGCTCGGCAACGCGAGGCTCGGGGGGTATAACGGGATTCCCGGATTCGAGACGTTGACGATTCCGTGGGATCCTGGTGAATACCTGTACGACGAGTCATTGTTCTATTTTGCCTTCGGCTTGCTGGTCATCGTTTATATCCTGCTGAGGCTACTGCTGAAAATGCCGTTTGGCCGGGTACTGATCGGCATCCGCGAGAACGAACAACGCGCCGAATTGATGGGCTATGACATTCGTCTGATGAAGACGATTGCGTTTTCCATTGGTGCTGCGATCGCGGGGCTTGCCGGGTGCCTGTTCGCCAACTGGGCCGAGATTGTCACCCCGGCGTTGTTTTCACTGGGCCAGTCAGCCGAAATTATTATCTGGGTGATTGTCGGTGGTGCCGGCACCTTGTTGGGGCCGGTCGTTGGTGCCGCCATTCTTGGCTATGTGAAGTTTCTGTTGGGGCAACAGAGCCTGATTGACAACACATTTATACTGGGCATCATCCTGATTCTGGCGGTGCTGTTGCTGCCGCAGGGTATTTTCCCAAGCCTGGTGAAATTGTGGAACTGGCTGGTTGGGCGACTACCGACGGCGGCACCATCACGCAGGCGAAACAGCCGCGTGCGCAGAGATGACAATGTCTAGCCGCATCGAGCTGTCCTGTCGCGGACTGGGCATGCAGTTTGGAGGTGTACACGCCCTTGCTGACGTCGATTTTCAACTTCGGCGTCAGGAGTTACGCTGTCTGATTGGCCCGAACGGCGCCGGCAAAAGTACCTTTTTCAAGTGCGTGTGCGGCATGCTGCAGCCGACCTCGGGTGAGGTGCAGATCCGTGGTCAGCGCACCAACGGCTGGTTGCCGCATCAGATTGCCCGCCTGGGTATCGGCATCAAGACGCAGGTGCCAAGCGTCATGAATGGCTTGAGTGCGCGCGAGAATTTGTGGCTGGCCGCCAGGCGCGAGAACACCAGCGGAGTCGCCAACCGGTTGGTTGCCGACGTGATGGAGCGGTTGCAGATTGCCGATCTGGCCACTCAACCGCTGGAGACACTGGCGCACGGCAAGCGCCAGCTTGTCGAGCTCGGCATCGTGCTGGCAGCCCAGCCGTGGCTGATACTGCTGGATGAACCGGCAGCGGGTCTGACCGCCGATGAAGTTGATCGCATGATTGATGTCATCGCCGATATCAATCGCCAATCATCGCTGATCATCGTCGAGCACGATATGCACTTTGTGCGCAGAATTGCCCGCCAGGTGACGGTGTTTCATCAGGGCCGGGTGCTGATTGATGCCGATGTCGACACCGTCATGGCGAGCCCGGACGTGCGCGATGTCTATCTGGGAAAAGAGCTATGAGCGCGGCTACTGAGCGTGCGCCGGATAGTGCGCCGTTGCTGCGCGTCGATAAGCTGCGCGCAGGCTATGGTCGCATACCGGTGCTGCAGGGCGTGTCGTTTACGGTGCAGCCAGGTGAGGTGGTCGGTATGCTGGGCCACAACGGCATGGGCAAGACCACCTTGCTGAAGGCGATCATGGGCTACATACCGGCTACCGGTGGCACCGTCCATTGGGATGGCAGAGACATCACAGCCGGCCAGCCCCATGAGCGCGCCAACCTTGGCATCTCCTATGTGCCACAGGGGCGCGGTATGTTCGGCAATTTGACGGCTCGGGAAAATCTTGCCTTTGCCTGGACCGGTGCGAAGGATCTCGCGCTGGAAGAAGCGATCGATGAAATCATTCGCGATCTGCCGCGGCTTGAGCCTTTACTGGATCGGCAGGCGTCGGCACTCAGTGGCGGCGAACAGCAGATTCTGGCGCTGGCGCGCAGCCTGATCGCCGAACCCGATCTACTGCTGCTGGACGAACCAACTGAGGGAATTCAACCCTCTATTATCGATGAAATCGCCCTGTTGTTGCGGCGCCTGCAGCAAGAGCGTGGACTGGCCGTGGTCGTGGTGGAGCAGAATCTGGATTTTCTGTTGGCACTGAGCGATCGCATGTTACTGCTGGAAAAAGGGGCCATCTCGGGAAAGATCGCCGCCGATCAAATGCGCGATGCGGCCCTGCTCGAAGAATTTGCAGGCTTTGGCGGTGGTCGCGAAACGCGTGCTGGCGGCACAATAGCCGGTCGCGAAATGGCCAGTCGCGAACAGGCAGCGCACACGCAGGCAGCGCCGGTGGTCAGCGCGCAGCCTGTGCCTGTCAACGCACCGCCCATCAATTTGCCAAAAACTCCGCCAAGTGTCGTTGCGCCAGCGCCGTCGCTGGACCTTTCGAAACCTTCTGCACGCGAGAACACTATGAATGTTCGTCGACCCACGCTCGATCAGATGCGCGAGCTCGTGTCCGGATTGCACATGGATATGGGTGATGAGGAAATGATCGCCTACATGCAGCTAATGGAAGATAGCTTTGGCGCCTACGATCGCGTCGCATCCATGCCCGATGACCTGCCAGCGGTGCGCTATCCGCGCACACCTGGCAAGCGGCCCGCCGAGGCTGACAATCCGATGAATGCCTGGTACTACCAGTGCGAGGTGCGCGGCGCGATGACAGGACCGCTAACCGGCAAGCAGGTGGTGCTGAAAGACAATGTTTGTCTTGCCGGCGTGCCGATGATGAACGGTTCATCGACACTCGAAGGCTATACCCCCGATCTCGACGCGACGATCGTCACCCGCATGCTCGATGCCGGTGCGACCATCGTCGGCAAGGCACATTGCGAGTTTTTTTGTCTCTCCGGGGGCAGTCATACCAACGCCACAGGTGTGGTGCACAATCCGTGGCGCAGTGGCTATTCTGCCGGTGGCTCGTCGTCCGGCTCCGGGGCGCTGGTCGGCGCCGGTGAGGTGCCGATGGCGATTGGTGGCGATCAGGGTGGATCGATTAGAATTCCGGCTTCATTCTGCGGTTGCTACGGCATGAAGCCCACGCACGGTCTGGTGCCCTATACCGGCATCATGCCAATTGAGCCCACCATTGATCACACCGGGCCGATGACCACAAACGTTGCCGATAACGCCCTGCTGCTGGAGGTCATCGCCGGCGACGACGGGCTCGATCCGCGGCAGAAATCGCCGCAGGTGGATCGCTATACTGCCGCATTGGGGCAAGGCGTGGCCGGGCTTCGAATTGGTGTGGTGAACGAGGGCTTTGGCCATCCAAACAGCGAAAGCGATGTCGATGCCAGCGTGCGCCAGGCGGCGGATCAGCTTGCAAAATTAGGGGCCAGAGTCGAGTATATCTCGATTCCTATGCATCTGGATGGACCGGCCATCTGGACCCCGATTGCACTGGAGGGTCTGACGGACACCATGATGCACGGCAACGGCTTTGGCACCGGTTGGGAGGGGCTTTATACCAGCAGCCTGCTGGCTAAGCACAGCAACTGGCGCAGTCGTGCCAATGAGCTCTCGCGCAGTCTGAAGGTGTCGATGTTTGTTGGTGAATACATGCTAAAGACCTATCGCGGTCAATATTATGCCAAGGCGCAGAACCTAAGCCGGGTGTTGCGTCGCGCCTATGACGCGGTACTGCAGCAGTACGATCTGTTGCTAATGCCAACGTTGCCGATGAAGGCCACGCCGCTGCCACCGGTTGACGCCCCGCTTGCGCTGACGATCCAGCGTGCCTTCGAGATGATCGGCAATACGGCCCCTTTTGACGCTTCCGGGCATCCTGCCATGAGTATCCCCTGTGGTATGGGTGACGGGTTGCCCATTGGCATGATGCTGATCGGTCGGCACCATCAGGAGTCGACAATTTATCGTGCGGCGCATGCCTATGAACAATCTGTCGACTGGAAGACACTCAGAGGTTAGGGATTGAACGCGACAACGATGGCGACGGCGCTATGACAGAGTTCGGCATCGATTTATCCAGACCGATCACGCAACTGGGATCGCCGGGCTCTGTCAGTGAGCCTGCCGATTATCGGCCGCGCGATCGTTTGTCCTATGTCAGCGGCCCGAGCAGTCCGCCGTTGAGCCGGCAAACGGTCTGGCAGTTGTTACAACGCGCGGCGAGTGAGCACGGTGGGCGCGACGCCGCCGTATTCTGCGCGTCCAATACACGCTGGTCCTGGGCTGATGTTGCCAGAAAGGCCGACGATCTGGCGGCCGGGCTGCTGGCGCTGGGCTTGTCAAAAGGGGACAGGTTGGCGATATGGTCGCCAAACAACGAGCAGTGGCTGCTGATGCAGTTTGCAACCGCGCGGCTTGGCGTCATCCTGGTAACCGTGAATCCGGCCTATCGCAGTTCAGAGCTTGAGTATGTGCTGAACAAGTCTGGCGCTCGGGCGCTGGTGCTGGCGCATCGATTCAAGCAGTCCGACTATGCAGCCATGCTGGCGGAGATCGCCCCCGAGATCATCGATACTGACCCAGGCGATCTGCGATTGACGCGGCTTAAGCACTTGCGCGCGGTCATTCAGATTGGTGGTGAATCTGCACGTGGCGTATGGGGATTTGATCAATTGATGAGGCTGGGGGGGCCCGCCAGCAGGCGCGAGCTCGATGAGGTCTGTGCCAGGCAGGATCCGGATGATGCGATCAATATTCAATTTACCTCAGGCACCACAGGCTCCCCCAAAGGGGCCACACTGACACACTACAATATTGTCAACAACGCGCGCCTGACGGTGGCTCGTTTGAATCTTGGCCATCGCGACCGGCTGTGTCTGCCAGTGCCGCTCTATCACTGCTTTGGCATGGTGATGGGGGTGCTGGGTGCAGCCAGTTGCGGTTGTTGCCTGGTGTTTCCCGCTGAGACCTTCGAGCCCGATGGCACACTACAGGCCATTGATCGCGAGCGCTGCACGGCACTTTATGGCGTACCAACGATGTTTGTCGCGATGCTGGAGTCGGATCAATTTGTACAAGTCCGGCTGGACAGCCTGCGCACCGGCATCATGGCGGGCGCTCCCTGTCCCATCGAAATCATGCGTCGTGTCATTGCGCAAATGCACCTGCCGGAAATTGCGATCGCCTACGGCATGACCGAGACCAGCCCAGTGTCATTTCAGAGTCACGGCGACGATGCGATCGATCGGCGCGTCTCAACCGTTGGGCGCATACAACCACATACTGAGGTCAAGATTATTGACGAAGAGGGTCGGGTGGTTCCACTCGGCCAGCAGGGCGAGCTCTGTACGCGCGGTTATCTCGTTATGCAGGGTTACTGGCGAGATGATCATCGCACGCGTGAATCGATTGATTCGGCAGGCTGGATGCACAGTGGTGATCTCGCGACACTCGATGCCGACGGTTACTGCTCGATTACCGGGCGGGTGAAAGACATGATTATTCGGGGCGGTGAAAATGTCTATCCGCGTGAAATAGAGGATTTCCTCTTTACCCACCCGAAAATTCGCGAAGCTCAGGTATTCGGTGTGCCTGATCAGAAGCTCGGGGAGATTGTCTGCGTGTGGGTGGTTCTGGCAGACGGTGAGTCGATGACAGAGAGCGAGCTACAGGAATACTGCCGCGGCAGGATTGCGCACTATAAGGTGCCGCAGCAGGTGATGTTTAAAGATAGCTTGCCGCTGACGGCGACTGGTAAACCGCAGAAGTTTGTCATGCGGGATGAGGTGCTACGGCGTCAGTCGCAGGACGTTTAACACTTTTTGATACAAAGACAACCGCCGGCGTGGCCGGCGGTTGCTGACTTTCTATCGCTCGGTCCGATGGATCGTCCACTCGTCGGCCTGAAAGTAGCCGTTGCCCCACCAGATTTCGGTGCCAAGCAGAATATTGGCCAGACACCAGTCGTCACGCAGCCGGACGGTGTTTGAGCCGCGTCCGAAAAGCTCGTTAACTCGATGCGCATTGGCGCGAGTCCACTCGATGAACGTGGTCCAGTTGATGGAACCGGATGTTTGTGGCGACTGCGATACAAACGCGATGTACTCGACATCAGACGGCTTGGTGTAGATTTCGTATTCGATGCCGTCGAGCGTTTCGGTGGTGACATAGTCGTTCGGGCCAGCCGGCAAGCGCTCGGCGCCGGAATCCAGCCAGACCATGATTTCATAGCGCTGGTTACTGGTGGTGCCATTGCGAATCAGGCTGCCGGGACTGCACTCGGAATCAAGCTCGTGGAAGAAGGATTCAATCGCAACGTTGCGTTCGCCATTGAGTACGGTGTCGTTGAATGGCTTGCTGCGCGTTGGGTACTCTTCGCTTGAGAAGGTATAGTCGATCTTGTAGTACGGCAGGTCGCTGACTTTGGCCGGCAGCCCGGTCTGGACCTTGGCGTCAGTGAGAGAAGTGCCAGAGTACTCGCCAGGAGATTTTATGCCATAGATAATCTCGGGATAAGATTTCACCAGCCAGACCGCACCGTTGACGTCGGACTCGTTGCCCCAGTCGTAGTCCCATCGTGGCTTGACGGCACCGCCTGCGTCACTGACGGATACGCACTGTTCCCAGTCGGGCAGTGATGAGGCGCAGAAGTTCCAGGCGTTGGTCGAGAGCATGAAATCGCCGAACTTGAGCTGCCCGTGATACTGCAATTGTGGGCAGTTGTTGTCATTCATGATGACATTGCCCAGCGCATCTGTTTGCGGACCGAGGCACAGCGGACCGGTCTCGGAGCGAATCGGACTCATGGTACTGACGAAAGTGGTTCCACTGGTCGGGGCTTCTGTGGAGAAACTGCCGACGATGCCGGCGCCATCATTGTCGTCGCTACCGGCATCATCGTCATTGACGGTAGGGCCGTTGCTGGAGCCACTGCCGCCGAACAGATTGACGTCGTTTTCTGTGGTGACAGGCGTGTCGCTGGAGCCGCCGCCGTCGGTCATGTTGTCGTCGTTTTCGGTGGTGGTTGGGCCGTTGCTCGAGCCGCTTCCGCCAAACAAATTGACATCGTTTTCGTTGCTGGTCGGCGTATTGTCGGTATCTCCCTGCGCATCGTTGTCTGTACCGTTCGATGCATCATCGCCGGTGTTCGCGTCGTCCTCGCTGACAACCGGGCTATCACCATTTGAACCATTGACACTGATGACGGTTTGCGGTGTTGTTACGAGGTTCTCGCGATCGATGCCCTCGCTGTCGCAGGCGCTGATAGCGAGAGTGAGCAGGCTGAGTGGAATAATTCGTTGCATCTGTGTCCAGACTCTATAGGTTGGGAAGGTCTAAGCGGCGCACCTTTGGCATCCCGCCGCGCGAGCGTGGTGCCTT
>CAZYDV010000299.1:0-7751 GCA_964646405.1 uncultured Granulosicoccaceae bacterium | reverse complement strand
TAGTGCGCCTGTCATCATGAGTACCGGTAACGCAGTGACCTGGCGGGAGATATCCGAATAGGCCGCGCCCTCGGCGTTCTGCATCATCGCGCGCACTTCAAGGCCGCGCCGAGAGTATTGCAGCCAGGCGAGGATCAGGCCGATCAACAGTGTGGCACCGATAATCGTGCCAGCTTGATCGTAGCGGATTTTAACGCCCCAGACTTCCCAGCGGCCAAAGCCGAATATTTTTGGCAAGCCCCGATTGCGGGGCCCGAAGAACCACAGCAGCGCCTGCACCGCTGCGATGTTTAACGCCAGTGTGATGATCAGGGATCTGACCGGATAATTCGGTTTATCGTGAATGGGCAAAAACGCCAGCGCAAAGATGATCGCGCCACACACTGCACCGGCTGCCAGTGCCGACCCCACCAGCGCCAGCGCCATAACAAAACTTGCCATGGCACCTTTACCAAAGGCGGCGAGAATTATCGGTTTCAATGCACCGGTGGCGAGCCACGCCGCATAGCCCGACACCGCAAAGGTCGCCCCGTGAGCCATATTGATCATGCCGACCGACGACCACAAAATCGAAATACCAATCGCCATCAACGCGTAGATCGCTGCGAGATTTAATGCATAGACAATAAGGCCAGGATCGATCATGCCAGTTCAACGTGCCCCACATCCCCACGCATACGACCCGCATGCATACCAACAATGCGATCGGCCCGATCAGTCAGCAGGCTGACGTTCTGCTCGGCGATAATCATCGCACCTTCAACCGGCAGCGCCCACAGTGCCTCCATCACCCGCTCGGAGATTTTCGGCGCAAGCCCCAGCGAAGGCTCATCAATGAGATACAGCCGGGCGTCGGTCATCAGCATGCGCCCGATCGATACCATGCGCCGCTCGCCACCGGAGAGCTTGCCGACCACATCATGTTGCAACGGACGCAGTGGTGGAAAGATATCCAGAATCTGTTCAATCCGGGTGCGACGCTCGCGCCAGGCCTTTTTATCGTGCGCACCACACTCCAGGTGTTTGCGCACACTCAAGCCCGGAAATATCGCGTCACCCTGTGGTGCCACACCCACCCCGCGCTTGACGATACCCGGTGTACGGCGCCCTGCGCCCAGTGATCGGGTACCACCGATCTCGCTTCCATCCAGCCGAATCGATCCCTGCTGCCAGCCCGTCATGTGGGTGATCGCGCGGATCAGTGTCGTTTTACCGTGCCCATTCAAACCGACGAGCCCGATGCGCTGCCCGGCACGCACGGTGAGATCGATCTCGTGCAGCACGCGCAGCGGCCCATAGCCCGCCGAGAGCTGCCGTATTTCCAGTAGCTCGGGCGCTGATTCAGGCATCTGCTGTCTCGAAGTAGGCAGCGCGCACGCGGGGTTCCTTAAACACAGCACTCGGATCACCGGCGGCAATCACCTCGCCCAAATCGAGCACGACGCAGGAATCGGCTACCGCTGACAGCAGCTCCAGCCGATGCTCGATCAGAATTACCCCGATGGCATATTCGTCGACGAGGCGGCGAATAATCAAATCCAGCTCATCGATTTCGGCGTTGATCAATCCGGACGCGGGCTCATCCATCAACAACACTTTGGGCTCTCGTATCAGAAGACACGCGAGCAACAGCTTGCGCCGATCGAACGCACCGAGCACGCTGGCCGGCGTATCCCAGGAGATTTTCAGATTCGCCAGGCGCGCGGCCCATTCGGCATCATGACGACTGAGCATCGGCGCCCAGGCCTTGCGCGCCGCGCGAAAGGTCTCTCCCACGGTCAGCGATGCCGGCACCACCGGGCTTTGGTAGGTTCGCCCTAGACCCAGCCGAACGCGGCGATGAAACGGCAGCGAGGTAACGTTCCTGCCCTGCAACAGTACCGCACCGGCATCGGCCTTGTAACGACCGCAAAGCACCTCGAAAAGGGAGGTTTTACCTGCACCATTCGGCCCGACCAGACCAAGAATCTGTCCGGCCTGCGCCTCGATGGCGACGTTCGAGAGGATCTGACGCCCACCGAGCGTCAGATCAATATTCTCGCAGCCAAAGAGCATGGCTTTGTCAGCGAATCTGTTAGTACTACTCCATCCAGGGTGCCGGGCGAAACGGCACTTCGGCAAACGGAGAAGGCGCGATGATGCGATGCTCGTCGTCCTGTACCTGAAAGAACAAATGCGCCTGACCGGCTTCCGGATCATCAGTCATATTCGGGTAGCTGACGCCGGAATTGGTCTCGGGGTTAAACTTGTAAAAACCGTTAATGCCGCGGTATTCCATTTCACGAATGGCATTGCCAACCGCATCAAAATCGGCAGGATCGCCCGCTTTTTCCCAGGCTTTGGCCAGCATCATCACCGCATCGTAGCCGCCACCGGTGTACACCATGCCCATGGTGCCCGGGTATTTGGCGCGATATTTCTTGCGAAATTCGGTGCCAGCTTCATCGGCGTATACGCCGTACACCGTGCCCCAGACCATGCCCTCACCGGCACCGGCCGCGAGATCGAGAAACTCAGGTTGAGACGGGCCGTATTGCAGATACACCAGCGCGCCTTCAACCGGATCCACCGCGAACTGCTGGGCGAAGGCTGCCAGTTCTGCTGCCACCCAGTGATCGATCATGATCGCAGCCGCATCCGTTTTTTGCAGCGCGCGAATTACCGGTGACCAGTCCTGCACCGGAAACTGAATATCCGTAACCGCCGCGACCTCCCAGTCACCATTGGTCGCCGCCACTTCTTTTTGCGTGGCCTGGCTGATCAACTGGGTATAGCTGATCTGGCCCTGAACAATGTGGACCTTGTTGTTCTTGGGCTTCCACTGGCCGGAGGCTTTGATGTCCTGCAGAAAGCGGACAAAGCCGGTGCCGTACCAGACTTCCGGCACATCGAGCTGAAAGATGTTGCGATACTTCTTCGGATCACCCTTGAAAAGATCATCGTTCACCGAAGAGGTATTGCCGTGCACATAGGGAATGCCCGAAGGCGCTGCGGTATCCATCGCCGGCTGCGGTATGATGGTAAAAGCAGACGCTATCGCATGCGCGCCACCCTCAATCAACGCCTGAAACCCGGCGACATTACCCTCCGGGGAGAGCATATCCAGATCGATGATTTTGGCTTCAATCTGGCGCCCGAGCGCACCGCCCTTCTCGTTCAATTCCTCAATAGCCATCAGTGCGCCATTGGTGAAATCCTGATGATCGGCAACACCAACCGGGCCGGATTGAGCTGCCGGGATACCGACAATGATGGGATCTGCAGCATGGGCGAGCGGTGACAATAGTGCACCGGCAAGGGTAGCAGTTAGCAGCGAGCGCCTGCTAAATTTAAGCGTAGTCAATGGCATCAGTTTTCCTCCGGCCAATTTAGCCTCTACCCTATCACGAACAGGTTGAAGGTCAACTAGTGTACTGAAGCATTCAAAGTGTGAGAATGAGAGTTCGTCAGTTGGTGTGCGGCAAGACGAAGCTCGCAGACAATGGTTACCCCCTTATCAAGAGCTTTAACGCAGTCGCGCGCCAACTGACGAGCTCCCGCAGGGTCGGTTGATCAATGTACGCAGGCTAGTTTCAATATCGAAAATTCTCAAAGCCTTCAAGAATTACGTTGAAATGAGGCACTTTGATCAATCGACTCATTCTTATAGTTTGAATGCTTCAGTACACTAGCGCCATCGGGAAGAAATCAACTATCCGGAAACAAGCGAACCGGCTGCCCCACCGGTAACAACTTCAGTTGCACATTGTTATCCTCCGCCAGTTTTTTCATCTCATTGATTATTTCAACCGCGCCGCCGCCCAGCGACACTAAACGCGGTGTTAATGGCTTGGTGAAGTTATCCCAATGGACAGGATAAACAGTTCTGGCACCGCTGGTATTTACAGTGTTATCCCAGTAGCCACTGAGCTTTTTCTCTTTCAGATTGCCAATACCCAGAACGATCGCATCGGCATTGTTTTCATAGGCTGACTCGGGGTATCCGGCACTGGCGTGCACGATAACCACGCCCTCTGAAGTTTTAATAGTCAGGGAATAATGCGCTCCTTCCCTATACGCCCGCACCGATACGGGTTGTCGAAGCTCTTCTGTGATCTCTCCACGAATGAACGGCACCGCCAGATGGCTGCCATGTTTTTGTAATCGGGCGGTTACCTCAAAGGCACCGATGGACACGGGTTTATCTTTCTCCAGAATGAATATTCTGTCAACTGGCACACCACCGCCAAGCGCAATGAATTTGGCAGATTCGGATCCGTAGACGTCCGCACCGGTCTGAATCGCTACTTCGGCAATATCCATCGCGTGATCATGATGCGAATGCACAGCGACGATGGCCGACAGTTCTCGTTTGTGATCTTTGTTGCAGCCATAGGGACAAGGGTTCAGCCCGGCCAGTTTTAATCCTGCTGTCACCCTGACTGGATCAGTGCGCAGTGACAACATCTTTCGCCAGCCCGGCCGGGTAAAAAATCCATCGATCAGAATCGCATCACTGCCATCCCTGAACAGCATTGACGACACACCGAGAAACGTGACGGTAACTTCGTCAGTTGACAATGCAGGTCTTGCGATCAGATCACTGAATTCGCCATAGATATCCCGACCACACCCGCTGAGCAGCACGGCCAGCGCTACCATCAGCCAACTTACCGTCAACCGTAAACTGCCTTTCACTACCTTCCTCCAAATCCCGTTGCACAGGTAAGTGTACAGGCGCTTGTGCAACCGTCAATACACCCATAGCACCAGTGTGGTGGTTAAGAGCAGCCCATGAACACCAATCTAAATTGTCGGAGCACCGATTATCAATCGACGGCGTATCAACAACTACTGATAAATTTTCTTGTCCAGCAACTTCAACGCTGCATCCAGCTGCAGGTTTACCACCTCATCAGCCTCAAACCCGGCCTCCACCGTGCGCAAATGCGATCGACGCGTCGCTTCACTCATCAACGCCTCCATTCCCGTCTCCTGAAGATTCTCGATCGCCTTCTCAACTTCTTCCATGCGACGCTTTGCATGTACCAGGTGCGTGATGGTCAGGGTTTTCATCCAGTTGGCAAAACCGATCTGATCGACGTCACCGACGTTATCGAGCACGTGATCCACCAGCCCCTGCCGATGCGCGGCGACGAGGCATTCCACCGATAGCGCTTCAATGCCTTTCATCATCACCGAACGCAGAATTTTCACGGCACTGGCGTCTCCGACCTTGTCGTTTAATACACGGGCAGGTGTATTCACCGAATTGGCCCAGTCACACATCTCCTGTGCCCGGGTGCCTGATATTAGAAGTGGTGCTGCGTGGCCGCTGGCCATGAATGATCCCATCACGGCCACGTCGACAAAATCGATAGCAGTGTCTTTGAATACAGACGCTACCGCCCGGGTTTGCGGACCGGTGATGGAGTTGTAGTCGGCATAGAGGGTGCCGGCTTGTAAAAACGGCCTGGCCATACTCGCTGCGGTAACGGCATCTTCACCAGTGACCACTGAGATGACCAATTGCGACTGATTGAGCGCATTGGTGTATTGATCACTTGCTTTGATACCAAGCCGTGCGGCTTGCGTTTGCATACGATCACCGCGGGCGCCCTGACTAAAATCGGTATCCACCACGCCAATAGATGCGGCGGCCAGGCCGTGCTCACACAATCCTTTCGCAATGGTAGAGCCTGCTTCCCCAAAGCCAAGTAGCGTTATCGCGTTAATCATTTTGGTCACTTTCAGCCAGGGATATGCAGCGCTGTATTTCTTCGCAGGCAGATTCAGCAATCGCCGCCAGTTCCGCAGCGGTACGATTCTGGATCGGATGTGGCACCCAGACAATGGCGGGTTGAATGCCAAGTGCACGTGCCTGTGCCGCCGCTGCAGGTTGAAAAGCTTCGGATGCCACAACACAACCCGGTATACCGCGCTTATCGAGGGTGATGATGTCATGCAAACTGCACGACGTACACGATCCTCAGTCAGCCAGCCCTTCTACCACGACATCACACTGGTCGATGATCTCGGCAATCAGTGATTCCGGAGCCGGCTTGGTGTGAGTGGGTTTTTCAAAACGCAGTAACGTCGCACCGATGTTGGCAAACTGGCGTTCTATCTCGTCGAGAAATTCACTGCTGCGCTCTTTTGAGATACTGAACAATCCAATCGTTCGATTGGCAAGCGTCGCCGGTGGCGGCAGCCGCTGTCGCATCAGTGGCGATGCCTCGGCAGTAGGATCTCGCATGGTGTAGGTCACTGGATAATCTCCTGTGTTACGATTTGTACCTCTTTCTTGCGCCGCTGAGCGGACCAACCGCCGATTATCGCGGACATTGCGCCACCTTCTCCGCCAGCACGAACCACCAACAGGTAGCCGGGATTGAATTTGTCGATCATGGTCTCGGTAATGTTCGGGTCGATACCCTCTGCGATGCCACCGGCGCCAGCCAGCAAGTCTTCTCGTGGACGTTTCAGCGCCCTGTGCAACTGCGCTTCGATTTGTGCCCGGCCCCACCCGGCTTGCTTGAATATCTCGTAGTGATCCGGGCACAGCACCAGAATGGCGCCATTCTGCATGGCGACTTTGGGATTACCGACTGACCACAGAGAGGCTGCGAGCGAGTGACAAACTTCCTCCGGCGTTCTTGAATCACGTGTGTGCGCAGCTTGCACACCGTCGCCGTGAAAGAGCGTGACCGATGAGCTTCCAGGGCGTGCGCCACGCGCAATATTGAGTGGCTGCCAGTCGGGATCGGATTCATCTTCGGCAAAGCAGAACGTGTATTTTCCAGGGTTACCGAGCACCGAGCGATCAATCTCACCGGGGATGCCGCCACCGACATTTCTGATCAGCAGTTGCAGTGCACGACCAATGGTGGCATTGGCACGATTTCCCTGCCCCAACGCGTTGCCGCCGCTGTTCATGCCGATTTGTCTGGTGATCGGGCCGTTGACGATCACCACCGGCCCCGAGTACCACAGTGTGGCGAGCAAGCCGTGCATTGAGAATTCCGGTTTTAACGCTGCCTCGACTGTGGCCAGTACAACCGGAAAATATTCTGGCCGGCAACCAGCCATCACTGCGTTTATAGCGACTTTCTCGATGCTGCAACTGATCAGATTGGGTGGTATGTCGCCGATGATCTCGTCCGGTTTGCGACTGGTGGCGGCAAGCATTCGGGCAATGCGTAAGTCCGTTGGCGGCACGATGGGCAAACCATCGCTCCAGCTACGATCGTAACTGACTTCAATGGCATCCTGATCATCGGTCACTTCTATTCTGCGCGCAGCAAGTTTGATGTCGCCATAGCGCAGTGCCAGTTGTTCAGGCATACCCGGATACTGCGACATCGATCCGCAACCGGGCCGATGCGGTGGCAGCACCTCTCCAAGCGTGTTGATGCCAGTGAGCATGCGCCACTCGTCGCGTACCCAGCCATCGGTGCGCCTGGCTTCGCGGCCGTTGACGATTTTTATTATCGTGGGCACAGACTCGATGCGATAGCGCCACGATTGCTCAAGCGCGGTGTCATCCTGCGCGCCACTGGTCTGCTCGGGAAACGTGGTGTCGTCCTGCGAGTAGATGGTCAGATCGACGCTGGCCGCCATTTCGGCCAGCACATCGCCGACCATCTGGCAGGTTTCACAATCGCGCTTAACGATAGCGATAAATCGTGTGTGTACCGTCACTGCGATTGAATCAGCAAACGCGCACAGTCATCGATCGCCAATCGTGCGCGCTCCTCCAAGCCTGCGCTCCC
>CAZYDV010000298.1:0-7798 GCA_964646405.1 uncultured Granulosicoccaceae bacterium | reverse complement strand
CAAGAAAGGGTTCGAGCGTTGTTGTGATGCGGGCCTTGATGAGGCCAACTATGTGGTCGTGGCGACCGATACCTTCTGCCAGCGCAATCAGGGCATGAAAACGGAAGACAGCCTTCGAATTTTTGCCGAATGCGCCAGTGTGGCGCCCACGAAGACTGACGTCGGCGTGACGATTGCGGCGTCATTCGGTTGCCCGTTCGAGGGCGAGGTGTCTCTGTCGCGCCTGATGGATGTGGTCGAGCGCTGTGCCGAGGCCGGGCCTCATGAAATCGCGCTGGCTGACACCATCGGTGTGGCGACGCCGCGCGATGTCGCCGAACGCGTTGGCGCGGTGCGGGCCGCCTTCCCCGACATGCCGATTCGCCTGCACCTGCACAATACCCGCAACACAGGGATTGCCAATGCCTGGGCCGGTATCGAGGCCGGTGTGACGGCGCTGGATTCCAGTTTTGGCGGCGTTGGCGGTTGTCCTTTCGCGCCACGTGCGACCGGCAATATCGCCACTGAAGATCTGCTGTACATGCTTGATCGCGCCGGCATCGAAACCGGTATGTCGCTGGATGCCAGTATCGAGGCCGCCCAGTGGCTGGAGCAGCAGCTGGGCAAAACCGTGCCTGGCCTGGTGATGAAGGCGGGGACTTTCCCGCAGTCGGCCAGCGCGTAACAGCTCGCGTTTCGGGGGCAACTTCGCGGCGCCTGGGGAATGACGATAAACCCGTTCTGACGTTCCCGCTGTACTGGTGCGCAGGCGAGTTCCGGCGCCCGTTACTCCAGTGGATTGCTGGCTGCCGAGGGTGGCCCCGGCTCACGCTGATAACGCGTTCACCAGGTGATGGTGGTCTGGGTGTCAACCGCGTAATCGGGGGTGGAACCTTTGGTTGTGCCGCGACCGTGTTGCGAGTAGATGGCACCTCAGTAGCATGCGGTTGCACCATCGAGCGCGACAGTTTGCCAGGTTACCCTGATCAACATTGTGGCGGCAGTGCTCATCAGATTGAAGGTGTGGGCAGGCAGCACAGGCATGCGTTGCTGTTTCGATCGATGAACTTTGGCACCTTACACACCCGGTGCCCTGGTGTTCGTGTTCCGCGTCAGTGCCTATTCACGTTGCGCACATAAGCGGCCGGTGCGGTTTTGCAGTCCAGGTAAAGAGGTGCCACAGTAGTCGGACAGTTGACAGTGAACGTTTTATTACAGGCGCTACGGACTGTGTTGACCTGCATTGATGAAGGCTATTAGTATATACCCGTAGCCAATGGTGTCAGGGCCGTTTTTAACCTATTCGATTCCCCGCTGTGATACCTGCCAGTGTCGCCACTCTGGCACCTCATCGTCTCTGGGCCTGCTACGCATGATGGTTTTCTGGCAGTGCGGCATGCTTGCCGGTTATGGCGCAGCTTGCTTGACGCTTGTCTCGGGGAACTATAAGAATTGACGGGCTGTTACAGTTCCCAACGGGCGGTATTTACGGCAACCTTTGCAGGTTCTGGACATTTATCGGGCATGTGGCGATCACGGTCAAACTCCTGACGGGAAAATTGGCCGAGTTGCTGCACTGTGAAAAATTGTGACCCAAGCGTCACTAGTAATTGCGGTTATGGCATCCCGGTTTATTATTCATTCGTCAGGCGATTGAGGAGCAATCGTTCTGCCGGGGCTGGAATGTGCTTGTCGCGCGCAATTACTGTAGAACAGTCAGTCGGCGAAAGGTATCGCTACTACCCGATATCTTTTCAGGTTTTATTGCCTCGGAAAACAATGCGAATGTCGCAGGTTCACGATCAACAAGTCTACGATCACGTCAACACGGAGTTGCGCAGTGGTCGTCGCGAGCCCGGTGTGTGGGGCAAGGCGATGGAAGTCTACGGCGAGCACGATCGACGGGCCGAGGCGGCCTATGTGGAGATGCGTGTCGCGCAGATCGAACGTGAGACACGCAAGGTCAAAGTGGTGGCGCAACACAGGCGCCGCGCCTATGGTTTCAACCACATCATGTTCTGGTTTGGCTGGATCCCGCTGGTCGGCAGTTGTTATCTTGCTGGTAAAGGGGTCGCATTGGCCAAGTCGGCACTGCCGCTGGCTATCAGTCTTGTCGCGCTGGGTCTGCTCGCTGTCACTGCACTCTATGGTCTGCCGTTCGGCACCGCGTTAGTGGCGGCGACGATCACCTGTTGGATCGCGGTCTGGTTCGCACTATCGCGGCAGACCAATCGCTGGATTGCCGAAACCATCGAGCCGTTGAAGTCCATGCTGCGTACCGTCTCCAGCCGCGATGTCAAAGCCTGGGAGGGCGGAGAGCGTATTATCGCCGACCGCTTGTAGCGATCACGCAGCCACTGGCTCTCGTGGCGATATCAGTTAGCACCACCTGTGATCGCGATATCCGCTGTAGAACCAATTGTCAGCGGATTTTCCCATAATGAATTAGACCGGGTTAAGCCCAGCCTCGAATCTTCCCAGTGCCTCGCCGGAGGTAATCGCCTCGCGCGCCCGGTTGGCTGCGGCCGGCAGGTCTGGTTCGCGTCCCAGGTGCCACATCACCAGTGCCGCGCCCATCACACATGCGTCAAAGGCGGGCCCGGCGCGCCCCTGCAAACCGACTTTCAGAGTATCTGCGCAACGTGACGACAAGGCATTGATGTCCCACTGTCGCCCCAGTGGCTCTCTGGCCTTAGGTGTATCCGGATCGATATCCGCCGCGCGATAGTCTCTGTCCAGTGCGAGATCGGCGGGCATGATGTCAACCTCGACGTCCTTGCCATCACCGTGATAGTGCACCACGCGTCCGCGACTGCGAAACGATGGTACTACGCCGCCCTCAGTCCCGCGCACCAGCAGCGCCGAATCGTAGCCGACGTGACGAGCCAGCATGGTGTAGATCGGTGGATACGGTTTGTGTACGAACCCGGTCACCAGATGGGTGGTGTTGCGACCGCTAACCGGATTGATCAGCACTTCCAGGGTGCTCAGTACCGGGCGCTTGACGATCTTGTCGCGCAGCGGATTGAGATCGTGCAGGGGGGCACAAACAGCGCGCTGATCGAGATACCCCCAGCCGATACTCGGTTCTGCCAGACGAGCAGCGACTTCAGCGGCGCTCATCAGCGGATTGCCGCCCAGTGCCTGCAGGGTCGTGTGGTGGGTGACGCCGTATTTGGGTCCAACCGCTTCCACGCCGGTGGAGTAGGCGGCTACTCCACAGGCTGCCAGTACCGGCAGGATACCCAGCGATGCCTGCAGCGTGCGATTAAAACCATTGTAGGGATCGGCCATTACCACCACCTGATCCACGGGCGCTGTCACTTGATCGAGGTTGGTCAGTATCGCGTCCAGCACGCCTTTCATTTCATCGTCGGTCTCGCGCTTCATGCGCAAGCCAATCAAAAACACTGCGGCCTGGACCGGATCGGCGCTGCCCTCCAGAATCGCCCGCATCACCGATTGCGCCTCGTCATGCGAGATATTTTTGCTAAGCTCCGGGCCGGTGGCGACGCGTTGAATGACCGAGCGCATCAGCGCGCTGTCGGCGATCGCAGGCACGGTTGCCGCTGCGCTCATGAGGCATCCTGTGAGATCTGAATGCAGACCTCGTCATCGACAATAGAGACTGGATAGATTCGCAAGTCCTCTTCCGCCGGATCGTCGAGTACGCGACCGGTGGTCAGATCAAAGCGGCTGCCGTGCAGCGGACACTTCACCAGCGTGCCACTGAGGTTGCCGTCGCAGAGTCGCGCGTCTTCGTGCGTACACATTTCATCGGCCACGAGATAGCCAGCTTCGGTGTGGGCGACGAGCACGTTGCGATCGGCCAGTGTCACGCAGCGCATTTCGCCCGACGGCACTGCATCGACCGGGCAGACTTTTATACAATTGTTCATAGCGCACAACTGTCTCATAAATCAATCGGGCCTGCACCACGTCGAAAGGCAGGGGTAGTCCGGACCACCGAGCTTGCCATGACCGACGCACCACCCGACAAAGCCGCCAACGAAAAGGCCATGCAACTGGGCAGCGGTATCGCGGCATTCGAGTCACGCGAGTTTCGTCGCGCCTGGCAGTTGTTGCAGCCACTGGCCGAAGCCGGTGATGCGGATGCCCTGTACCGCTGTGCGGTGATGGCGCAAAACGGACTGGGTGTGGTGCCGCGACCGGAGCAGGCGGTTGCGATGATGCGTGACGCAGCTGAACAGGGGATGGGGCTCGCCTGTCATTCGCTCGGTGTGATGTACCTGTATGGCGAGGGCGTTGATACCGATGCCGAGCGCGCCATCCGTCTGCTGGAACAAGCCGGCGCCCAGGGGTTGGCTGGCGCCTGGTCGACGCTTGCCATGATCTTCAATGAAGGGCAGGTGGTCGAGCGCGATGCCAGACGGGCCCGTGAATACTTCGCGCGCGCAGGCTTTGATCCGGATGAGTTTGTCGGTGACTGAACCGGTGCAGGCAATGTCTTGTGGCGATGATCACTCGGATTGATTGACGGCGGCAATGTCTTTGTTTGGTATCAGCATGCCGCAGCCCATCAGTCTTTCATCGCCCAGCCCGTGCTGCTGTAGCTGCAGCGATTGCAGCGTCGGCACATCCGCGAGCAACACACTGCGAGTCGTGATCGAGCGATCGGCAATTTTCAGTTGCTGTTGCAAGCCACACAGCAGTTTGGACGGCTGAAAGCCAAGCGCCATACAGCTTTGCACCACGGCATCGGTAAACGCCTGTTCGTCGCTGTGATCGGCGAGGTTATGATAAAAAACATGGCGCGCCAGCAAGGTGCCCACACCCTGCAACACCCGCTCGCGCGCCGAGTCGATCGCCATGGGGTTGTCAGCGACGTGAATCGTCTGGCCGCACAATGCCTCCTGCAGGCGCTTGCTTTGGTCGCGCGGTACGCGGATGATCAGCCGCGTGCGCTTTGACAGCAGCAGATCATCGCCGCTGCCCTCTGCCGGCCGCTCCCAGCCATTCTGTGAGCCCGCCAGATGCACCGGCTGTATCGCAGCACCCGCAAGCTGTGACAGCCACGGTGCCACTGTGAGAATCGCCTCGGCCAGAGCACTGGCGTGATCGACTGGCAGTTGTCGGCACCTGATGCGAAAAACCAGGTCGATGGCACTGGACGCTGAGTGCCCTGTCGGGGGATCATCCTGCCAGAGTATCAATGGTCGGGCTTCCTGTGTCTCGGGCGAGCTTTCAACAAATGAATCCGGATTCTGCCGGCACTCGATTCGGGAGCACAGTGTGCAGCAAATTACGATAAACCGCGACGGTCGCCTGCGCGATGAGCCGCACAGTGGCCACAACCGCTGGCACCCTGACATCTCGCCGGCCGCTACTGTTGAGCCCGGTGAGTTGATTCGCATGGAATTGCGTGACGCAGCGGATGGTCAGGTCAAACCGGGTATGAGTGTGGATGATCTCAACTCACTCGATGCCAACGTCGCCCATCCGCTGACAGGGCCCGTGGCCATCAATGGCGCCGAGCCGGGAGATTTGCTCGAGATCGAGTTTGTCGACATCGTCGCCGAACCCTATGGCTGGACCCGCATTATCCCTGGCAGCGGTTTTCTTCGCGATGAAATCACAGGCCCCTGGCTTGCCCACTGGCACGTCGACGACGGCTGGGCCCGGTCTGATCAGATACCCGGCGTGCGCATTCCGGATAGTTCGTTTGTTGGCACCGCCGGGCTTGCGCCGTCGCATCAGCAGTTGCAGCACTGGACCGCGCGTGAAGCAGATCTGGCAGCGCGTGGTGGCATCGCGCCACCGCCGACCAGCGAAAATGCTGTGCCCGCTACCGGGCCGGTGGCTGAACATGGACTGCGCACCCTGCCGCCGCGTGAAAACGGCGGCAACATGGATATCAAACAGCTCACTAAAGGTTCCAGGTTACAGATCCCGGTGAGTGTGGCGGGCGCGATGTTCTCTGCCGGCGATGCGCACTTTGCCCAGGGAGATTCCGAATGCTGTATCACCGCGATTGAAATGGCGGCGACAATCGACGTGCGTTTCAAGTTGTATCCGCAAATGGCGGTCGCCAAAAACATACGGTTCCCGCGCGTCTCACACAGCGGTTACTTTTTGCCACCCGAGTGGGCGGCACCGCACAATTTCATCTCTACCATGGGTATGCCGATCGAGCCGGATGGTACCCAGCAGGGTGAAGATCTCACACTTGCCGCGCGCAACGCCGTGCGCGAAATGATTCAATTGTTGATGGAACGCGGCTACAGTCGCGAACAGGCCTATGTGATCTGTTCAGTTGCCGTCGATCTGCGCATCAGCAACGTGGTCGACCTGCCCAACGTCATCGTCAGTGCGCTATTGCCCGAAGCGATATTCGAATAGTGTCATCGACAACTCCCAACCCGGTGAGTAGCCGGGCGCTGGTCGGTGGCAGTGCGCTGGCCGCACTGTCTGTGTTGACATTTTGCGTATTGCTGACGGCACTCAGTCGCGGCATGGGCGAGACTTTCGGCGTGTTTTTGCTGCCGTTGAGTGATGAGTTTGGCTGGGAGCGCGCAGAAGTCACCTCCGTGTACTCGGTGTATATGGTTTGCCTCGGTCTGGGCTCGCTGGTATCAGGCCTTGCTTTTGATCGCTTTGGTGCCAGAGTCAGTTACACTTGCGGTGTTGCACTACTCATTGGCGCCTACGCCACAGCCGGACATCTCACATCACTCTGGCACTTTTATATATTCATCGGGCTGATGGGCGGGGTGGGCGCCGCTATGGTCGGTATTGTGCCGATGCAAAGCCTGGTCTCGCGCTGGTTCGATCGGCGCCTGGGCACCGCCTTGTCCGTCGCCTATGCCGCGCAGGGGCTGGGCGCCCTGATGATGGTGCCGGCCGCACAACTGGCGATCGATCACTTCGGCTGGGCAGATGCCTACGGTCTGTCAGGATGGATGTTTGCGGCGGTGTTGCTGCTGGTGCTGGTGCTGCCGTGGCGACGCATCGCCGAGGGTGCGGTAGACAATCCCCGCCAGGCGCGAGGCGGCAAAGCCAGCGGTGGATTGAACCTGCGACAAGCGCTGCGCACGCGGGCATTCTGGGGGTTCTTCTTTATCTTTGCCTTCACTGCCATCGGCATATTCGGCATCAGCCTGCAGAGTGTTGCGTATCTCGTTGATCGCGGATTCAGTGAAGTCGAAGCTGCACTCGCTTTCGGTATCGTCGGCATGTTGAGCTTCGCCGGTATGACCCTGACCGGACTGGCCGCCGACCACTGGCCACGGCATATCGTGTCCACTTGCAGTTACGTGCTCAGCTTCATCGGCATCGCCGCACTGGCCCTGCTGCAATGGTTCCCCAACTGGATCATCGTCGGCATCTATGTCATCACCTTTGGCCTGTCCGCCGGCGCGCGCGGCCCGATCATCACGACGCTGATGGCTGAAATTTTTGCCGGTCGCGGGCTCGCATCGATTTATGGCGCATCTAATCTGGGGCAGGGGTTAGGGGCTGCGCTGGGGGCTTTTGGTGCGGGGTTGCTATTTGATTTGACTGATGGGTATAACACGGGTTTTTTGCTTTGTTCTGTGTTTACTTTTTTTGGGGCGGCTTTGTTTTGGGTGGTTCCCGAGATTCGGAATGTCCGGGTGGGGTGATGGGCTTCGTTTTTGCTGCGCTGGCTTTTCTGCTTTGGTTTGCTGCTTTGGCGTGGCATCCTTGCCTTTTTCTGCGCGTCCCGTGCGCTGGGTTACTTTGAAAATCGCAAAGTAACCAAACGCTTTTTACCTGCCTCGGATATGGCTGTCGCCACTTTGTAAAGGTTCCTCGCCGGCGGGGCCGCGCTGAGTGGCCA
>CAZYDV010000297.1:0-7859 GCA_964646405.1 uncultured Granulosicoccaceae bacterium | reverse complement strand
AGTTTGGCCACGGCACAACTCGCGGCGTGGCGGCATCAGAGGCCGCCAACAGCGCGATGGCGCCGGGATCGATGATACCGCTGCTAACGCTCGGCATACCGGGGTCACCGCCAGCGGCGGTGATTCTCGGCGCGCTGATGCTGCACGGCATGCAGCCCGGCAACGATCTGTTTGCCATCTACGCCGATGTCACCTATGCGTTTATCGCAGCGCTGGCGATCGCATCTGTTGCCGTGCTGATCCTCGGCACCCTGGGCTCTTTCGTCTACGCCAGAATCATCAATATCCCGTCCAGTGCACTGGCACCGGTGATACTGTTGATGACTGTGATGGGCTCCTACGCAATCCGCAACAACATGCTGGACGTCTGGGTGATGCTGATCTTCGGCGTCATTGGATTCGCACTGCACCGCCTCAACTACCAGCCGGCACCGCTGGTGCTTGGCTTCATCCTCGGCCCATACATCGAAAACGGGCTGGTGCAGTCGATGATGATTGGCGGCGCGTCGGGCAGCGTTCTCACCTATATGACTACCCGCCCGATTAGCCTGGTGTTGATCGCACTCTGTGTGATCAGCGCGCTGTGGCCGTTGGTGGGGGCACAGCGGCAGCGTGCATCGCAGGTGACAGACACACCGCTGGCAAATACAGCAGGAAATTCAAAAGCACCAGGCGTCAATACCGATCGCATCATGGGTATCACGATGCTGGCACTCGCCATCATCGTTTACGTCTCTACCCGCGATCTCAGCCGGTTCGGTGGCATCTTCATTCACTACTGCGCGGCAGTGGCAGCGCTACTGGGCGTGGTTGTCCTCATCAAGAGCCAGTGGCGTCCGGACTACCAGCTATTTTTCGAATCGACCCTCGAGCGCGGTCGCGTACTGACCGGCGTGCTGGTGCTCGCAGCCTACCTGCTGGTGGTGCCAGTGACTGGATTTCTGATCGCCAGTGTGGCGTTCTACTTCGTCGTGCACACGATGTTGAAGCCGCACACCACCTCCGTCACAGTCTGGCTCGCACGCGCAGCGCTCGCAATCAGCGTCAGCGTCGGCATGTATCTGCTTTTTCATTCGGTGTTACACGTGCCATTGCCGCGCGGGATACTATTCGACTGACCCAAAAAAGGTCTGCTAAGGCGGCTCGTTCATCGCCTCGCTAAGCGCCGATTAATCCACGCAGCGGGCAACAAAAGTGAGGAATGTGGCGTCAGCACGTTTCGGCTGTCCAATGATATTCGGTTCAAGCCGTCTGATAAATTTGATCCGAAATTTGGCTGACACCACGTACGCCCCGCATGAAAGATCGATGCCAGCTCGGGCATGCAGTGCCATCAGGCCGGCTCCGTGTCGCCTGCGTCACAGCAGCGATGCGTGCCAATTCACACTTTTGCCGATATATGAAATCCTTTCACAGCTGAGGTGCTGTGGCAGATTATTGTCGTCACCGGGCTTTCCCCCTATCATGCTTCGCACCCCCAAGACCCAGTACCATCTGGCGGCAATCGGTGAACCCGCGGGCGCAAAGCCCGTCCCGCCAGACCTCTCAAGCAGCAAGCCGAACTGCTTCGAAAGGTCAAACAAGGGTTTATCGATCACCTCGGGCAAGTGCCGGCTTCCGCCTCCGGCACAGACGGACTCCGCCCAACTACCGGCCTGCGTTAACGCCGGCGCTGTATCCCGGGGCCCACCAGACTGTGGGCCCCAACTCCCTCCCCCCGCTTTTATATCCCCACAAAACGTCCATCTGCGCCCGCATATCCTGTGCGCTTGTTGTCTGCCTGCTGATCTGTCGCCAAAGCACCCAAACCCGGCCGCAAACGCTGCGGGTAACGGACGATTTTTGCTAAAGTACGCACTACTTTGCGGCACACACACATTGCGACCCACCCATGTTGATACTGGTTTCTCCTGCCAAGACGCTCGACTTCGAGAGCCCGCCAGGCTTTGCTGACACCACCCAGCCCTTGTTGCTCGATCATTCCGAAGCACTGATCAGGGAATTGCGCCCGCTCAAGTCGGCCAAACTTGGCCAACTGATGAACATCAGCAGCAAACTCGCTGAACTGAACGCGCAACGATTCACCGACTGGAGCACCCCGTTCACCGCCAAAACCGCCAAGCAGGCAATCTATGCATTTCAGGGCGACGTGTACCTCGGCCTGCAGGCCGAAACCATGGGCAAACGCGACATCAACTTCGCGCAGAAACACCTGCGAATTCTCAGTGGCCTGTACGGCGTCTTGCGACCGCTCGATCTGATGCAGGCCTACCGGCTGGAAATGGGCACGCGCTTTGCCAACAAGCGTGGCGCCAACCTGTATCAATTCTGGAAAAACCACGTTACCGACGTACTCAACGAAGACCTGGCAAGCCAAAAGAAACCCTTCGTGCTGAATCTGGCGTCAAACGAATATTTCAAAGTCGTCAATCGCAATCACCTCAATGCCGAGATCATAAGCCCGGTTTTTAAGGATCGAAAAAATGGCGAATACAAATTGATTTCTTTTTTCGCTAAAAAAGCCCGCGGCATGATGTCGCGCTACGTCATCGACAACCGAATAAAAAATCGCGACGACATACTCGGCTTCGATACCGCAGGCTACTCGTACAACAAAAAACTCACCATCAAAGCGGACGAACCCGTCTTTACCCGCGACAATCCACCCTCAGCCTAAGCGCCTACCCGAATAGCGCGTCCCATCGAGCCACCCCGGAACATTGAAAATGCAAAGCCCCGTTCTCGATCCGGCCGTACAACTTCAGGGTCACGGCGACGACTTCACTGATGAAGAAGTTCGCCTGGCCAATCGCAACAGCGGCATCATGCTCGAGATGCTGCGCCACGATGTCACGCCGGCTGGCGCCCACTACCTGCTCAATCATTTCGATGTACCTTACGTGGCGAGTGCAGATAGCTGGTCACTGAAGATTGACGGGTTGGTCAATGAACATATCGAACTGCCCTTTGCACAGCTACAGAACTTGCCCACCGTGACGAAGCGGGTCACGCTCGAATGTGCCGGTAACGGCCGTGCCCTGGTGTCTCCACGTCGTCAGAGTATGCCGTGGCGCTACGAAGCGGTTGGCACCGCCGAGTGGACTGGCACACCGTTAAAACATCTGTTGCAGCAGTCCGGCATTCAAAACGACGCAGTCGATGTCGTTTTTCACGGCATCGACAAAGGTATTTCCAAAACTGATATTCACAGCTACAGCCGCAGCCTGAAAGTAGCGGACGCCCTGCACGAAGATGTATTGCTGGTCTGGGCCATGAACGCTCAACCTCTGCTGCCACAACACGGTTTTCCACTCCGTTTGATCGTACCCGGCTGGTACGGCATGGCGAGCGTTAAATGGCTGAATCATATCGAGCTGATCGACCATCCGTTCGACGGCCACCAGCAGGTAAAAACCTACATCTATCGAAAAGATCCAAACGATCCGGGCACACCGGTCACCACGATCAAAGTCAAATCCCTAATGGTGCCGCCGGGTATACCTGAGTGGTATAGCGACAGAAGACTGGTAGAACCTGGCCCCATTACCCTGCATGGCAAGGCATGGAGTGGAAAAGGCACCCCGATCAATCAGGTTGAAGTGTGCGACAACGGCACCTGGCATAGTGCAACGCTCGACCGCGACACCGGAAAATATGCCTGGCGAAGCTGGTACTACGACTGGCAGGCAACACCCGGCGCACACAGTCTACAATGTCGCGCTACCGACGCTGAAGGCAACACTCAGCCGTTAGAGCCTGTATGGGATCAGGGCGGTTTTGGCAACAACGGCGTACAAACCGTGCAGGTTTGGTGCGAATAGCGCAAACGTGTTTCGGTGCGTAGCCAGCGCAAAGCCAGCAGCGGCGGTTGATCATTATCCAAAGCCCGCACAGCATTGATGCCACCACAGACGTCCTCACCCAACTGAATCACAAATTCTCCACCCGACTATAAAATCACACGCTGTGATGTACTATGAACTTCCCACACAGGAGTCGGAAGCAATCATGGATACCGAAGAAGCAAAGGGATGGATCAACAAACACTTTGGCAATTCCCAGGGCCAGCTTGATGCCAGGCAGGAATTGCTGCGACTGATCGGCAACCGGCTGTTCGTTCTGCTCGCGCTGTCGGTGCTGTTGGTCACGCTCTGGATCGCCACCGTCAACCTGGCGTTCAAGGGAAGCCACAGTGCGTTGCCGGCCGTGTTCTTTACGGGTGTACTCGGTGGCGTCATCGGTTTGCAAAACCGATTGATGGACCTGACTGATGGCGATCTGCTACTGCTGACCAAGTCGCTCATGTATCTGCTGCTGGCACCGCTGGTGGGCGGTTTCATGGCGGTACTGCTGTACATCCTGTTTATATCCGGACTGGTCAGCGGCGATCTCTTCCCGTCATTCTCGGCTGACAGCCAAAGCGACGCCAGTCAATCGACGAGCGCGGAGAGCGGGATAGGTTCGATTTTTCAGATCCATGCCACGAGCTTCGCAGAGTACGGAAAGCTGATTTTCTGGAGTTTCGTTGCAGGGTTTTCAGAGCGTTTTGTCACCCGAATCATCAGCCGGTTTGAATCCTCTGCTAATCCGGGTGATAAACCCGTCGATTGACGAAAACAACATACAAATTTCCATCGCCCGACGAGCCAGGCAAATCGAATGAGCACAACCGTGTCAGATCTGTGGGTGCAGGCCTGCCATTGGTTTTAGCCAACGGATAAAATCACACAAAATCACCCGGCCTCGCCCACAAAAACCACATTCTGCGCCTCGTCACCACGCATTACGCGTCGAACGTTGTCGGCCACCACCTGCCAGCGCCGTTGCAATAGTTCTTTAGTCCAGCCGCTTTCGTGCGCACTTAAGATCACATTGTCCAACTCCTGAAACGGATGATTGGCCGGCCAGACTTCGTCTTCACCAGGGGTGTTATAGTTGTACCAGACGTCGATCACGGCACCGCCGATGGCACGTGATTGCAGTGCGCGAAACAACGCGGCTTCATCTACCACGCCACCGCGTGAAACATTTATCAAAACGCCGTCGCTTTTCATCATCGCAAGCGTGGTTTCGTTGATCAGATTTTTAGTCGCATCATTCAGATCACAGGCGATCAGCACAAAGTCGCTCTCGGCGAGCAATTGCGGCAATTGCGCCTCGCCACCGAGCCAGTCAAGTTCTGGTGGCGTCGGTAACTGCGTTCGACGTGTACCGATGCAGCGCACGCCAAACGCATTGGCGCGGCGGGCAACTTCTTCACCAATATGACCGTAGCCAACTATACCCAGTGTCGTGCCTCGCACTTCCTGGTGGAATAAGCCGCCGCCAGGGAAAAGTCCACCCCAGCCACCCTCGCGAAAACGCTGATCCATTTTTCGCAAGCCGATCTGCCATTCCAGCATCGCAAGCAATACATACTCTGCAATGGCCGTTTCGTGCTCAAAGCAATTGGCCACCGGTACACCGGCTGGCATACGCGCAGGCGTTGTAAAATTATAGCCGGTCCAGGGTATCTGGAAGAGCTTCAGATTTGACGTGGTCGGCCATTTTTCAACGGGAATATTGCCACCCACGATGACATCTGCCTGTTGCGCCAACGCAGAAAATTCGTCCGCCTTGTGTATGGCCGGATCCCAGACCAGTATTTGCCAATCGGCATCGGCGCACTCGCGAAAACAGGATTCCTGTTCCGCCGCAATTCTCCCCTGCAACAACACACTGGCCATGAATAGTTTCCCTGGTTGATTGGCGAATTATACCTGTTGGCCACTACATCACCATGGGACGATCAATCGGATAATAGCCGGAACTGCACCGTCGGCACGCGTGATAAAATTCCGGGCCCTACTGTTCTCGCGACCCACCGCTGATGACTATGAATGGCGCAGAAAGCCTCGTCCGCACGCTGATCGATTCCGGCATCGACGTCTGCTTTTCCAACCCCGGCACATCGGAGATGCACTTTGTCGCCGCACTCGACAAGGTCGCGGGCATGCGCTGCGTGCTGGGCCTATTCGAGGGCGTGGTCACTGGTGCGGCCGATGGCTACTACCGCATGAAGGACAAGCCAGCAGCCACTCTGTTGCACCTGGGGCCCGGGCTTGGCAACGGCCTTGCCAACCTTCACAACGCACGCAAGGCCGAGAGTGGTGTAGTGAATATCGTCGGCGATCACGCGACCTACCATATCGAATACGATGCACCGTTGACCGCCGATATCGAAGGCATTGCACGTCCCGTATCGGAATGGGTCAAAACCAGTGATTCTTCTCGAACGGTGGCAACCGATGGCGCCGCGGCAGTGGCCGCCGCCAACACCTACCCCGGCCAGGTGGCCACACTGATTCTGCCGGCCAACACGGCCTGGGAGGAATCCGATGGTCCGGCACCCCCGGTCACCCCACCTGCACCCGCGGAAGTACCGCAGGAGAGAATCGATGCAATCGCAGAGATCCTGCAACGCGGTGAGCCAACGGCGTTTGTCCTGACCGGCCATACGCTGCGCGAAGCGGCGCTGCTGTCCGCTGGCAAGATAGCCGTTGCCACCGGCGCGAAGCTGCTGGCGCAATCGTCAAACGCCCGCATGGAGCGCGGTGCAGGCCGGGTGCCGATCGAGAGTATTCCCTACGTGGTTGATCGCGCGCTCGCGAAACTCCAAGGCTACAAACACCTGATTCCAGTCTGCGCCAAAGCGCCGGTGGCATTTTTCGCCTACCCGGACAAACCCAGCAAGCTCTGGCCCGATGACTGCGAGATCCACCCGCTGGCCGGCCCCGACGAAGACGGCGCCGCGGCACTTGAAGCGCTGGCCGAGCGCCTGGGCGCAACCGATGCAGGAGCCTTGATTCAACTGCCAGGCGATGCGCCATTGCCGGCGCCCGTCGAACCGATCAACGCGACCACACTTGCCGCCGTGCTGGCCAACCTGATGCCGGAAAACGCCATCATCGCCGATGAGGGCATCACCAATTCACGCGACCTGCCCGCGGCCACCACCGCCTGTCCGCCACACGACTGGCTGCAGATCTGTGGCGGATCGATCGGCATCGGATTTCCGCTGGCCACCGGTGCCGCCGTCGCCTGCCCCGATCGCAAGGTCATCGACGTGCAGGCCGATGGCAGCGGCATGTATACCTTGCAGGCACTGTGGACACAGGCGCGCGAAAACCTCGACGTCACCACCATTGTCCTGTCGAACCGCAGCTATGAAATCCTCAAACACGAATTGCGCAACGTCGGCGCCAACGCAGGCCAAATCGCGATCGACATGATGGACCTCGACCGCCCAACCCTCGACTGGCTGGCAATGGCCAAAGGCATGGGCGTGGAAGGCCAGCGCGCCAGCAACGCCGGCGAGCTGGCGCGCGCACTCAAAGCGGGGTTGGCGAGCGAAGGGCCCTATCTGATCGAGGCGATTTTGTAGCCAGCCTGCCGCCGAGCCGACGTCTCCAAGTCAGATCGCCCGCTGGAGTACAGGCTTTAGCCGCACTTTTCTCTATATTTTCAAGGCAGCTAAACCTGCACGCCACCCCCTGTGTCAACCAATTCACCGGCCCCGCGTTTTAACAACATCACGACGACCATCAATACTCGATTACCGCCAGAACCAGGACCACACCATGCAACGCACAACCCCGACTATTTTTCTGGCAGCCCTGGTCGCATCCAGCGCGAACGCCCAGGACGTCCCGGTATTCACCGACGCCAATGGCGACGGCGTCATCTCTGCAGCGGAAGTCGAGGCGGCGCGCCAGGCGTTCCGCGACGCATTGACCACCCGATTCGACACCAACCAGGACGGCAGGCAAGCCCGCTACAAACCCAACGCCGCCTCCGCTATGTCAGAAGAAGAGGCCGCC
>CAZYDV010000296.1:0-7899 GCA_964646405.1 uncultured Granulosicoccaceae bacterium | reverse complement strand
GACACACACGTCTACCTGCGCGCGATGGAAGAGCGCGGGCATCACTGTGTGATTTTGCAAAAGTCGGATAAGCCCGGCACCGTGGAGGTGATGGGTTTCAAGACCTTTGACGAGGAAGATCTCGACCGGGCCAAAGTTTATTTCGAAGGCAAGGGACGAGCTTGCTCGTGGGTCGAACGCGAATACCAGGGGCGTACCCTGTTGACGTCAGACAATATCGGTATACCGCTGGAGTTCTATCACAAGATGGATCGCCTGCCATCGATTCACCAGCAATACGCGTTGTATCGCGGTGTAAAACCTTTGCGCATCGATCACTTTAACTGCTTTTCGCCCGATGTCGATGCGTCGGTTGCGTTCTACAGTGACTTCGGATTTCGCGTGACCGAATACACCGAGGATGAGGAGACGAAAAAGCTCTGGGCCGCCTGGCTGCACCGCAAAGGCGGCGTGCACGATATGGCATTCACCAACGGCTTTGGCCCGCGCATGCACCACATCGCGTTTTGGGTGCCGACACCGCTTAACATCATCGATCTGCTCGACTTGATGGCAAGCTCCGGTTATCTAGCCAATATCGAGCGCGGCCCGGGCCGGCACGGTATCTCGAATGCCTTTTTTCTTTACATTCTCGATCCGGATGGCCATCGCATCGAAATCTACTGCTCAGATTATCAAACTGTTGATTCAGATCACGAGCCGATCAAATGGGATTTGAAAGATCCGCAGCGCCAGACGCTTTGGGGTGCGCCGGCACCGCAAAGCTGGTTCGAACATGGCTCCAATTTTATCGACTGTGAACCACGCGAATCCGGGCTGGCCGCCAGTCCGATCATTGCCCCCTGATTAATCAACACACCTGCTTGTGGTTGTTGCGCGATTAGGGTCGCGACAACCCGGAGACTCTGCATGCGATTTGCAACCTATAGCGCCGATGGCGAAACCTACTACGGTGCGGCGAAAGATGACGGCATGATAGCGCTGTCGCCGTATTTTCCCGAGTGGCCAACGCTGCGCGATGTTGTGGTTGCCGACGCACTCGATCAACTGGCGGATGCTGCATCTGGACGTGCGGTCACGCACACGGATGTTGTCTACGAAATGCCGATGCCCAACGCGGTTCGCATTCTGTGCGTGGGGGTGAATTTCCCCGATCGAAACGCCGAGTACAAAGACGGCAGTACACAGCCAAAATACATGTCGCTGTTTCCGCGCTTTGCCAGCGGATTTACCGGTCATGGGCAACCGCTGATTCGCCCGCCTGAAAATCACACGCTCGACTACGAGGGCGAGGTAGTCGTGGTGATTGGCAAGGCCGGGCGCAGAATCAGTGCTGAAAATGCCTACGATCACATCTCGGCGCTGACACTATGCAACGAGGGCACGATCCGCGACTGGGTGCGGCACGCGAAATTCAATGTCACGCAGGGCAAGAACTGGGACAAATCCGGCGCAATAGGACCGTGGCTCGTGCCATTCAACGAGGCTTCTCAGCTGGATGATGCGCGCATCGTTACGCGGGTAAACGGCGAGGTGCGCCAGGACGACGTGCTAAGCAGAATGATGTTTCCGATCCGCGAAGAGATCGCCTACATCTCAACGTTCATGACCTTGCAACCCGGCGATATGATCGTCACCGGCACGCCAACCGGTGCCGGTGCGCGATTCGATCCGCCAAAATATCTGGAACCGGGCGATGTGGTTGAAGTCGAGGTGGGTGGAATCGGTATTTTGCGCAATGATGTCGCTGACGAGCAGAGTGCCTGATACTCGATGGGCCATCGGCTGGTGATGTATAAGGTGGTGTAAGCTGTCAGCAATTGTGTCCTTAGACTTGTGCGGTGCGCATCTGTCGCAATCGTTCTGGTGTACCGAAGGAGAACCTAATGACTGATCTTGCAAAACGTAAAACGCTGAAAACCATCGCTGCGACGGCTGCCACGGGTGTGGCCGCATCGCTGGCTGGCGGCGCGCTGGCAGCGGCCCCGGATGCAGAGCAGGCGATGGCGAATGATCGGCCCGCTGAACTGGCCACCATTGATGTTTCCACCCGAATTTCTCCCACCCGCAATGATCTGGAGGTCGTGTTGACCAACAGGGGCACAGATGCGGTGACAATCACCGGTATGACGCCACACAAAACCGTTGTACCAAGAGGGGAATTCAACTTTGCCGCTCTGTTGCAGGACGGCCCGTTACGTCTGTCAGCCGGCGAAAGTGCGGTGGTTCCGCTACAGCACGGCGAAGTCTCGGCTTTGTCTGTCGTGCCAATGGCGGGCCATTCATTGACTGATACCCTGCGCAAATCGCTCAGCATTGTCACCGAGGGCACCTCATTTGCCAGCGTCACTGTACACGAAATGACCGCGCTTGCTTGAGCGCGTAGTCGGGCGACGGCGGGGCCGGGTGGTGGCCGAGCGCTACCGATTTTACAATTTGTAGCGTTCACAGATTAGCGGGCAGGTGCACGGTCTGGCCCACAGCAGCGGGATGGCGATGGCAATAGATGATAATGCAACTATAAAAACCTGAGTTCAGCAGCCGTTACAGTCAGAGAAGCTGTGGGTCTCTTCTCCAACCGGTGCGCTAAATGAATTCCAGGTGCTTAATTTCTACTGCCGTTCTGTGCAGTTCGCTGATTGCTGGCTGCGACAGTGGCGACGTGGGAACTTCCAACGAGGTGGTGGCGTTCGATCGCTTCAATTGGGCAAGTAAGGCCTATGAGTGCCCGCAGCACACACTGACCTGGGACGACGTGAACGACTGGTACTACCAGTTGCAGAATATGGATTATGCCGATTTGGCCGAAACGCGCTACGACCTGATCGTCATGGATTCCGAGCCCAGTTCGCCGCTCAACAGCAACGTGATCGACCGTATCCGCTGTGACGGCAATGGCGAAAAGCTGGTCCTCGCATACCTGCCCATCGGCAAGGCAGAAGATTTTCGAAACTACTGGCAGGATGACTGGACATTCGGCAATCCGTCCTGGCTCGCCTCACCGAACGGCGGCTGGCCGGGCGAATTCATCGTACGTTACTGGGATCAGGATTGGCAGCAGATCGTTATGGGCTCGCCCGACAGTCGTCTGGATACGATCGTGGCGGCAGGTTTTGACGGCGTGGTACTGGATGGTGTCGACGTCTATCAGTCGTTCCTCGAGGAGAATCCCTCGGCGATCGCCGACCTGCACCAGTTCGTCGCCGACATTCGCGACTATGCCATCACAGCGAGCGGCAATCCGAATTTTGGCATCTTTGTGCAAAACACCGAAGAGCTGATCAATGAGCCGTCGGTTGACTGGCTGGAGAACCTGACTGGCATTATCAAGATCTCCCACTTCTATGCGCCGGTGGATCAGGCCGTTGAGACGACGCTTAGCAACTGGTACATCGAGCAGCTCAGCCAGTGGAACGCTGCCGGCAAAAAAGTCTTAAGCGTCGACTATGCCACCAATGCGCAGAATATTGCGAATGTATTCAGCGCTGGAGCAGAGCGCGGTTACGCATCGTTGGTCGTGCCGACCCGGGAACTCGACAGGCTGATCATTCCGCAGGGGTATGAGCCCGATTGAGCGGGCTTGTGATCTGAATCGCCGCCCGTCACAAAGGGCGCGCTTTCCCGGCTGTTGCAAAAAGCATCGGTGGCCGGTGAATTTATTTGGTTGCGACCCCATATTTCCCTGTGCCAATCATAGGGTGTCGCCATGACTACTGCCGTTGATGACAAGCTGGCCGGTGCCGCCAGCGTTGATACCCGCGAAATTGCCAAATTCAATAAGCTCGCCGCCACCTGGTGGGATGCCAGTGGGCCAATGTGGCCGCTGCACACGCTCAATCAGTTGCGTAGTGGGTACATTGTCGAGCAGGTAGCCAGACATTTCCAAACCCGGGATACGGACAGGCCGCTGGCTGGATTGCGCGTACTGGATATCGGCTGCGGCGGAGGGCTGTTGTCTGAGGCGATGGCGCGACACGGCGCACAGGTACACGGTGTCGATATCAGTGATGGAAATATAGCCGTCGCTCGGCAGCATGCCGCTGAACACGCGGTCGGCATGGAGCAGATACCACAGTACGAACTTTGTACCGCTGAGTCGTTGCATCAACGCGGCGAACAGTATGATGTTGTGCTCAACATGGAGGTGGTCGAGCATGTCGCCGATTTACCTGCCTTTATGCAGGCATGCAGCGGCATGGTGCGCACGGGCGGGCTGCACTTTATCGCCACCATCAATCGCAATTTTTTATCGTGGCTGTCGGCCATTATTGCGGTGGAGTACGTGCTGAAGTGGCTGCCCAAAGGCACCCATCAATACCATCGGCTGGTCAAGCCATCGCAGTTGCACACCCTGCTGTCACGTGATGGTCTGCGCCCGGTTGCCTCTTCCGGCGTGTTCGTCAATCCGCTCAATCGCAAGATGTCGCTCAGCCGCTTGCAGTTGATCAATTACATGCTGGTAGCGGAGAAAGCTGATGCAGGCTGACGGGAGCGATAAGGTCACCATGCTCTACGACGGCAGTTGCCCGCTGTGCGCGCGTGAGGTGGCTCACTACCAGCGGGTGGACAAAAACTCGCAGGTCAACTGGGTCGATATCGCGACCGATCAGCAGGTGCTGGAGCAGCATGCCATCACTCAGGACGCGGCGATGCGCCACCTGCACGTGGTGGATGTGAACGGTAGTATCGTAAAAGGTGCCTATGCATTTGCTGCAGTTTGGCGCGCGTTGCCCTACTACCGATATCTTGCCAGGCTAGTGGCGATACCCGGGCTGCTGCCGTTGCTTGATCGGGCCTACCAGCACTTTGCCCGCTGGCGCTACGCGCGTCGAATGCGCTGCGATAGCTGCCGTATCAACTAGAAAAGCCCGTTCGCGTGCATCACGCCACGCTTGACCGGCGCGCGGTAAGCGCAGCAGAATACCTCGATCGACACGTCAACGGGGGTAGTGATGCGGATACGAACCTGTCTGAACATGCGGGCCGCGGTGGCGGCACGCGTTGCTCGTCAACCTTCAACCACCTGGACAATGTGCCTGCTGTTCGCGTGTTGCCTTTGGGTCGCAGCCAGTGAGGCGCGTGCCCAGTCTTCCGAACAGTCGACAGCCCAGGGAAGCACCGCGGGAAGCTATCAGGGGGCCGAAGACGTCGAGTACCCCGACTGGTTTAAAACTAGTTTTCTGGAACTTGCCGACGATATTCAGGAGGCGCAGGATGCTGGCAAGGGCCTGATGCTGGTCTTTCATCAGCCCGGATGCCCGTACTGCAATGCGTTCGTCGAGCGCAATCTCGCGCAAAAAGATATCGAGGACACCGTGCGTGAAAACTTCGACGTCATCGAAATCAACATGTGGGGCGATCGCGAAGTGACGAGCATCGGTGGCGATCAGTACACCGAGAAAACATTCGCCAGTCAATTGCAGGTGCAATTCACCCCGACAGTGATGATGTACGATGAGACCGGCGAACTCGATCTGCGCCTGAACGGCTATTTCCCACCAGAAAAATTCCGCGTAGCACTCGAATACGTAGGTCTGGATGCCACCGATCGACCCAGTTTTAATGAGTATCTGGCGACCCAAACGGCATCCGGCGAAAAACTCGAGCCAGTCTCCTATGAGTACCTGGATCAGGACGATTTTTCGGGTAACGAGCCGATCGAACTGCCGGCCGGTGATCAGGAAAAGCCGTATATTCTTTTATTTGAGCAGCGCGACTGCAGCAATTGTAACCAGTTGCACGAAGGCATTTTTACCCACGAACTATCGCCACCGTTGATGGAGCCGTTCGACATTATACGGCTCGACATGTGGGGGCGCGACAGCGTTAAAACCCGTGACGGGCAAGCGCTCAGCAGCAGGGAGCTGGCGCGACAGCTACAGATAAACTACGCGCCAACTATGGTGCTTTACGCTGCCGATCACACTGAAGTGATCCGATCAGAATCGTGGCTCAAACGTTTTCACACACAGTCAATTCTCGACTACGTGCAGTCCGATGCCTGGCGCGAACAACCGATGTTCCAGCGCTATTTGGGCGAACGTAGTGACGCGATCATCGCACGGGGTGGCAACGTGAACATTTATGACTAGCTTGTTCGTTTAGAACATGCCGGCGATTGCTAAACACATAAGCGTTGCCAGCGCGTAGCGGCGATAGTGATTCTCGGCAGTCTGATCGAACAGACGCGAGCCCAACCAGGTGCCGGCAAAGTAGCACACCGCCAGTGACAGTGCCTGATAGACTTCGGCACTACCGGTGTTGCCATTGAACACAGAAATGGCCATGAAGAACACCGCTGTCATCCAGCCCCACGATACAAAAAGCGCACGCAGGTAGTGTTTCTGATACGGCCCCATCAGTAGTACCGCCACTACCAGTAGTGCAATGTAACTCGCCCCGAATACGATTCCGCCAACGATCCCCGTGCAGATCAAACCTGCACGGCCGAGCGGTTGCTGATAGCGCCAGCCGCTGCCCATCAACAGGCAGGATAAAATGATGGCGGCTGCTATCAGGCGGCGCATCGTTTCCGGATCGGTGTGCACGAGTATCCAGTAACCGATCGGCATGGTGGCAAGCGTGGGGAGTGCCAGCGCCAGTGTCGCTCGCCAACGGATCAGTTGCCTGCATCGCACTACCAGGTAACTCGCGGCAATCAATTCCACAATCAAAATTTTGCCGATGACGGCCATCGGCGTCATCACCAGCGTGAGTGCGGCCAGAATAAACGCGGGTCCACCGAAGCCGGTAAGACCTCGGATGAAACCGGCGGCAAGACCGACGCCTAGCGTCAGGGCCAGAGTGGCAGGCTCTGTCACCCGAATTGATCAGTTAGCGATAGACCCAATGTAACGTCAGGTCGATTGTCTTTGGCGGGGGATTTACCTGAGCAACCGTGCTCGCACAGCACGCAAACCTGGTACAAAAAGACGGGACAGGACAAGAGCACACCTCGTAGTGTGGCGCGAACAGCAACCGCGCTGGAGATTGTGGCAACGAAGCCTTCCCGCTAGTGTACTGTAACGTTCAAACGTTGCGAATGAGAGTTTGTCATTCGGTTCACAGCAAGGCGCAGCGCGAAGGGAATGGCTTCCCCCTTTTGACTTTGCCGATCGATAACCGACTCACGGTAGCCACTGGTATCCCAGGGAAAATCGCTCTTGTCCGCAAACCCTTCGTCCACCAGAAGTTTTGCAGCGGTCAGGTAGGTATCCGGCAGGTAGACGGATTTGGCAACATCGTGATACCAATCATCGGTTTGCGGTTCGGCGATTTGCCCCCAGCGGCGCATCTGTGTCGAGTACCAGATCGCATCAGAGTAGTACTGATCGAGATCGGAAACGCACTCTGTGTCAAGCCTTGTGCCACTTTGGGTCGCTTGTCCCGGGCCGATGCCCCTGTGCACCCGATGCAGGCTTCGGGCTGTTAAAATCGCCAGTCCATGACAGGATTTATCATGAAAGAACCGAACTACGATGTCGCGATTGTCGGTGCCGGATTTGCTGGCCTCTATCTGTTGCACCAATGCCGAACCATGGGGCTCAGCGCACGCATCTGGGAGGCGGGGGCGGGCGTTGGTGGCACCTGGTACTGGAACCGCTATCCCGGTGCCCGCTGCGACATCGAAAGTATGCAGTACTCCTATCAATTCGATGATGACTTGCAACAGGAGTGGAACTGGTCTGAGCGCTACTCGCCGCAGCCGGAGATTTTGCGCTATGCTGAACACGTCGCCAGTCGCTACCAGCTGCATGACGACATCGATTTCAATCGCCGGGTGGCCAGCGCCCGCTACGATGAAGAATATACTCAATGGTTGTTGACAGCGGAAAGCGGAGCGTCGATGACCGCGCGCTTTTGCGTCATGGCAACCGGTTGTCTGTCAGCGCCGAACTG
>CAZYDV010000295.1:0-7927 GCA_964646405.1 uncultured Granulosicoccaceae bacterium | reverse complement strand
GCATTGATTTTTCAGCGCAGCTACCAGAACCAACTGATTGAGGGGGGCTGCAACAACACCACTGTGCGCGAAATGCAGGCCGAGATCCGGCTGCAGCAAACCAGTGCCGTGGCGATTGAAATTTCGTCTTTGTCGCAACCGCTGTCGGTGCGGTTGCAGATTCAGGCCGAACTGACGGCCGACGGGCGCGCACGGCAGGAATTTGGTATCCGACTGGGAGAGTGCAGGGAGCTTGCGAGTGACAGTTTTGACTTTCGCGCCAGTGGATCGATCGATGGTGAACTCGAAGTCCGCTTATCGCTCAATCCTCAGACCCCGGCACAGGACATCATTCGTTTTGAACCCGAACTTGAAGTAGTCGGGCAACTGGCCGGGCGCGATATCCGGGTCCAGATCGAGGATTCCGTGTTGCGCAATCTGTTAGAGGATTTTCTCGAAGGGGAGATCCGCGATGCACTTTCCCCGGATGTTGTCGCACAGCAACTCGCCACATTGCAGCAAAGTCTGCAGCAGCGTTTGCAAGCTGCCGATGTGGCGTCGATAGATCTGCAGTTGCCGGATCCGGACGATGAGCAGATCGCAAGCCTTTATCGCCTGTTGGCAGGGCAATCGCGACTGCCGCTAACCGTGGATTATCTGCGCGACAATCGTGTTGCACTACTGGTGGCCCTGTTGACCGGCAACGAGCAAACGATCGGCGATCTCGTGACGGATGCGGCGGGGTGCGGTGTCGCCCAAACGCTGCAGATCGAATTGACGCGCCAGCCGCTCTACGCCGAACAGTCCGGTCGTTGTGTTGCGGTCGACCCGGTCGGACAGTCGGCCCGGTTTTACCGTGATGACCAGTGTCAGTCGCCGATCGAATTTCAGTCCAGGGACTTTGGCGACTATTGTGCGATGGTGCTCGACGGCGACGTGCTTGGCAATGCGGCGGCCAACCCGGAGCAGCTCGATGTGTGGACGCTATCGGCAGGCAATACGCTGGATATCTCGGCGCGTTCAATCGCCGGTCTGCAGCAGCCCTATGTGCAGCGCACTCGCTACAAAACCACCGTCTCAGACGTGGGCAACTGTGAACTGGAAATGCGCGTTTATAGTCCTCATCCGTTCGTCACCGATCGCCGTGCCGTGCTGGCGCTTCACGGGGGGAGCTGGCAGTACCGTCCAACCGGCTTTGTCGGGCTGGAGGTGATGGCCACGCATCTGACCAATGCAGGTTACGTGGTATTCGCTCCATTTTATCGTCTGCTGGGTGATCGCGATGGCCCGCAGGCCTGTCGCAATGTGCAGCTGAGCGATGTGGTGAGTGATGGCGAGGATGCACTCGACTGGGTGCTCGACAATGCCGATCGCTTTGGCGCCAGTGGTGATCCCGTGCTGTTTGGACAATCGGCAGGCGCGCACCTGGCGGCACGTCTGGCGGTGGCACGCCCGGACGAGATCGACCGCGCGGCGCTGCTTTATGGGCCGGTCGACTTTGCCGACTTCATCGAAAATCTGCAGAGTGGCCAGGTCGAATCGTCGCAGGCGCTCGGTATCATCGAGGCAGTCGCGGGCGCACCACTGGCATCGCTGGATCGGGACACCCTGGTGGTCGCAGACAACAGCCTGCCGACGATTGTCGCCGGCAATCTGTTTAACGCGCCGTTGTTCCTGTTGCACGGCGAGATGGACAGCATAGTACCGTTCAGTCAATCCGTGCGACTTTGCAATGCGTTGAGCGGTGATCCCGCGAATGGTCCCGCACCGCTCTCGCACAACCTGACCGGCGAGCGACGAATCATCGATTGCGACGAAAATGACAGCACCTTGCATCTGCTGGCGCAGGGCGAGCACGCGCTGGATGTCTGCATTGCGCAAGGCATTTGCGCCAGTGGAGATCGCGCAGGCGCCGAGGCCGCAGCCGACTCGATCGATCAAATGCTGGCCTGGATGGCGCCAGTGGCCGTGCCGCTGGCACCTGCAGATGACGATGCTGGCAGCGGTGGTGGTGGTGGTCTGTTCTTTGGGTTTGGGCTCCTGATGCTGTTGTGCCGCAGGGGTGTTTGCCGTCACGCGGCCAAACGTTGAACCAGCCAGCCTGATATTCAGTTTGGGCAATCACCGCAGTCTGGATTAACATTCACCGCCCCATCCATGCCGAGCCCCGCAATCTATGTTTGACGACAACCTGCTGCGCGAAATCCGCGATCGCTTTCACCACGTCGATAGCTGTCCGTATCAGGGCTCTCGTGCATTTTTTGAAAACGCCGGTGGCTCGCTGACGCTGAAATCGGTGGTCGCTGTCAACGCCGAGCTCGCAGCGATTCCCGATAACCAGGGCCGCGACAATCCGGCCTCCCACGAATTGGTGCGTATTATTGACGCTGCCAAACGCGACATGATGACTTTTCTCGGCGCCAGTGAGGGAGTTGTGTTCGTCGGGGAGAGCGGTACCGAGTTGCTGTTTCGGCTCGTGCGCGCCGCCATTATGGGAAGCGAATCTGGCGGGCGTGTCATCGGCAGCACGCTCGAGCATCCGGCCACGCGCAGCGCGTGCAAGCGCTGGTCGCAGGTGGCGGGCAAAGAGTATGTGCAGGTCGCCCATAATAATGGAACGGCCACTGTCACCGCCAGTGACTACGCGCCACTGGTGACGCTTGATACACGGGTTGCCACGATCGTCCAGACCAGTCCGGTCACCGGTATGGGGGTTGACGTGCCGGCAGTGGTGGCCACCATCCGTGCGGTCGCACCCGACTGCCTGATCATCGTCGATGGAATTCAGCACGCCGCGCACGGAGCGGTCGATGTCGATCAGTACCAGATCGACGGCTTTGCGGTGTCCGCGTACAAGGTGTTTTCCAAGCACAATTATGGTGTGGCCTGGGCCTCGCCGCGGCTGGCTGTCATGCCACACGATCAACTTGATGGCACGCCGGCTGAGCAATGGGAGCTGGGCACGCGCGACACCTCTGCCTACGCGACTTTCACCGAGGTGGTGAATTACCTCGATTGGCTGGGATCGAATTTCACCAACTCAACTGACCGACGTGCCCGACTGCAGGCCGCCGGTGTGGCCATGCACCAGCACGAGGCCCATTTGGTCGATGCGATGATTAACGGTGTCGACGGGCAGGCCGGATTGCGCGACATGCCGCAGGTGTCGGTGATAGGCGGTCTGGACAACGCCGCGCGCGAAGGGCTGGTGGCGCTGGTGGTGGATAAGATTGCCTCGGCGGACGTCGTCGCACATCTAAACGCTGATGGCGTGCGCACGCACGTGAGAAAAGCCGATTATTTCTCTGGCAATATACTTGAACCATTGGGTCTTGATACCTGTGTGCGGGTGTCAATGTGCCACTACAACTCCGCTGCTGAAGTAAAGCGCTTTCTGGTCTCGCTGGAACAACTGCTCAGCGCCTGACAACTTTCGGTGGAACCTTCGCGGCGCTGAGTTGTCTGAGCGCCATCGTCTGGCACACGGCAGACGAGTCAATCATTTTCAACCCTGGGTGAGTCAACATGAATAGGTTCCGATCCATCTGTGCCAGTGCCGTCGCTGGTATCGCTCTGCTGTGCCACGGTGCAGTTGGCGCCGCCGAAGGCATGGTGACGGTCGAGAGTTCGCACAGTGTCAAAGACACCGTAGACAAGCTCGAGACGGTGCTGAAAAGCAAGGGTATGAAGGTTTTCGCACGCATTGATCACGCCGCCGGTGCCGCGTCTGTAGATATGCAGATCAGACCGACTGAAGTACTGTTGTTTGGCAACCCCAAAGTCGGCACACCGCTGATGATTTGCAATCAGAGTGTCGCGATCGACCTGCCACAGAAAATGCTGGTGTGGGAAGCAGAAGATGGCAAGGTCTATCTGGGCTACAACGATCCGGCTCATCTCAAAGCGCGTCATTCGCTGGAAGGCTGTGACGAAGTACTGGGCAAAGTCAGCGGCGCGCTTGGCAATTTTGCCGCGGCTGCTGCGGCGAAGTAGTCAGCTCCCCAGCGCCCTTGTGATGGTATCCGGATCGGCGTTGCCACCGGATACCACCACGATAACGATATCGCCGCTGATCTGATCGCTGCGGTGCAGTGCTGCAGCCAGCGCCACAGCACCGCCTGGCTCTGGCACTATTTTTAGTCGCTGAATGGCCGTTTTCATCGCCGACAGTACCTGGCAATCATTGACGGTCAGGCCATGGCTGCACAGCCGTTGCATAATCGGAAAGGTTAGTTGGCCCGGCGACAGTGTGACAATCGCATCGCAAATCGTTTGGGGTGGGCTGGCGTTTTCCTCGCGAACACCCGAAACCAGCGATCGGCAAACGTCATCTCCATCTTCTGGTTCCACAGGCCGTGCGGTGAAGTCTTTGCCAGAGTCTTCGAGTGCCAGCGCGATGCCCGAGGTCAGGCCTCCGCCACCGCAGCAGACCAATACCTCGGCACTACCGACGCCCAATGCGGTGGCCTGCTCGGCGATTTCGAGTCCACAGGTGCCCTGGCCGGCGATCACCTGCGGGTGGTCATAGGGTTTGATCAGGGACAGGCCGCGCGTTTGTGACAGTTGCTCGCCAATCGCCTCGCGGCTCTCGCCGCCCGCGCGATCGTAAAGAACGACTTCTGCGCCATAGTCGCGCGTGTTTTGAATTTTTAGCGCTGGCGCGTCTGCCGGCATCACGATGGTTGCCGGGCAGCCAAGCAGGGCGGCGGCGTGGGCGATTGCCTGAGCATGATTGCCCGAGGAAAACGCGACGACGCCGCGTTCGCGCTCAGCCTCGTCAAGCGCGGTTAGTGCCGACCAGGCACCGCGAAATTTGAATGCCCCGGTGCGCTGCAGGCACTCGGCCTTTACCAAAACACGCCGACCGGCCATTTCATTTACAAACGGGCTCTCTAGTATCGGGGTGACTATTGCGTGCCCCGCGAGTCGCGAACGGGCGGCGTGTACATCGGCGGCAGTGACGGGCATGGCAAAAGCATTCCTGATGGCGGGGCGATGTCAGATGGAGACAGCGCTCGGCCGGCAATGATTGCCGATTGACCGATGCAAGACAAGCCACGGTGCTAGTGGTGAACGCTTCAGTCCACGCAGTGCGCTGGGCGCGTTGGCTTCTCAGGATTTGGCCGGCGCGCGGCTTTTGCCGCACGCACGTGCCAGTGGGCTAGCGCCGCGTTACCTCGAAGCGATCGAGTCTGAATTCGAGCTCGCCCCAGAAAGTCTCAGTGCCGATTTCGATCGCCCCCATGCAGGTGTTCTCCAGTGTGCCCAGGCCCAAGCCAGGACCGTTTGCGCGACTCCAGTCAATGAAGGCATTCCAGTCGAGTCGTCCACTCGGGGTTGTCTGTGGCGCCACAAAAGCGACATAGCCCCAGGACAGCGCCGGGTTGGCGTAGACCTTCCAGTCCACTCCATCGATCGTCGCATGGGTGATTTGCGTCCCCGGGGTCTTTTCGCCAGGGATGCCAACCCAAACCATCATCTCGAACTGCTTGTTGCTCTCATCGGCGTCGCAGCTGGTGTGAAAAAACGACTCCAGTGCGACGTTGTATTCGGCATTGCCGCGCGTGGTGAAAGCGTAGTCGACGGTGAATTCATCCAGAGCATCCAGCGGGCGAGGTAATCCAAGTTCCTCGGCGGTGCCAGAGAAGTTCCATTGATTCTTGCGGCCATAGTAGACCTGCGGATAGGACTTGACCTGCGCCTGATCGCCATCGTACTTGCCGAGCCAGTCGAAACGCCAGACCGCGACCGTGTCGCCGCGACTGTTCTGCTCAAGCTCGATGCACTGACTCCACTTATCGCTGTATACCTGGCGCGCGTTCCAGGTGTTGTTCTGCAATCGATAGTCGCCGTAGGCGAGTTCGTCCCAACTGGCGCAGAATTCGGTGTTATACAGTGGATCATCAGCGGTGTTGCTGACGCCGGCTACCACCTTGCAGCTCTGGCCGAACTCATAGCCGTAGCCGGAATCGAGCGGATCGGAGGCGGTCGACAGACACACTGGCAGGCTGCTGCTGCCATCGGCACCGGTGCCAGAGTCACCGCTGCCGGATTCGGCACCGCCAGATTCGCCACTGGCCTGGGTGCCGTCAACGCGACACGATTGCCCGTTCTCCCAGCCCCAGCCGTCGCCGTCAGGGTCCGATGCGCTGCTCGCGCACACCGGGCGCTCAAGTGATGGTGCAGCGATCGCCGGACTGATGGGGGGCTCCTGGTTACCGGAGACGATGCAGGAACGGCCTTGCTCCCAACCCCAGCCGTCGCCATCGGCGTCGCTGTCGGCGTGCTCGCATGTCGGCCGCGAGGCACTGACCGCTGGTGCCCGGGCGGTCCCGACCACGCATGACTGGGCATTTTCCCAACCGTAGCCATCGCCGTCAGAGTCGCTGCTGGCATAGACGCAGGCCGGCCATTGTTCGTGGTTCGGCACCGAGATGACGGCGCAGGACTGATTGTTTTCCCAGCCCCAGCCGTCGCCATCGGGATCGGATAGCGGGCTTTGACACGTGGGGGTGCTGGCGGATGCGACCGGATTGACTGCCAGCAGTGCAAAAGCTGCGAGCGCCAGTCCCGTCGAGCTCAGACCCGTTGACCACTTGTTTGTTTTTACTGTCATATTTTTTCTGCCACTTCTTGTTGTTGTCAGCAGGTCAAAAACCTTCAAGGCCGTACGTCGCACGGCCGATTTGCGTGCCGGCGTCCTGCATTGAGCAGGGGCGCTGGCCTTGCTCTCGCCGGGGCTGGCATTGAGTGAAGGGCAGTAACGGCTGTTTTTGGGTGGTCTTGAGGTACTTAGGACGTAGATTTCTTAATCTGAGCGAGCGCTCAAGTCGTCGTCAGGGGTATGTCAGATGCAGTCGATGGTGCGCTGTAACCACAGTTGGCGGATCTCGTCATCAGAGAATCCGCAGTCAGCGAGCACGGCTGTGCTATCGGCACCGGCCATTGGCGGTTGAGTGGCTAAACCAGGGCGTTCGTGTGTCGCGCCGAACTCCAGTGGCAGCGCGGGCAACAGGGCTTTTGCACTGGCGCTGATGCCGGCTGTGTCCAGCGCCGTCTCTATCAGACCGCTGCCTGCCAGCAGATGCGCGTTATCGAACAGATCTTCGGGTCGGCCAACCGGCGACCACGAGATATCGGCTTGCTCCGCCAGCGAGCAGGCTTTGGCGAGACTCAGCGCTGAGAATCGTCTCTTTAGATCCGGGATCAGCCACTGACGCGCCGCGACGCGATCATTGTTGCTGTCGAGCTCGGGATTTGAGTCGTAGTCGCTGTAGCTGAACACGGCGCAGAACCGACGCCACTGACGATCGCTGGTAATACCGATGAAAAGCTGGTCGTCGCGGGTGTCGAAAACGTCGTAAATACCCCAGGCACCGCGGCGTGCGGTCATCGGTGGGACCATTTCGCCACTGGTGGCAGAGCCCGCCATGTGAGAGCCCATCAGAAAAACCGCCGATTCAAACAACGCGCTGCCTACGCGCTGGCCCTGGCCCGTGGTGTCGCGCTCGCGCAGCGCGGCCAGCACGCCAGTAATGCCGAATACCGCACCGAGGATGTCGACAATCGAAGCGCCGGCGCGTATCGGCTGACCCGGTGGCCCGGTCATGTAGGCCAGCCCGCTTTGAAATTGAACCACTTCATCCAGGGCCGGTCGATTTTGCCAGGGCCCGGCCAGATAGCCCTTGAGTGCCAGATAGATCAATCGGGGATTCAGATCAGCCAGAGCCTGGTAGCCGCAACCCAGCTTTTCCATGGTGCCCGGGCCGTAGTTTTCGATCACGATATCGGCCGTGCACACCATGCGATGCAGCACGGCCTGGCCGGCCTCGGTTTTGAGATCGATGACCACGCTCTGCTTGTTGCGATTGAAGTTCGCGAAGAATCCGGCTGCAAATCCTGAGAGTTTGCGGGTTCTGTCTCCTCCGGGCGGTTCGATTTTAATGAC
>CAZYDV010000294.1:0-7953 GCA_964646405.1 uncultured Granulosicoccaceae bacterium | reverse complement strand
ACGGGTCTGCTGGTCCTGCAATGCGGCGCGAATCTCAAATCGCACGGACCCGTCGTTCGATTCACCCTTTGGGGAGATAAACTCCAGCACGCCATCGAACAGCACATCTTCAATCGCACCGATCGAAATCTGCAACGCCATGCCTTCGCGAATGCGCCCAACCTCGGATTCATCGACCATGCCGATAAAAACCATGTCGGTCATGTCGGCGATGGCAGCGATGGTCGTGCCTTCGTTGAAGTTGTTGGTCTCGGTAACCGACTCCCCCTCCTTGACTGACACGTCGAGCACGGTACCGGCAACTGTTGCCCGAATCTCGTTGGATATAGTGCCACTGTCCTCGGCACCGCCCTCACGCAGCACGCGAAGGTTCTTTTCGGCACCCTCGAGTTCCTCAGCCCGAATGTCGGCCTCATAGCGGTACTTGTCGTACTCGCCACGGCTGATCAGTTTTTCATTGAACAACTGGCGAAAACGCGCCAGCTCTCTGTTGGCGTTATCTGCGCTGATCTGTGCGGTATCGACACGCGCCTGAGCGGAATTCAGCGTGACGGCATCGGGCAGCAACTGTATTTTTGCAATCAACTGGCCGCGTTCAATAATCTCACCGGGCTGCACAAACAGTTGTTCCACCACACCGGAGACTCGCGGTTTTATGGCAACCTCACGGCGCGGCACTATGCTGCCAGTGGCCACGGCCTTGCTGATAATGGTGCCACTCTCAGCGCCAATTGTCTCAACTCTGACCGGTTCCTGACGGTTGCGATTGATTAAAAAGTACAGGCTGCCGAGCAACAGCAGCAGGACGATCAGTGTGACGATAACTCTGATAATTTTTCCAGTCATATAGCTACTCCGAGCGCAGCGCCTCTGCAGGATCGATTTGAGTGGCGTGGCGAGCGGGTATCACGGTCGCGAGCAGCGCCGCCAGCGCCAGTGCTAGCATTGCGGCAAGGGCTACTCGCATGTCGACGAACGGCGCACTGAACAGCACGTCACTGCCCGCGTTTTCGGTGACACCACGAGTGAAAACATCGATAAGCTGCAGGCCCGCCAGACCACAAACCAATCCGGCAAGGCCCGCCACCCCGACGAGCACAGACGTCTCGAGTAAAATCATTCGCACCACGGCAGCCGGGGTAGCACCAATCGATTTACGGATTGCAAACTCACGACGTCGCTCGCGGATAACGATCAACATAATGTTACTGACCCCCAGTACCCCGGCCAGCAGCGTGGCGATGCCAACAGTCCAGATAAACCCACGAATGCCGGTGAACAGATTTCGAATGCGCAGGTAGTCAGTCTCGGAGTTCCAGTTGCCGAACGCACGTCGGTCATGCGGCGCGATGCGGTGCAGACCTGCCAGCAGCGTTTGCACGTCAGCAGCCAGCTGTTCGCTGCTGACGCCGGCCCGCGGAACCATCGCAAAATAGTTGATTCGCTTGCCGCGATTAAATACCTGCTGAAAGGTCGACAGTGGCGTAAACACGGTGCTCATCAGGCGCTCCTTGTCCTTGCCATAGTGGCGCGGCTTGAAAACGCCAACTACCGTAAAACTGATCTGCTGAATCTGTACCTGCTTGCCCACAGGATTTTGCTCGAGCCCGAAAAGCTCTTCGTGTACGCGCTCACCGATTACCGCCACTTTGCGGCGCTGGGCGATATCGAGCGGATTGATAAAGCGACCGATTTGTATATTCATCGGCAAAATATGTTTCAACGCCGGCGTATCGCCCATTACTTCGGCATCAGTCAATTTCGTCCCGTGGACAACGTCATTGCGACCGCGCCAGCGACCCAGACGAGCGCGCGGTGCGAGGTGAGCCACAGTGTCGACTCCCGCTTCAATTGCGGCAGTATCGTCGTTGTCCAGCCGGATGGCGCGACCGGGTGCCAGCCCCTGCCACGGTTCGGATGTTCGCCGCCCCCAAAGATACAGCGCATTGGAGGCATAGCCCTGCATGCTCCGGTTGACGCCCACCTCCACGCCATTGCCAAAACCGAGCATGACGATAAGAATAAATATCCCCCAGAAAATGCCGGACGCCGTCAGCAGCGTGCGCATTCGATTGCTGCTCAGCGCGCCGTAGACTTCGCGCCAGATGTCTCGATCAATCACGTTGCTGTAGCGCCTCAACCGGGTTGACTTTAGCCGCGTGGCGAGCCGGTAGATAACCTGCCAGAGTTCCCGCCAACACCACCAGCAGCGTGACGCCAGCAACAATCGCGGTGTTGACGTCTGGCTGGTAGATATAGTCATTTTCGGCAATGGTTGCTTTCAACAATTCAAGCAGACCCAGACTGGCCAGCAGACCAAGATAGCCGGCAAAGGCGGTGATGATCAGCGACTCGCTGACGATTAGCCGGGTGATCGCGCCAGGCGTGGCACCAAGCGCCTTGCGAATGCCGATCTCGCGCCGCCGCTCGGCAACCGAAATCACCATGATGTTGCTGACGGCGAGAATACCGGTCAATACGGTGCCAGCGCCGACGACGGCCACAAACACGCGTATCCAGAAAAACAGATCGGTGACTTTCTGATACTCGTCCAGATTGTTGTAGATCCTCACGGCGCGCTCGTCCTCGACCGCAAAATCGTGCGTATCGGCCAGCAGTTCTCGCGCCTGCTGTTCGCTTGCCTTGCTCTGCTCCCAGGTCGCATCACCGACGGTATACAACAGTTGGTGAACGCGCGTACCACCACCAAAGACCAGCTGCGCTGTCGACACCGGCAGGTAGATTTTTTCCTGCTCGGAGCGGCTTCCCTCATCTTTAAATATGCCTACGACGCGATAAGTACTGCCGTTGATAGCGATCGATTCACCGAGTGCGGGCTGGTCTTCGAACAGACTCTCCACCACCTGCAGCCCGATCACACAAACCTTGCGCCGCTCGAGAATATCCAGATCATTGATGAAGCGCCCCTCGGTGATAATCGACTTTTCCAGATAGCGATGATCGGGGTGCACCGCGCGAATATCGAAAGACGCGTTGCGGTTGCGGTACGTGACCGTTGAGTTGCCACCGGGAAAGTAGCGCGCGGTGATTCGATCGACGAGCGAGAGGTCGCTATCGAGTCTGTCGAAGTCGGCATTGTCAAAGCGGATCGAACGACCGCGCGGGTGGCCCTCATGGGGGATCGACGTCTTGCCTTGATAGATCCGGATACTGTTGACCGCGTCGTCGCGAAACTGCAGTTCGACACCGTTCTGAATGCCCTTGCCGGCGCCTAGCAACAGCACCAGCATAAACACCCCCCAGGCGACCGTCAGTATCGCCAGCGCGCTACGCGTCTTGTGTGTTCGCAGGCTTTGCGCAATTTCCTGCCAGCTGTCCGCGTCAATCATTCGAGCCGCTCATCGCGAGCTATTTCGCCATCGCGAAGATGAACCGTGCGTCGGGTCTGCGCGGCGATGTCCTCTTCGTGAGTGACGATCATGACGGTTACGCCCTGCTGATTGACGTCGCGAAACAACTGCATAACTTGCGCTGAGGTCTCGCTGTCCAGCGCACCTGTCGGCTCGTCCGCCAGCAACAGTGCGGGCCGGGTAATCAATGCGCGGGCAACCGCGACTCGCTGAGCCTGACCACCAGACAGCTCCGCCGGTCGGTGATCGGCGCGGCCCGCCAGCCCGACGCGATCCAGATACTCCATCGCCAGTCGATTGCGCTCGCGTCGCGCGACGCCCTGGTAGTACAACGGCAACGCAACATTTTCCACCGCACTTTTGTGGTTGATCAGATTGAACGATTGAAAAACGAATCCGATCAAGCGGTTGCGATAGTGGGCCGCCTGCTTTTGCGACAAGTTGCGAATCGGCGTGCCATCCAGCGTGTAGCTGCCGCTGTCGTAGCTGTCGAGGATGCCGAGGATATTGAGCAGCGTCGACTTACCAGAACCGGAAGAGCCCTGCACCGAGACCAAATCGCCGCGCTCAATCGTCAGGCTGATACCTTTCAACGCCTCGACGCGATTGTCGCCCAGCGTGTAGGTTTTTCGCACTTCCTGGAGGGAAATCATGCAGACGGTGGCGGCGTCGAAATAAGGGTAGATAGCAGAATATTAGCAGTCGATGAATCTGCCGCCGAGACACACTGCACGTCCGGGCAGTCCGACAGGTATTGTCAGTCGTCGCCAGCAGGACGAGGCGCCTGCCGCTCACCGCGATCAAATGCCTCCCAGCCATGCCCGTTAAAGACGTCGTGGCCCAACTGCGCCAGCACATAGGGGAAATCGACCATCACCCAGTTGTCGACGATCTTGCCATCGACCACCTTCCAGAAATCCATGTAGCGAATCTCAACTTGCTTGCCGGTCGCCGCGATGCCCATAAACTCACCGCTGTGAATCGCCTGCTGGGCACCGAAAGCGGCGGCCCACTGGCCATCGAACAATCGCGCCTCGTCGGTGCAGACTTTGTCCGAGAACGCGGCCTGAAATGGGCGCTGCCAGTTGTCCTGAAAGGCTTCGAGACCGTGCTTTTCGCCACATCCGAAGTTACCAAGCCAGCGAAAGCTGCCGGCAAAAAACTCGCCGATGTCGTTGATTCGGTGATCGTTCAGGCCATCAACCATCTGCTCGATGACCCGCCGGGTGTCGTCGGTGCACGAGTGGTCGTTGTCAGCTGTCAACGCAGCTTGTTCGGGTCTGTTAGCCGTCACTACTGATTTCCTGATAGGTTATTTTTTGAGCATGCCAGCTAACGCACGGCGGCACAATCCCAGGCAGTGTGGCAATGAATTCGAACACCAAAACATACATTTGTAAACAAAACGACACAAACAAACCCTATCAATTGTTAACTCTGACTGGCATGCGTTGCTGGCTGTGCCGAATTGATGGTTTAATCAAACTAAGGGAAACCCGCAGGGAAGCGTCCGATCCGGATCCACCCCTCACCTCAAGGAGAGTATGTCTAATGAGAAGCTGGACCAGGCGGTATCGGCGCTATAGACAGCAGTATATGCACGAAAAACCCGGCACCTTTTTTGTCGTCGACTCGCTGATTGTGCTGGTGAAGCTGATGACGCTGGCAATCGGGGTATTTGTCGCCTACCAGCTTGCGATGCAAATATAGCGATCGGCATTGCGCCTGAGTAGAAGGCGAGCAATGCGTAGACTGCAAGTGTCGTGGCAACGTATGGCAGTTGCGTGAGCTGCTTGTGCCTGGACGCGGTGCGCAACTCAATGCTCGCCGATTTAAAGGGCGATTTGAAGGATAGTTCCGCAAGCGCGGATGGATCCGAATGCAGGACATTTGTGCAGTTATCCCGCCTGCTACAGCGAGCCGCGATATATATGAAAACTTCGAATCTATCGGTGGAAAATTTTCCGTTTCGGGACTACCATGACGTTTTTCATGTCGGTCTCACAACAACGCTTCAGACTCCGGGTACGTTCGAACGATGAAACTAATCAAATGGGCAAGACGGTACCGGCGATACCGACGGCACTACTCTGAACCGGATGCGAACATGCAACGAGTCGACTCTGCTATCGTGATCGGAAAACTCGTGCTTTGCGTGAGCTGCTTGTTTCTGCTGATTTTCATCGCCACACAAGTCCGCTAGCGCACCGCAGTCACTTCGGAATTCGGGCAGAACCGCGGATCACGAGTTTTACGGGTATTACCGCGGCGCGCGAGCGCACCGATTGCTGTTCGATTTGTTCCATCAGAATATCCACCGTGGCATCGATCATCTGCTCCGGCGACTGCGATACTGTCGTCAGATCGTAGCCCTGCCAGGCCGCCTCGGGAACATCGTCATACCCCACGATCGAGATATCTTCCGGCACGCTCAATCCGTATTCGGACCTGAGCACATCCATCACGGCAAACGCCATGTGATCATTGGCCACGAAGATCGCATCGGGACGCTGACTTGCCGCCATCAGTGAACGTGCCGCCGCCGCCGCCCCCTCGAACTGATAGCCTCCAACCGCTCGCGCGGCCACAGTCAGCCCGTGCTGAGCCAGCCCTTTGTAGAATCCCGCTGCGCGATCGCGGTTGGTGGAAGAATCCTCGGCACCCGCAATGAACGCTATTTGCTGATGTCCGGCTCGTGCAAGCAAATCGGCCACCAGACTGCCCCCCTCTATGTTGTCCGAAGTGACACTACTGGCCGGAGACGAGGCGACGTAGCGATTGAGCTGTACGATGGGTATGCCGGTGCGCGCACATTCGGCTGCCAGCCTGGAAGACAGCGTGGCCGAGGCCATCACAATGCCATCGACCTGATACTGCAATATTCTCTGCACCACCTCGTCCTGCTTGCCAGGCTCCGTCATAAACAACAGCACATGGTAGCCGTGCCCTTGCAACGCGCGCGACAGTTGCTCCAGCACCACAGGATAGAAGTGATTGTCCAGATAGGCGGCCAGCAGGGCGATCAATCGAGACCGACCGCTGGTCATCGCACGCGCCAGCGCATTGGGACGATACCCCAACTGCCTTGCAGCCGCCTGCACGCGACTGCGGGTCTCATCAGAGATACTCGCGCCCGCCGTAAAGGCGCGACTCACTGCCGATTGCGATACCTTTGCAAGCCTTGCTACGTCGTCTGACGTCACGTTACCTTTGCTCATGGCCGGATGATTCCGATTTTTGTCACCCCCGTCCAGTGCACAGGCCGAGGGTCCAGACTATTGAAGGGACGGAAATATCGCACAGACAATCGGTTCAGCAGCGGCTATTGCGACCACATCGAGTACTGACTGATACTGGCAGGGCGTGAGTTCGTGGCGCTGCCCCGGCTGCGGGAGCCACAGGCAGGCGAGAAATGGTCAATTTCTTGATTAGTCTCAGGCTATGAGTCTGCGCGGTAGAAGTCTGCCGTGCTAACGCGCAATGGCGAGGGCATTCCTGGATCATCGAAGCCCATAGCCAATCTAACGCCACGAGAATGATCGTTAATCGCGTACCGACAGGGCGAGTTCGCAGTAGCCGCGGTTCTGCTACATAGACTCCTGTGGCGCTGAACTATTCGGCCGTGCAGACTTCCAACACTAGTCGAAGTGATGATCGCCTCCCGGAGCACTCATCTACCAGTTCGTAACGCTCCCGAACAGCGTGCGAACGCCACACCCGGCACTTTCTCAGTATGATCCCTTAATCCTGCGCAGAAGAGGCAGACAACGTGACCCATAACGCCCGGCGATTCTGCCTGACCATCATGACGCTGCTGCTGCTCGGCGGGTGCGCCACTACCCGCGTTGAGGCGCCGGTTAACGACCCGTTCGAGCCGGTCAACCGAAAGATCTACGCCTTCAACACCCATCTCGACAACTACCTGATAAAGCCTGCCGCGAAGGGCTACAAACGCGTAGTACCCGACCCGGTCGAACATGGCATCACCAACTTCTTCTCCAATATCTTCACTGTCAACGTGTTGATCAACGACCTGCTACAGGGCAAGTTTCGCGAGGCAGGTGACGACCTGGGTCGACTGGCGATCAACAGCACGGTCGGCCTGCTCGGCTTCATCGATGTCGCCAGCAGAATCGGCATCGAGCGCAACTTCGAGACTTTCGGCCAGACCTTTGGCAAGTGGGGTTTCGCCGAGGGCCCGTTTATCATGTTGCCCCTGTTCGGCCCATCCAACCTGCGTGCGGCGATCGGTCGCATTCCCGGCTCCTACACCAGCTACCCGCGCTACATCGACGACACCGGAACGGCTATCGCCATACAGGGCACAGAGATCATCGCGTTCCGGGCAGAATTGCTGGGTACCGATAGCCTGCTCGATGAAGCCTCGCTCGATCCCTATGTCTTTTTACGCGATTTCTGGTCGCGTCGGCACCGCACGCAAACGCTGGATGATCAAACCCCTCCGGCAGACCCGGACGAGAACACCTTCGATCTCAGCGACGAGATAGACGAACTCGATACGCTCGACTAGCAGGGTGTTGAAAAACGTCATGATCGAAGGGCTGAGCAGGCAAATGACCGG
>CAZYDV010000293.1:0-8035 GCA_964646405.1 uncultured Granulosicoccaceae bacterium | reverse complement strand
CAAGTTCGCGATTCAAAGCCTTGTCTGACACATGATCGGCACTGTTATCTTGGGTTTATCTATCTTGAGCCCGAGTGTCGTGGGCAGGGGATGGGGCAGACGATTGTAGATGCATTATTAACATGGGGTAAGGCGCAGGGTGTGAAACACTTTCAGCTTGGCGTCTACTCGCAAAACAGGGCAGCGATACGTGCGTACGAAAAAGCCGGCTTCAGCGAGATAACGGCGACGATGGAAATGGTGGTCTAGCCTGCGTCGCGTGTTAAGGCTGTTATCGCGCACTGCACAACAACCAGGAGCAGCGCAATGCCAACTATTCAGGCAATCGAGGTCAAGTGTTACCGTCTGCCACTGCCCGTACCCATGGAGGCCTCAGCCGCTGGTGTGATGGCCGGGTTCGATATGGTGACGGTGCAATTGCGTGACGATCAGGGCGTCATCGGTTGTGGTTATACGGTACTGCATGAAGGCCAGGGCGCGGCGGTCGCGGCCATCGCCAACGGCCCCTTCCGAGAAATTCTTCAGGGCGCGGACCCTCGTCGCATCGAGTGGCTTTGGAGTCAGATGTATAAACGCACCCACTACGCAGGAAGAGGCGGTCCAGTGGCGTTCGCGCAAGCGGCTGTCGATGTGGCGCTGTGGGATATGCGTGGCAACACACTGGGCGAACCCCTGTGGCGACTGCTCGGTGGCTACGATCCCAAAGTTCGTTGCTACGCCGGTAACATCGACCTTAACTTCCCGCTGGAGAAACTGCTTGAAGGTGGCAGTCGCAGTGTCGAATCCGGCTTTCACTCCGTAAAGATGCGACTGGGGAAACCCACTTTGGCCGAAGATATGTCTCGCGTCGAAGCCATGCGTGGCCATCTACCCGACCACATCGACATGATGGCTGACGCCAATGAAGCCTGGCGCGTCGATCAGGCGGTTCGCGCGATGCAGCAGTTGCAACGTTTTGATCTGGTCTGGCTGGAAGAGCCCATCGCACCGGACAACTTCGAGGGCTATCACCATCTGCGGTCACTGGGTCTGGTGCCACTGGCTGCCGGCGAGAACCTTCATACGCTGGCTGAGTTTACATCCCTGATCAATGCCGGTGGCGTTGATTTCCCTGAGCCGGATCTGACCACTTGTGGCGGCATTACACCGTTCATGAAAATTGCCCACCTTGCCGAGGCGCACGGCTTGCCGGTGATCTCACACGGCGCGCATGATTTGCACGTGCACCTGCTGGCAGCTTGTCCCAATACAGCTTATCTCGAATGGCATGCGTTCGGGCTGGAAAAATTCATGGCTAATCCGTTGACCGTAGAAGATGGTCTCGCCACTGCACCTGACCGGCCCGGGCATGGGATTGAATTCGATTGGGGCGGGATGGTGAAGTTTCTGGTTTAGGTTTTTGAGCTGGCTTGCTGATTTTGGTTGACCTCTCTGCCTTTTGTTGAGCGTCCCGCGAGACGAGTTACTCTAAAAAGTGAAAAGTAGCCAAACGTCTTGTGTCCACGCTCTGACTGGCTGTCGCCACTTTGTAGAGGTTCATCGACGTCGGGGCCGGGCTGTACATCTTGTGTCCGCAGCGCTCTGTTCGACGCCCCGTAGCACCTGGCGCTTGTCGCTGTACTTTCCTAAGTCCTTGGGATATTGGGAAACGGCAGCTTGGCTCGCGCTGACACCCGTTGCTGTCGATCAGACAGGCGAACGCGAAGTAAAAAAAATTCTTTGCCGTTTTATCCATTGATTAGTTATTGGGTCAGGGTGTGCATCTGCCATTGATCTTTCAACCGCCCAAGTTGTTTTATCCAGCTTTTTACGAGGGATTTCTGAGGCTGCTGTTGGACGTTGTATTGACCGTGTTGCGCAAATGTATTGCGCGGAATTGCTGTCGTATTTGTTTGATGCTGTCGCCAGCGGTGGTTGTCGCCGTGTTAGTGCCTGGTGATTGTAGAGTGCCGGCGTATTGCTTCTGCGGCAGTTTGATGTCTCAGTACTCGCAGTGTCGATTACCTGTTTTGCTCGCATGTTTCACTGGGATTCGCAGGTTTGGGGCCAGGGCGGTGGTGTGATGTGAGCTCTACACGCCAATTCAGAATGCAAAAAACTGTAAACAGAATGGGGTTTCGGACTGAACGGTCGTGGTATTGCTCGCGCCGTTTGAATAAGGCCCAGGATGGACAACTGAGGCTGGGTAAACTGACTGATGAGTCGCTGACAAAGATAGCTGCTCTAGCCATTGCAATCTGAACCGTCGTTCGTTGTCTGGTTTTGAAAATGGTTGTTGAAGCAGTTGTTGCTTATGCCCGGACGGTGTATAGCAGGTATGAATCACGATTCCGTACGAATTCCACGCGCAAAACTTGTGGGCAGAAACTCAACGGTACTCGTCTTGCAGAATCAATAGGTGGAGTCAGCCCGCTCTGGCGTCGTAAAACTGCGCAAATACTGCACATTGCGCATGGGTTACGATGTTGGTCGCCGGGAATAGTGGCATCTGTTAGGAGCGGGAAGTTGACAATGAGCGGCGTTTTGTCGTCCCTTCATTTCAAATTGGATTCGGGAATCACTTTTTAACGAAATTCGGGGATCAATTCGATCACATATCCTGGCAATTGGTGCCACGCGGCTCGTCCACCGCCGCTAGCTTGATAGAGCGTGAGAATATTCCCAAACGGTATGCGTCGTTGAAACTCAATAAAAAAAAGAGAGTTGCGTCCAGGCCCTGGGACCACGATAGCATCGTTGAACAACTGGAGCCCAGAGTACTGTTCTCTGCCGATGTCTTTGGTGGAGTGTCTCTTGAGGTTCATTCGTCAGCTGAAGCTTCTGGAGATGGACATTTATCGCCTGTGGCGACGCCAGGCAGTGCTCTGTTTTCCGCTAATCAGATCGAGTACGAAACTAAAGTACTGTTGCTTCAGTCGCTGACTGGTGCTGATGAACCAGGGCAACTTGAATCGGCCCCGCACGGTGTTACCGCACAGGCCGTTGACGGGCCAGAGTCTGTAGAACCAGCGCTCCCGCTAAACAGACCTGGTGTTGCGGTACAGGCATCGGCACTGCCACCTCATGAGTCACTCGAACAATCAGAGATTTCCAGTGAAAGCCCTGTCGATTCCGATTCAAGGGCTACGATCGTTTTTGTCGATGCGCGTACACCGGACTACCAGGTGCTGCTGGATGATTTGCAGAGCAACAATCAGCACAATGTATTTCAATTCGTACTAATTGAAAGTGCTGAAGATGGGCTGAGCGTTATCACTGAAACGCTTTCCCGCTACTGGCCCGTTGAGACTGTGCATATCGTATCGCATGGTAGTGACAGTGAGGTCCAGCTTGGGTCGGTCACACTGAATGACGAATTACTATCCATTCGTGGTGATGAGCTCTTAATCTGGTCTGATTTTCTGGTCGATGGTGCCGACGTACTTTTCTACGGCTGTAATCTCGCGGCAACAGCGGAGGGCGTAGCGCTGGTAGATAGTGTCGCCAGACTGACTGGAGCTGATATTGCGTCAAGCGATGATTTGACCGGACATGTGGATCTGGGTGGTGACTGGGAACTGGAGTACGCGGTTGGCGACGTTGATTCTGAACTCGCATTCTCCCCTGAGGCAAAGAGTAGCTGGTACGCGACGCTGGACAGCGTCACGGTCACAACGTTTGACGATGTAGTGGATAGCACACCGTCCAGTGTCACCGAATTAAACAATAATCCGGGTGCCGATGGTGTCATTTCGCTTCGCGAGGCCATACTTGCGGCGAACCGAACTTACAGTATTGCCGATACGATTTATCTTGGGAGCGGAATTCATTCTCTTACGCTACAGGGGCCTAACAATCCGCTGGGCGATCTTGATATCAACACGGATCTCGAGATCATAGGGGCAGTGGACGGGAGCACTGTGATTGATGCGAGTGGTCTTGATGATCGAGTCTTTCATATTCAGAGCCAGAATACTGTACTTCAATATCTGACGATTCAGGGCGGATCTACAACAGAGTCTGCGGGCGGGGGAGGAGTATTGGTCGCCGGCGGAGCAGCGACGGCCCAATTACATAATGTCACGCTCAGAGACAACACGGCTGGTATCGGGGGGGCCGTGCGAAGTTCCGGGGAACTGAGTGTGACGAGTTCAAGCTTGATCGGTAATCACTCAACCGATCAGGGCGGCGCTATCGCGTTGACCGGGGGAAGCAGTCAACTCGATACTGTCTCTATAAGTGGCAATAGTAGTGATTCCTTTGGTGGTGGTTTATTCGTATCGAGTGGTGTTCACAATTTTACGAATGTGACAGTATCGGGTAATTCTGCTGTGACTGGTGGCGGTGGGATCGCGGTAGTCAGTGGAACTGCCTCGATTGAAAATGTGACCATTACAGAGAATAACTCTGATCTTGGCGGAGGAATCTATCGCACCAGTGGCACCGTCAATGTTACCGGGTCTATTGTTGCCGGCAATGAAGGGGTGACCAGTCAGGATTTGTTCGGCAGCATCAATTCGGGTGGGCACAACATTATCGGCGATGATGCAGGCCTGTTACTGGGTCCGCTGGCCGATAATGGTGGCGCAGTGCAAACGCACGAACTTTTGCCGGGAAGTGTTGCGATTGACGCAGGCGACGCAGCGAGTGTGGGTGAAACGGATGGACGCGGATACATCGTTAACGATACGACTCGGGATATCGGTGCGTTCGAGCAGGGCGCAACCCCTGCGAACCTTGTTGAGGATCTGATTGCGCACTTCAGATTTGAAGAAGGTAGCGGCAGTACAGTTCTCGACTCCTCGGTCACTGCTAATCACGCAGGCATTGGCAGTACTGCTGCATGGACTGTAGATAGCGCCATTGGCAGTCAGGCCCTCGATTTCTCCGGAGATTCGCAGAACAACAATACCCTGGTCTCGGTGCCACACAATGTGGCTTACGATTTTGGCAGCAGCGATTTTTCAGTAGCACTGTGGTACAAAATGACGTCACCGGGCGAAACTGTCCTTCTGGCAGGCAACATGGATGGATCGGCCAGCGGCGGTTTTCGAATTGTGGCAACCAGTACCGGCCGGATAGAATTTGAGCGCAGCGATGGTGTTTTCTTCGGGGTGGCGCCGATAGACGCATCCCTTGATGGTGAGTGGCACCATCTAACCGTTGCGGTTGATGGTGGGGAAGCCCGGTTGTATGTCGATGGAGTCGAGCGGTTTCCGATCTTCGGCGGCGGTGCGGCGATTAACGTAGATTCGACCATGCCGCTGACTATCGGTGCCATCGACGCGACGAGCGGCGACTTCGAAGGCCAGCTCGACGACATCAGGATCTATTCTCGAACTCTGGATGGGAGCGAAGCTGCTCAACTGGCTGCGGTCGGCGACGATACCGAAAACACCGCCAATAATTCGCCGTCATTCCAACGCGAGGATGTAGCTGAATTTACGAAGCAGATCATCACAGATTCTGCGGATACTGCGAATGCCGTCGTTACAGGCGATATCGATGGCGACGGTGATCTGGATGTCGTATCGGCATCGGAATCTGATGACACTATCGCCTGGCACGTAAATGACGGTAACGGTGGATTTACAACCCGTACAATAACTACTGAGGCAGATCGTCCCGTTTCAGTTAGCACAGCGGACATCGACGGCGATGGTGATCTGGATGTTGTCTCCGCATCTGCGATTGACGACACTATTGCCTGGTTGGAAAATGACGGCAACGCGGCCTTCACCTTACATACCATTAGCACATCGGTAAACTCAGCCAGTTTTGTCTTCACAGCAGATATTGATGGCGATGGAGATCAGGACGTCGTCTCTGCGTCCGCGGGTGACGGCACTATTGCGTGGCATGAGAACGATGGCGTCGGAAATTTCGTCAATCACTTCATCACCGATTCGCCTGCAATAGCTCGCTCGGTCAGTGCGGCAGATGTTGATGGTGATGGCGATTTGGATATTCTTTCAGCATCATTGCTGGACGATACAGTTGCCTGGTATGAAAACGACGGTAGCGAAAATTTCGAAACGCATATCATTACTGATATGGCAAATGGCGCTTCGTCGGTCACAACCGCCGATATTGACGGTGATGGTGATCTGGATGTACTGTCCGCGTCGTTCAATGACAATACCGTTGCGTGGTATGAGAACGATGGCAGTGTGGTGTTCACTGTCCATACGATTTCTACTGAGTTCAGTGGGGCCCGGTCGGTTGAAGCCGTTGACGTGGATGGGGATGGCGATCTGGATGTGCTTGCGGCGTCAATGCGGGACGACACAGTCGCCTGGTATGAAAACAATGGAAGTGGAACATTTAATTTCCACTCGATCGATGAAGGTGCGCGAAGCGCGCGTGATGTCACAGCCGCGGATCTTGACGGTGATGGTGATCTGGATGTACTGTCCGCGTCGTTCAATGACAATACCGTTGCGTGGTATGAGAACGATGGCAGTGTGGTGTTCACTGTCCATACGATTTCTACTGAGTTCAGTGGGGCCCGGTCGGTTGAAGCCGTTGACGTGGATGGGGATGGCGATCTGGATGTGCTTGCGGCGTCAATGCGGGACGACACAGTCGCCTGGTATGAAAACAATGGAAGTGGAACATTTAATTTACACTCGATCGATGAAGGTGCGCGAAGCGCGCGTGATGTCACAGCCGCGGATCTGGATGGAGACGGGGATCTGGACGTTCTTGCTGCGTCTGCCAGCGATGACACCGTAGCGTGGTACGAGAGCGACCTGACGACATTAGACGGCAATCCGACCTTTATGGAAGGCGGCGGCGCCGTGGTGCTCGACAGTGATGTGGCAATCAGTGATGTCGAACTGGACGCACTGAACGGTGGCAGTGGCAACTATGCCGGAGCCAGCTTAACGTTGCTTCGGGCTGGCGGTGGCTCTGAAGATCTGTTCGGCTTCAATGACGGCAATCTGATTACCCTTACAGGTAGCGACTTGATGAAAAGTGGCGAGGTGATCGCAAGCTTTGATACGTTATCAACGGCGGGGGCGTTGGCGATAGCCTTTACCGATGCCGGCAGCGAAGTGCCGACCTCCGTCGATGTGAACAACATTCTGCGTCAGTTAACCTACGCCAACGGCAGTTCCACACCACCGGAGAGCGTTCGAATCGACTGGGCGTTCGACGACGGCAACGCAGGCTCTCAGGGAACAGGTGGAGCATTGACAGCCACTAGTTCTACAACGGTTAATGTGACTGCCGTAAACGATGCGCCGGAGTTTAGTCAGCTGGGCGGTAACCGGTCGTATGTACATGGCGGCGCCCCGGTAGTGCTGGATCCAGACGTAACTATTTTTGATGCAGAGTTGTCCGCAATCGACAATTTTGATGGTGCGGTGTTGAGGATCACCGAATCAGGCAACGCGCTGGGCATAAGCGGGGTACGGGCATCGGTCGGGCAACCCATTGTGATTGCCGGTATCGACATTGGAACCGTTGGCAACAACTGGATTGGCCTTCGTGAGTTTCATTTCAATAGTGAAGCGACCAATGCCATGGTCAACGAGTTTCTGCAGTCAGTCACTTATGAATACACGGGAGCGACACCGAGTGATTCGCAGACTGTAGGCTGGCTGTTTAGTGATGATGCGGGCGCAGCAGCCGTCGGGCAAGTGTCGGTTCAACTGCTTGAGGCGACGAGTGCTGATGTGGATGAGAACGCCAGCGACGGGACCAGCCTGGGTTTAGTGACACCCAATCCGGTGCAGGCAGTGCTCGATGCAGACTCCTCTCTCAGTTACGACGCGGTGACCGGCAAGTTCTATCGTCATGTTGCAACGCCCTCAGGATTCTCGGACGCGTTAGCTAGTGCCACTTCTGCGACCGTCAATGGTGTCAACGGTCAACTGGTCACGATTCGATCTGCCTATGAAAACCAGATCATCTCGGAATTGCTGGGTTCCAGCGGTGGCTGGCTGGGTGCGACGGACGCGAACATTGAGGGTGCATGGCACTGGCTGCAGGGCACCAGCGAGGGCACGCCGTTCTGGTCGGGTAATGAAAACGGAGCGGCTGTCGCTGG
>CAZYDV010000292.1:0-8042 GCA_964646405.1 uncultured Granulosicoccaceae bacterium | reverse complement strand
TCTGCCACAGCACCCGCCACCGCGATCATCGGGCTGGTAAATCCGTGCCCGCGAAGGCGCCTGGCCGCGCGCTGCATGGACAGTGCAATGTCACCATTCAGCGACCCCGATTGCATGACATCGCAACGCAGTCGAGGGAGTTCGTTGACCAGCGTTTGCAGTACCGAATCAAAGCGCGCGATGGCCTGCTGATATGCCTGATCTATCGCCGCCGGTGGGCCGTCGGCAAGCACGATCAGATCGATCGGGCCGTGCTGCAGGTGCAGCCGCCGGCCACCGTTAAGCCAGGCAAGCTGAACACCGCTGTCGCGATGTTGTGGCGGTGCCGCCAGGGCGTGTTGCGAAGCGCAGGCAATCATTGCCGGTCACCCGCCCAGATGTAGCGAGTGGCCGCCATCGGCCACGGATTGTCTGCCGTTTGCACAAGCTCCTGCTGACCCGCCAGTACATGATCATTCTGCGGTCCGGTTCGACCGGCCAGCGCTTCATCCAGTGGTGTCACGTGATCCAGGTGACCGCCGAGCGCCTGGTAATCCTCAAGCCGCATGCTGAATTCAACCGGTGCGACCAGCGCCGGCGTCGGTACATAGCCAAATGAGTTAGCCGGCATGCGCGTGACGTCGACCATCAGCGTGATGCCACCGCCAGGCCAGACGTAGGCGGGTGCGCCGCCACAGGTCACGCGGGTCAACAGGCGCTTGACCGATCGAGTCAGTTGCACCGGGTTTTGCGTCACCCCGGAGCGCAGCGAGCCACCGGCACCGCCCATGAACATGACCGTGCACAAGGCCGGCTCGCAGTTCTCCGCGATGCGCATGACGGACTGATTCAGTCGCTCGGGCAATGCCTGCTGCACTGGCTGCAGCGCGTCATCGAGTTCGAAATAGGCGTAGTGCTCACCGGTGGTCGAGACCATCAGCAGCGACTGCCCGGCGCTCGCCTGTTTGGCATTGAACGGACCGAGTATTGACAGCGGATCTTCGATGTTGGTACCACCCCAGCCGGTGCCGGGTTCGGCCACCTGAAAGTAGCGGCCCGGGGTCGAGCGACGACCCAGCACCTTGATGCCGGTCGGCTGCCAGCCAATCACCTTGCCCGCCTGGTGTTCGGACATCACGCCGGTGATGTGATCATCGACGACGACGACCTCATCGACCAGATCCTTCCACTGCGATGCGAACATGCCGACCGTCGCCGAGCCGCAGCCGACGCGCATTTTCTCTTCGGGCACCCCATCGACAATCGGTGCCGCCCCCGCCTCGACGACAATATTCAGTCCGTCATCAATGGTCAGTTCAACCGGCTCCCGATTGCACAACCGCAGCAGGGTGTCACAGGTGACCCTGCCCTCTTTTTTAGAGCCGCCGGTCAGGTGATTAACGCCGCCCAGTGAGAGCATCTGCGAGCCATATTCACCGGTAGTGACATGACCGACGATCTCGCCGTTGCTGCGCACGTTGCTCTGTTCCGCTCCCAGGTGGCGGTCAGTGTCGATCTTGACCTTGACGCCGCAATAGCTGTAGATGCCTTCCGTGACCACTGTGACCATATCGACGCCCTGCACCTGCTGCGAGACGATAAACGGCGCCGGTTTGTAATCGGGATAAGTGGTGCCAGCGCCCACAGCGGTGATGAAATACTGCCCGCCCTGCACCGGATTGCCATCCCATTCATCTCGCTGCTCGGTGGTTTTTTCGTCACTGATTAAAAAAGGTACCACAGCAGGCTCGCTGCGACTGACGATCAAGTGTGGGTCGAGACGGATCAGTTGCCCGCCCTCGTTGGCGTAGCGATCGCAGGCGCCGGATTTGCCATCGGCGATGTAACACATCACCGGGCAGGCGTCGCAGCGAATCTTGGCCTCTTGTGTGGTGTCTTCACTCACGGTCACTGGCCCCTTTTCTGGATAGCCGCCAGCACCTTGTCCGGCGTGGCGGGCAGGTCGCACACCTGTGCACCGGTGGCATGGCGGATCGCGTTCAGTATTGCCGGTGCGGTTGGAATCAGTACGTGCTCACCAAGCCCCTTGGCACCAAAGGGGCCAGAGGCGTCCGGCACCTCGACAATGTGATGGACAAACTCGGGTATGTCGCCGATCGTTGGAATCAAATAATCGTGCAGGTTTTCGCTGACCCCCGGTAAGAATTCTTCCATCAGCGCCATACCGATGCCCTGTGTTGCGCCGCCCTCAATCTGGCCCTCGACCAACGCCGGATTGATCGCCCGTCCGACGTCATGCGCCGTTGTCAGGCGGTCAAGTTTCACTGTACCTAATTCGGTATCGACGGTTAACTCGATGAACTGCGCACCAAAACCGTATTGCGCATAGGGCGAGCCCTGGCCGTTTTCATCCAGATCGGTCGTTGGCGGATCGAATTGTTCGATCGCACAAAACACGTAGCCGTCGGCGTCTGTCTGGCGCTTGGCAAGATCGATGCGATGGCGCGTGGAGTCGTCGATGACGGCGATCGCACCATCTTCAAATGTGAGATGTGAGGTGTCGGCCGCGTTGACCTCGCGCAAAATGCACTGGCGCAAGGCGCTGGCCGATAGCTGCGCCGCCTTGCCGCTGACAAAGGTCTGCCGCGAGGCAGACGTCTTGCCCGCATCCGGCGTGATATCGGTATCGGCGCCGACAAACTGCAAGCGGGACACGGCAATGCCCAGGGCATCGGCGACAATTTGCGCGATCACAGTAAACGCGCCCTGGCCGATATCGATCGCGCCCTGGTGCAGCACCACACTGCCACAGGGTTTAACCCCGATTTTGATTGTCGATGGGTTCGGCAACGAGGTATTGCCGCAGCCGTACCAGCAGGTGGCGACACCACAGCCGCGTCGATAACGCGAGGCATCGCGATTGTAATCGGCACACTCGGACAGGGCTCGCTGCCAGCCCGGCGCCAGCGCCTGCAGACAATCGGCGATGCCAACGCCGCTGTCAAACACCTGGCCGGTCGCCGTGGGCTGACCATTGCGCAGTGCGTTTTGCAACCTGAACTGCAATCGATCCATGTCGATGGCATCGGCGAGCTGATCGAGCGAGCACTCCAGCGCGATGGCGGCCTGCGGCACACCAAAGCCGCGAAAAGCACCTGCCGGCGTGGTGTTGGTATGTACCGCCAGCGAACGCGCTCGATAGTGCGGCACATAAAAGGGGCCAGAGGCATGCACCGGCACACGATTGGCGACGGTGGGGCCCCAACTGGCATAGGCACCGGTATTGAACGTGCCGTGAAAGTCGACCGCCTGCAAAAGCCCGTCGCCATCACAGGCAACCTGAATTTCGATTTCGGACGGGTGGCGTTTGGTTGTCGACTGCATAGTCTCGGTGCGCGAGTAGACGCCGCCAACCGGGTGATTCAGATCCCAGGCCGCCAGACACAGATAGGGCTGAATCGACAGATCGAGCTTGGAGCCGAAGCCGCCCCCCACGGCCGTGGGCAATACGCGCACCGCGTCGAGATCAAGGTTCATGATAAGCGCGATATCCTCGCGCGTCATGCCAGCGGTCTGGGTGCAGGTATGCAATTCGATCCGATCACCCACGCGCTCGGCAAAGCCGGCCTCGGGCTCGATATAACCGTGCTCAATAAATGGTGTGCTGTAGCGCCCCGTAACCACCTGTGCCGCCGACTTGATATTTGCCTCGGCATCGCCGCGCTGCACCAGCCCGCGAACCAGCACGTTGCCGGGCCGGTTCTCGTGCAGTTGCATGGCCTGAGTTTGCTGGGCCGGATGCGGCAGTAGCGCAGCCTCGCGCGGCTGCCACTGCACCGGGAAGTCTTCGAGGTTGAGCGCTCGCATAACATCCTGCGGTGCCACCACCGCGGCCACGGCCTCGCCGCGAAAACGCGCGGTGTTCTGCGCAAACACCGGTTGATCGGCGAACGGCGGAATCACCCCGAATCGGTTCTGCCCCGGCACGTCGGCCGCGGTGTACACCGCCGCGACCTGCGGGTTGGCGGCGCGCCAGGCGGCGATGTCGCCAAGGATAAAATCGGCGCAGTGGTGCGGGCTGCGGATCACTTTTAGCAACAGCGCATCGGCCGGTATGACGTCGGCACCGAACTGCTCGCGACCATCAATCTTGGGTTCACCGTCCAGGCGCGCCAGGCGGCTGCCGACCGCTGCGCCGGCTTCGGCTTCTACCGTGTCGGGCGTTTGGCGATAGTTCTCTACCGCATCAATGATGCGCGTATAACCGGTGCAGCGACACAACACACCACCCAGTGCATCCTGTATCTCGGTGCGAGTTGGTGATGGATTGCGCGCCAGCAGTGCCGCAGCACTGACCATCACGCCCGGTGTGCAGATGCCGCACTGTGCTGCGCCGTGATGCAAAAAAGACGCACGCAGGCGTAAGTGCAGATCACTTTCATTCAATCCGGCGGCAGTCTGTACTCGGCACCCCTGCGCCTGTGCCGCCGGGACCAGGCAGCTACAGACGACTTCATCATCCAGCAAGACACTGCAGGCGCCGCAGTCTCCGGCGTCGCAACCCACTTTGGTGTCGCTCCAGCCATTGTCGCGCAAGGCCTGTGACAATCGATCCATCGGGTGCGCGCGCAACTCGACCGGTTGTCCGTTCAATTGCAGCGAAATGACGGGAGCCGCGGCGGTGGTCATTGCGTAAGCTCCACGCATTGGGCAATCGCCCGTCGGGTCAATTGCAGTGCTGCCTCGCGACGATAGTCAGCGCTGGCGCGCACATCATCGATCGGCTGTAGTGACGTCAGCATCGCCGCGGAAATGAGCTGATCCGGCCGATCTTTAAGGTTTGCACCGATCAGACTTTGCTCGGCATTGGACAGTCGCATCGCAATTTCGGAGCAGGAGCCAATCGCGATCGCAGCATCGGTGATATTGCCGGTGTCATCGGCGTTCAGGCGCACCGCGACCATCGCGATTGAGATAACCAGATACTTGCGGGCACCGAGTTTCAGGAAGTCGGCAACGCCGAGGCAGCCCTCTGTTGGCAGGTGAATGGCGATCAGCAATTCTGCCTGATCGCGCGCGTTGCGCCGGTTGCCCGTAATGAATTCGCGCAGCGGCAATAATCTATTGCCAGTAGCTGAGGCGAGTTCTACCTGTGCGTTCATCGCCAGCAACGGTGGCACGCTGTCGGCGGCGGGCGAAGAATTGCAAAGGTTGCCGGCCACTGTGGCCCGGTTTTGAATCTGCACTGAGCCGACTTCCGTTGCTGCGAGCTTGAGCATCCGGAACGCCGGCGGCAGGGAAGTATGTAGCAGGTCGCTGAAAGTGGCAGTGGCGCCAATGCGCCAGCCGGAATCGGTAGCAGTGATGCCGCGCAGTTCGTCGATGGCGGTAACGTCCAGCACGGCGCGATCGATCGGCCGCTCACCGCGGGCCGGATAGTAATCGGTGCCACCGGCTACGATTTCCCACGGCTGATCACCTAGCAATTGCAGCGCGTCGACTAGCGCTTTGGGTCTGGCATGCTCTGGCAACGTTGCTCTCTTCCCCGCCTGAAATGATGGCCGACCCCCATCGCCGACCTATGCTATGGGGCAAGTGTATCGACCGAAAACTTGTTTGTACACTAACAAGTTTCTTCCGATAATTCACGTGGCCATTCGGCAGGCGTTGCGAGCGCCGGTGATACACTGGGGTCTCTTCCACTGAGGTCGCGCATCATGAAGGTAGAGCTGTGGTATGACTTCGGCAGTCCGGCAAGTTATCTGGCGTGGCACCGGCTGCGCGATGTTTCCAAACGCAACAGCGCCAGTCTGCAACTCCAACCGATGCTGCTCGGCGGTGTATTCCTCGAGACCGGCAATGCCTCGCCGGCGATGATCGACGCCAAGGGCAAGTGGCTTTTCGCTGATCTGCAGCGACACGCCGAGCGCTACGACATCGAATTTCGCATGAATCCGCACTTTATTATCAACACCCTGATGCCAATGCGCGGCGCGATCTGGGCCGCCGATACTGGCGTTCTGGAGCCCTATTCCGAGCTGATGTTTAACGCCACCTGGGCGCAACAACTCGATATTTCTGATCCCGCCGAGGTTGCCCGACTGCTGGATCAGGCCGGGCTCGATGCCGGCGCGATGGCAGAGGCGATTACACAGCCAGCACTAAAACAGCGCCTAATCGAGACCACGCAGGCCGCTGTCGGTCGTGGCGTGTTCGGAGCGCCGACGATGTTTGTCGGCGACCAGATGCACTTTGGTCAGGACCGGGTGGACTGGGTCGAACGCGCGCTGTCACCCTAAGACCCACACCGACGCACGCCGTCGGCATGGAATATGGCAGCGTCGGCTACGGATCGATGCGCTCGAAAATGAATTGACCCAGGATCGGCAGTCCAAACTCGAAATCGCTGTCGAGTGGATCGCTTGTGACCAATTGAATCGACTGCGGTGGATTGGCATCGATATCGGCCGAAGCGAATTGGGTACCGTCGTCGGTGCCGGCATCATAGGCCGGCAAATCGATCACCAGGCGATCGACGAAGCTGCCATCGGCGCTGAGCAGGGTCTGACCATGCACACCGACAAACCAGTCCGGACTGGGTGCAATCATCGATACCAGCGTCACCTGCGGGTAGTCCGTCGAGACGGAAAATTCGACCGTCGCCTGACCGGGTGATAAATCGATGCCGGGACCGGTGATGATCGAATCAATTGTGCCCTCGACGGCAGCCAGATCAAGCTCTTGAGTCAGTGTGTCAGTGGCACCGGTCTCGGCCATCTCCTCGAAGCCCGGGGTGGAAAACTGACCACCATCCCAGATCACGATTTGTTCGTTGTGAACCGCACCGATCAAACTTGAGAAATGCGCCGACGCGCCGGGAAAATTAACCGGATGGGTAGCCGTACTCCAGGTTGCATCAAAGGTTGCGCGATAGCGAGCCGTGGTCCCGGTTGGCGGCATGACTTCGTCTTCGCCTTCCTGTTCAGCACTATCGACTGTGCTGGGCGAATCCGAGCCACACCCACTGGCCATCGCCAGGGTAATGAGTAGTATCCAGTGGTTGGGCCTGAAGTTCATCAGCAGCTTACTCCTGTTAATTAGCATTGAAATTGAAAAAACGCTGGCGGGAATGCCAATCTGCTAAAGATTGGCAACCCGGTTACCGTGCCAGCCTGATGGCAACCGGGGAGTGACATTTGGATTGTGGTAACATCCGGTGCAGATTCGGCCGCCACTGACAGACCGGCCGTCCCGGTAATCTGCCCATAGCGAAGAACGACAAATGAGAGACAGCGCAGACCAGTACGATCGCGAATCCCGCCGCTATCGCGATGACACCTACGAGCGCGATGAACGCTACTACGATGACGAATACGACGCGGGTATCGACGAAGTCAATTTCGTCAACGTCATCGATATGGATATTCCGTTTTTTCAACTGGTTTGGCTGATGTTCAAAGTGCTGCTCGCGACCCTGGTGGCCGCCGGCATTCTGTCTCTGTTCGTCATGCTCGTCCAATGGATCCTCGGATTGCCCGTGGTGCAGGAAGTTCTGCCCGACGGCGCGAGCTGGCTTCGCAATCTGATCAGCTTCTGATCAAAATAGAATACCGCTACTGCAACTCGCGCTACAACTGCGCGAGCTTGCTGGTGATCAGTTCGAAAAATGCATCGGCGTCACCCGACTGCATAACCTCTGCATTGGCCGGCTTGTCGGTAACCCCGAACCAGTCTGCGATGGTGCGGCCAAAGGCAGGCCCCTCGCTGGTCTCTACCTCTACATTCATTTGCCTGCCCTGAAACAGCGACGGCTCGAGCAACCACGCAATCGTACATGGATCGTGCAGCGGCGCACCGTCCCAACCGTACTTGGCCGTGTCGTAGCGATTGAAAAAATCGAGCAGGTCAGCGACCACCGGCCCGGTCCTGCCAGCGTGATCGCGAATGCACTGCAGGCGCGGCGGTGTGATCAGCATCTGGTGCGTGATGTCCAGGCCAAACATCACAATCGGTGCACCACTCTCGAATACCACCCGCGCGGCGTGTGGATCCACATAGATATTGAATTCGGCGGCCGGCGTGACATTGCCAGGCTCAAAGCC
>CAZYDV010000291.1:0-8065 GCA_964646405.1 uncultured Granulosicoccaceae bacterium | reverse complement strand
ATCGAGGAAGGCCTGAAAGCCGGTTTGCCAATTGGCTTTTATGGCGTCGTAGTCTTCACCGGCGACAAGCCCGGTGGTCGCCTCGATCCAGCCCTTTGCCGCGTTATAGGCACCACCACCCTGTGGCCCCAGAAAAATTGATGCGCCCTCGATGTCATCCAGCACCTGGATATCGCTGTCGGCACGCACGGCAAAGTGATACTGACCATACGGGAACCACATCAGCAGTTGCAGGTTCTTGGCAAGTTCCGGCGCCTCTGCCTGCTTCTTATACATCGCCTTGCCACCTGCCATCAGGTTGTAAACCACCGGGCTTGTCATCGACAGATCCAGATTGCCGCGCGCGACTTCCATCATGTGCAAGGTCGCTGCACCGCCGCCGGATACTTCGATGGCGATATCATCGAGGTTGTCGGTGACGATATTGGCGAAGGTTGCCATGGTGATGGCCTGCCCCAGGCTTGGCGCAATGGTCGCCATTTTCAGGGTTTTCTCCTGCGCGATGGCTGAGCTGCCCATCGCAAGTGCAGCCAGTGCTGCAAGGGTAAATCGACGCATGATGTCCTCCAGTGGATTTATTGCGTGGTGGTGTGAATATTATCTACGGCCGACGGTTCGCCATTCAGATTGCGATGAATGACGATTAACATAATCGAGGCCAGCAGCGCCGGGGCTGCTATGACCATGTTGGACATCAAAATCGCAATGCCGGCGATGCCCCGTGCGGCTCTTTCCCATTTGAAGAGGCGGTTTTTTTCAAAGCCCGTCAAAGCTGAAGTCAACAGCCACATCGACAGCGAAAACGCGACGACGATCCAGCCCAGATCGCCCCACGATACACTATTGATATCGATCATCGCTTTGGATCGCGGCAGTTCGTCGCCAAACCACTGAAAGAGTGCTTGCAGTTTGTACAACACGGCCGGGTGATAGACGAACACAAACGGGATAATGAATCCTGCAAGTGATAAACGCGCGGCCTGAAACCCGGTTTGCACCGGATCGGCGTTGGCGATGGGCGCGGCGGCAAACGCGGCCAGCGCCACCGGTGGCGTGACGGTAGAGATGACGGCGAAGAAAACCACAAACAGATGCAGTGTCAGCGGCGCGATGCCCACCGCATCGATGCCGGAACTCAGCGCGATCACAATAATAAAGTAGGTCGCACCCGGCGGCAGCCCCATGCCAAGCACAATCGCCCCCAGCGCCACAACGATCAGCGTAGTGAACAGCGGGCCGCTTGCAAGCTGGGCGAGCAATAGCGACAGGCGGCCGGAGAATCCGGATATTTGAATCAGCCCGACGATCAGACCGATGGCGGCAACGATCACAATGATGGTGGCAGACATGCGCCCGGCCTGTACGAATGCAGAGTAGATTTTTTTGCGCGATCGAAATTCGGGGAACAACAAAAGCGCCGTTATCAACGCCACCAAAAATCCGTAGAAGCCGGCTTTCAGCACTGATGGCTGGGCGAACAGGAAATAGCTCAGCGTACCCAACGGCAACACGAACACCAGGCATTGCAGCATCTCGCTGTGCGACAGACCGGGCCTGGCCTCGATCGACAGCGGACCGACGCCCTGCCGGCGCGCCTCGAAGTAGACGGTTAAAAAGGTGCCAAGATAGAAGAAAATGGCTGGCACAATCGCCGCTACCACGATATAGCGATACTCCAGACCTATTTGCCCTGCGACAAAAAACGCCACCACCCCCATCACCGGCGGCATGACCTGCCCCCCGGTGGACGCAGCGGCTTCGACGGCGGCCGCAAAGGCGGGCTTGAAGCCTGACCTTTTTATCACCGGAATCGTCATCACACCGGTAGACACTACATTGGAGATGGCCGCCCCCGACAGTGTGCCAAACAACGCTGATGATGCGACTGCAGCGTGTGCGGCTCCGCCGGTAAAACGCCCGGTCAGGCGGCTGGCGATTTTCATTAACAGGTTACCGGCACCGCTTGCCATCAACACCGCGCCAAAGACGATGAAGATCAGCACATTGCCGGACACGACCTGCAGCGGCTGGCCGAAGATGCCGCCGGTCTGTGCCCAGAAGTTCAGCACCATCGAACGCATCGATTGCGCCAATGTGCTGTCGGACCCGGCGAATATGCCAGTCCATTCCGGCAACCAGCCGCGAACGAAAAAGTACACGATCCAGAACAGGCAGAAACCGACAATAAAAGTACCAAAGTAACGCCAGGTCAGGTACAGCGTTAACGCGGTGGCCAGTGGAAACAAAAAATAGTCAAGGGTGCCGGCGCTGGGCAATGCCCCACCGTCAACTGCAAACAGCGCGGTAATCCAGGTCAGCACCACGACCAGTGCGACCGCCGTCAAGAGCCAGTTCATCCAGCGTGCGCGCATCTGCAATGACAACGCGGCCACGATGAACGACAACAGCACCGGCAGCCCCAGGATCATGCCGGTGGGCAGCAACACCGCTCGCTCAAAGGATCTGAACCCGGCACCCAGCCAATGGCTTTTAAAGAGTTTTCGCTGCTCGCGACGGGACAGCTCTTCAAAGCCCTGCGTGCTGTATTCGATAAACCAGCGTACCAGTTCGCTGATCGGACCAGACGCCGCGTAGATCAATATCACGAGAGTAAAAAGAAACGCAAAGACACTGCCGGCGCGAAACTCCGGCGACTGCTGATTCACGCGTCTGCCACCTGCTGCCTGAGCCGCTCGGCTTCCCACAGATAGGTGTTGCGCGCAGTGGCGTTGACTTCGTCGTCGGCCAGTGTCTCCATGGCGGCCGCTTTCAATAGTTGTACAGGCTCACCCAGTGCGATCAGGTGATCGCACAACTCCAGCCGCCATTGCAGATCGTCGGTGGTTTCTGCGGCCTTGTGCAATGCGTCGACACCGCCGGCGAGTGTTGCCATCTGGCCGGCACGCTGCACAGACGACAAGGTCCCCAGATGCGTCGGGTTGCCGTCGTACCACCCCAACGTACCGGTGGCAAAGCTGCGAGCCGACCAGCTCGCCTTGCCATAGTATTCGCCGAGCCAGGGTTTATCGGCGATGGCGGCAGGCAGTTCGATACTGGCCGCGATGTCGTCCAGCGAGTGTCCCGCGTTCATGCCGTCGGCGGTGTGCTGCATCACGTGCAGAATCGCCTCGCGCGTGGTGGTGAGCACCTCGTGCACGCGTTCGGCACCGAATACCGGCAGGGTATGTCCGGGTGCCAGCACGTCTGCACCCAGTTGATCGAGCAGCGCCAGGCTGTCGGCCCAGGCGGCAAAGTCGCGGTACGGTGTGCCGCGAATGGCATATAGATTCGGGAACGCGTGATACCAGTTGTCACCCGGAATCAGTACTTTTTGCTGCGGCAACCAGATCACCATGTGATCGGCCGTCTCACCCGGTGCCATGATCAGTCTCGCCTCTACACCGTCGAGATCGATAGCAGTATCGTCAGCAATCCGTTGATTGGGGGGAATATGACCCGCCCCCATGCCTTTCATTGGCCGATCGCCGGGTCCACAGCCCAGACTCACGCGCTGTTCGGCGCTAAGCCCCATGCCGAACTGCGCCTGGGTTCTGCGATTGAGCGCCTGGGTCGGCGCAATCGCGCTGGCGTCCTGACCGACCAGATCGGATGAGAAAGCAGCACTGGCAAGAATCGGAATCTCGCGCCCCTCGCTGAAAACACTGGCGCCTGAAATATGATCGCGATGGCTGTGGGTATAGATGATGCGGGCGATTTGCTTGTCGCTGAACCTTCGAAACTCGGCCAGTACATTTTCAGCGGCGGCCGTGCTTTCGGAAGTATCGACGATGGTGATGCTGTGCTCGCCGACGATCATATGCTGCGTGGACGCGGCATAACCCACCGCGGTGTAGACGCCGGGGCACAGTTCAACGACCGTTTTGGCAAACTGTGTGTCGTTGTGGTGCAGCAGTGCCGGGTTTGCCATGGCGCGAATTTCCAGATCAGGGAGTGCTAACGTGCCAGATATTCTGCGGTGCGGCAAATTTTCCTGTCAACACCTGCCACACAGGCTAGCCAGTCACAGGCCCATCATTTCGCTTGCGATCATCGCCCCCATGCCACCATCGATGACCAGATCCTGCCCGTTGATCCAGTGGCTTTGTGGCGACAGCAAAAACACGATCACGTCGGCGACCTCGCCGGGTTCGCCCGCCCGGCCGACGCGGGCCAGATTCTTTGTCACCCGATCGCCAAAGGCGGCGGTGAAGTCTGGCAGGATGCCGGTGCTGACAGCGGCAGGGCTGACGCTATTGATACGCACTTTACGCGCGTGCAGCGCTTGCGTTTGCGCCATCGTCATCACAATCACAGCCTCTTTCGACAAATTGTAGGCACGTGTCGCATCGATATTGCGCTCGGCGATAAAGCTGCCAAGATCCGCTGGATCAAGCGCCATCAACGCTTTGACTTCATCCAGATTGTCGCGCCACATGGCCCCCGCTCGCGAGGCGGTGCTGACGATCGACGCTCCGGGTTGTAGTTTATCCACCATGCCATCGAGAAACGCCTTCAGACCAAAATAGTTCACGCGCAGCACCGCCTCAGCAAGGCCTTCACGTGGCGGCAGACCAGCGTTGTTCACCAGTGCATCGAATGGTCCCGCGGCGGCATCCAGGCTCTCGACGATCGATGCAGCATCACCCAGATCTGTCTGAATCCATCGATCCACATTTGACTGTGGCTCGGTAGTATCGAACGCCACCACCTCGTTGCCATCGCGTTTCAGCCGAGCCGCCAGCTCCGCGCCAATTCCGGTTGCAGCACCTGTCAGGGCTACTCGCATGTGATCTACCTTTGGTTAAGCGGTCTGCGCGGCGAATACCAATGCGCGCGCCACTATACAATAACGCGCCACGGCCACACCATCACACTGGTGTATATTGGCAGCTTTAACACTACCGCTACTATCGTCTGTCAGTAGCTCAGACAATGTAGCAATCGCCACACGCTCAGGGGGAGATTTAGCAACATGCTCATGTTCAAAGGCTCACCCGGATCGCCGTACACCCGAAAAATGCTGGCGCTGCTGCGCTACCGACACATACCTCACCGCCTGCTGGCAAGCGGTAGCGCACAAGTGGACGACTTGCCGCAACCCAAAGTCGCGCTGCTGCCGACATTCTATCTGCCTGACGACAACGGCGTACTGCAAGCCGCCACCGACTCTACCCCGCTGCTGCGACAATTCGAATCCCAGTTTCACGAACGATCGGCCATACCATCAGACCCGGTGTTGCGCTTTGTCGACTACCTGCTGGAAGACTATGCCGACGAGTGGCTGACCAAACCCATGTTTCATTATCGCTGGCACTATGCCGCCGATGCCGACAAAGCCACCGCCATACTGCCCTATTGGCACGACTTCGGCGCCGATGATGAAACCATCGCACAGCGACAGCAAGCGTTTCGCGAAAGACAACGTGGCCGCCTGTATGTGGTGGGTTCAAACGAGCACACCAGAGACCTGATCGAAGACAGCTATCGTCGACTATTGAATCTGCTGCAAACGCACCTGGGCAAGCATCGCTTTCTAATGGGCGATCGACCGGGGGCGTCCGATTTCGCCACCTTCGGCCAGCTAACTTGCCTGGCGCACTTTGACCCTACACCCACAGCCATCGCACTGTCGAATGCACCACGCGTATACGCCTGGGTCAGCTATGTGGAAGATCTATCCGGCCTTCGATGCACTGATGCACAATGGCTCGACCCCGGCGCTTATCGCGACACCTACCGCGCATTGCTCAGTGAAGTCGGACGCACCTACGCACCGGTGATGCTGGCCAATGCCCTTGCCGTTGAATCTGGCGAGAAGTCATTTGAAACCACCGTAGACGGGACACAGTGGCAGCAGCAGACATTTGTGTATCAGTCGAAATGTCTTGCGTGGTTGCGTGCCGAGTATCGAGGTTTGACACCGAGTGATCGCGATAGCGTGGATCGTTTGTTAGAGGGTACGGGTTGTGAAGCACTGATGGGGTGAGTGTGCGTTACCGTTGGTCTATTAGAACCGTAGGGTGGATAAGCCACAGCGCGCATCCACGCGGATGTTTATTGAGCTGAAATTCACACGGATGAGGACTCCGGGAATTGCCTGTTGTCACTAACCTCGCACCCACCGCACAAATAGGGTGGATGCGCCCTGCGGCATATCCACCCTGAGAAAACGTGCGGTATGCAGTGTGGATGCAGGCGTCCGTGGATACCTCACCTGCCTGCCACATTTTCCAGCGCCGGACCTTTGCAATTTTCCGGTAGAAATTCTCGTTCGATGGTGGTTCTGTTCACGCCGCCGACAATCTTATCCATGTCGGCTTCGGCGTAGCCACACACCCAGGTAATTTTTGAAAAGGCGGCATTGTAGTCATCAATTGACGGGCGCAAGGTGAACACTTTTCCGGGGGACGGTGCGACTTTGTCACGGGCAAATGTGACGTGGATCGCACCGGACTCAATCTCCACACTCGCGATCCGATGATCGGCAAACTTCTCCGGTGCGGCAACGCTCGCTGCCCGGTTATCCGCCGGGAACTTGCGCCGTTGCATCAGATAGTTGAATACCGCGACTTTCGGCTCCTGCAACATGGGCTGAATGAACAGAATGTCCCATCGCGCCTCTTTGGCCGCGCGCGCATCTTCAGTCGCCCAGCGCCAGAACATACTGCCAAGCCCAACGACGATCATCACGACCAAAAAATGGGTAAAGGTAAAACCACTATTTTGTTTTCTCATACTACGCCCGCTGCTCGTTGCGATGCCCGGTGGCCGTCGTCTACCCGCCCAGCCTTAAAACACCAGCGGCAAGCGTGAATAGAAGCTGATATTGAAACTCCTCACGTCTGGTGCCGAATCGGGGCTGGTTCGGATTCGCGTGTGGATCGTTAAAGTTTGTATCCTCTGCAGTCGCCACAGTTGACTTATCGCCTCGTGCCATCGGGCACCAGCCTATCCACGGGCACCAGACGTCATCCGAACCATGGAGTAGTTGGTAGTGAGTATCGTTAAACGTGTTCTTCGGGTTGTCGCCCTGGCCGCAGCGGTCATCTCGCAGCCGTCTCTGGGTGCGATCTACAAGTGGGTGGACAGCGACGGCAATACCCATTTCAGCCAGACACCGCCGCCCTCCGTCGAGCAGACCAACTACCCGGAGGTAGCCGAAGTAAACACCAGCGCCTACGGCGGCTCCGGCGTCACCAAAAGGAACGGGCGCTTGTATTGCGGTGACCGCCGACTACCGTCCAGCGACGACCCGATCGTCCAGTTATCAAACATCCAATACGGCATGAGCAACTGGGGGCACTCGCTGCAACGCCAGCAAAAGCGCAGAAGCGAGTTAACGTTGCAGCGCCACAGTTACGACCCCAACTCCAGCCGTTATCAATCCCTGAACAGGCGCATTGCAAAAGCGGACAAATCAATCCGGGATCTGCAATGCGCGCTGAGCTGGGGCCCAAAGCAAAGCAAAAAACTACAGCAGGCGCGCAGAGAATTCGAGGCTACCTTGCAGGCTGCCCGCGACGACTTTAAACGATACAAAAACCGCTGTGGTCCGAAACCCGATATTCAGGGAATCACGCGCGATCCTCGTGCGCTGGAATGGGCTCGCTGTCAGAACGCTGGCGGCACCGAAACCCACAATCGGAAACTGCGACGACTAAAGAGCCTGGAGGCACGTGCCTCTGCACTCAACGATTAAACGCCGCCACAGACCACCTGACCTGCGCCCGCACGGAAACCATCATGCGTCAATTTATCCCTTATGTACTGAGCCTGGCACTCGGTTGCCTGTCAACATCAGCGGCTGCGTCTATCGCCAAAGCCAATGTGGTGCTCGAGGATCTGATACCCGTGGCTCATACGTCGTCGACGATCGGCACTAAAACGCGCTTGTTGATTTCCGGCATCCTGTCGGAGTCGACGGCAGTGACGCTGCTCGATCGCGAACAATTATCCAGCCTGGTGGATGAGCGCAGTCTCGGCCAGACTCTGGACAACGGCGACTTTGCTGTCGAGCATGAACAAGCAGTTGCCGTCGACTCCGACAGGATGCCGGAAATCAACA
>CAZYDV010000290.1:0-8076 GCA_964646405.1 uncultured Granulosicoccaceae bacterium | reverse complement strand
GGGGGCGCAGGCCTGATTGCCGAAGAAAGTGATCACGTTAAAGTACTGGCCAAAACGCACCAGGTTTTCAAAATCGGCGATGTTGCCCATGCGCCGACCATTGATGTTGTCGTGCACATTGGGTGGGCCTGACACCATGCCGAAGTTGATCACGTTGCCGCCAGTCTGGAGCGCATTTTCAGGATTGCGCGAGTGCATGGTGAATGTTTCAGGTGCAGTGGCTATGGTCTGCAACAACAGGTTGCGATCCATCCGCACAATGCCATCGTCATCCACCTCTGCACCGGCACGGCGAAACAGATCCAGTGCGATGTCGCCCACCACTTCAATGCCCTGTTCCTCGAGCAACGTCATGGTCGCCTCGTGGATCAGGTTGATCTGTTCGTCATCGAGTGGTTCTACCGGTGCGAACCGATTGCGCAACACTTTGCGCTCCAGTTGCGGCAGCGAGACTTGTACGGGCTTGTCGGTATTGCGCCGGCGGCGGCGTGTGCGGCTCATGATGTGTCCCGTGCGGTCAGGTCAGCGGTCGAACTTGTTCTGATGGTGCGTCCGGTCGAGACCGGGTTCTTGACAGTGTACGGTATTAGGTGACGCGGGCCGGTCTTGTATCGGCTTCATTCGCGGATTGAGTGCTGTGCGGCTGTCGGTGCTGGCTGCTGTCGGCAGGTTATCCACTGACGCCGGCATGGTAGTCGATCGATGCCTGCAGCACGCCGATATCATCCTGCGGTTTGCCGATCAGTTGCACGCCTGTCATATCGGTTGCGGCACCGTCGTTACTCGATGCGGTAACCGGCAGGCTCATCGCCGGCAGGCCGGACATCGTCGGTGTCAGGACCACTTCCATCCAGCGGTGATAGGTGTCCATCTTTTTGCCGTTAATCTCCTTTGGCCATTCCATGTTCACATCGAACGGAAAAACCTGCGCGGTTGGCATCAATAAGAAATCCACCTCGTTAAACATCTCAACCACTGACAGATAGAAGCTGGTCCGATTGACCGAGGCCTGAAAAAAATCCGCCGAGGAGGACTCTTTGGCATTTTGCGCTTCCCATACCACGGCCTCTTTTACCATGGCACGCTTTTCTGGATCTTCAATCAATGGCCCCAGCGTACCGCCCTGCAAACCAGAGCGCAGGATCAGCCAGGTGTGCCAGAGCACAGCCGGATCGAAGTTGGGTGCTACCGTCTCTACGCTGGCGCCGAGTGATTCGAGCAGCCCCAGGGCGATCTTGCAGCGCTCCAGTACACCGTCCTGCATCGGCAGATAACCGTTCAAGTCGCCCAGCCAGCCGATGCGCTTGCCTTTCAGTGGCTTGCTTTTTTTGGGGCGATAATCTGCCAGTGGCAAAAATTCGCTGCCGTCGCCTGCCAGCGACAAGGGCGCACGCACGGAGTATCCGGCCTGGGTGGCGAGCAGGCGGGCGCAGTTTTGCGGCGTGCGCGCCATCGGCCCCTCAATGCCCAGTTGCTGGACGAATTGATCGACACCGGGCGCCAGTGGTACGCGGCCGGCACTGGGGCGGAAACCGTAGACGCCATTGAATGCGGCGGGATTGCGCAGCGAGCCCATCATGTCGCTGCCGTCGGCCACCGGCAGCAGGTTCAGCGCCAGCGCCACGGCAGCGCCCCCACTTGAACCGCCGGCCGACAGCGTCTCGTTGCAGGCGTTGCCGGTCGCGCCGTAGACCGGGTTGTAGGTGTGCGAGCCCAGACCGAACTCTGGCGTGTTGGTCTTGCCGATGATGATCGCGCCCTCATTGCGCGTGCGCTCGACGATCAGCGTGTCCTCAGTGGGCACAAAATCCTTAAACAGGCTTGAACCACGTGTGGTGGTGATGCCACGGGTCATGGCGAGATCTTTGGGCGCCTGCGGTATGCCGTGCAGCCAGCCGCGTCGCTTGCCTTTGGCCAGTGCCTGATCGGCTTTTTTGGCCTGGCTCATCAAGTCGTCTTCATCCTGCAATGCGACGATTGCATTGAAGCGAGGATTGACCTCGTTAATACGATCGAGGTAGGCGCGCATGACTTCGCGACACGAGTACTGCTTTGCCTCGATGGCGGCCGCCAGATCCAGTGCATCCAGTGCCGTGATGTCGTCAGGAGCACTGACGGTTTGATTGATCGGATGCACTGGCGGGCGCCTCGCAGTTTGGTTGGGTGAGTTTGGCACGGCGCAAATGCAGTGTGGGCGCCGGAATGAGGCTCATTTTACGTCGCTTAACGCGCGTGGCAATACCGGCTTTCGCGGTTGCGCCTGGTCATTGCGATGCGTTGCGCTGCGCATGACCCTGGCGGAAAAATTCTGCGAACCAGCTTGCGATCAGCGGTGATTGGGTTTGTCCCTCGCGCAGGCTGCTGGTGGCGGCTGCGCTGATGTCGGCGGGCAGCACGTCCCTGCGGGCATGCAGCAGTGCCTGAATGAAGTCGGCTCTGAATTCCGGATGGGGCTGGACGGTCAAAGCGCGGTTGCCGTAGCGCAGCGCAGCAAAGCGACAAAAATCGGTTGATCCGACCACAGTGGCATCAGCTGGCAGTTGCGTGACCTGATCCTGGTGCCAGGCGTATAGCGGCACCGGTTGCTCGCTGATATCCAGATGGTACTCAACTCGGCCGACCGACCAGCCGCCGGTGAATTTTTCCACCTTGCCGCCGAGCGCCTGGGCGAGTATCTGATGGCCAAAGCAGATGCCGACGATTGGAATCGATGCCGCATAGGCCTTGCGCAGAAAGGCTTCCAGCGGCTTGATCCAGTCGTGGTCCTCGTAGGCGCCGAAGCGGGATCCTGTGATCAGCCAGCCATCGGCCAGATCGATGGAGTCCGGGATATTGCCTTCCAGCGCGGCCCAGCTGTCAAACGTAAAACCCTGATCGCGCAGCAGGACTTCAAACGCGTGCGGATAGGTACCGAATTGATCCTGCAATTGCTCCGGTGGGCGGCCGGTTTCAATAATGCCAATTTTCATTTTTCAATGATTGGGTGTGGCGACTGGCGATGCAAGTGATCTGTCGCGATTGGAATTGCGGTGGTGCCGTTCGATTCGTTTGTTTACAGTAGCGGCACTATCCGGGATGGGAGATCAGATGCGCATTGTGCGAACCGCGGCCGCTCAGTTGGGGCCGATCCAGCGTGCCGACAGCCGCGCTGACGTGTTGCCGCGCCTGCTTGCCCTGCTGCTGCAGGCAAAGCGCGAACGCTGTGACTTCGTGGTGTTTCCCGAGCTCGCGTTGACGACCTTCTTCCCGCGCTGGTACGTTGAGGAGCGCAGTGATGCCGATCACTGGTTCGAGCATGAAATGCCGAGTGCCGAGACGCAGCCGCTGTTCGATGCGGCTCGCAAGGCCTCGATCGGGATGAGCTTCGGTTACGCCGAGCTGACCCCGCAGGGCGAACACTTCAACAGCTCTTTGCTGGTCGATCGCGATGGCGAAATCGTCGGCAAGTATCGCAAGATCCATCTGCCGGGGCACGCCGAATTGGATCCTGAGCGCTCATTTCAGCATCTGGAAAAACGCTACTTTCTGCCTGGCGATCTGGGCTTTCCGGTGTTTCGTGCGATGGGCGGTTTGCTGGGCATGTGTATCTGCAATGATCGTCGTTGGCCGGAGACTTATCGAGTGATGGGTTTGCAAGGTGTTGAGATGATCACGCTGGGTTTCAACACGCCGTCGGTCAATTCGCAAAATCCGGATGAGGGGCCACAGATGCGGTTGCACCATCACAAGTTGTCGCTGCAGGCCGGCGCCTACCAGAACTCAACCTGGGTGGTAGCGGTGGCCAAGGCAGGGGTGGAGGATGATCATCATATGGTCGGCGGCAGTTGCATCGTCGATCCTAATGGCATTGTCGTCGCGGAGTCGACAACCGAAGAAGACGAGCTGCTGGTGGTCGATTGTGATCTCGACGCCACGCAGTTTGGTAAAAAAACCATTTTTGATTTCAAGCGGCATCGTCGCATCGAACACTACTCGCGCATTACCTCGCAGGTGGGCGTGGTAGAGCCGGACTGACACCATGAAGGATTTCGACCTTGTTATTAAAGGTGGCACAGTCGTTACCGCCGCCGATACCCAGATGGCAGACGTCGCGGTGCGTGACGGAACAATCGCGGCAATTGGCGCGGACCTGCAGGCTGAGCAGTCGATCGATGCGACCGGCAAACTGGTGCTGCCCGGCGGCATAGAGGCGCACTGCCACATCGAACAGGCGTCGGCCGCCAACATCATGAGTGCCGATGATTTCTACAGCGGCAGCGTGTCTGCAGCTTTTGGTGGCAATACCTGTTTTGTCCCGTTTGCGGCTCAGCATCGCGGGCAGAATCTGCTCGACATCACGCGCACAGCAATGGACAGTGCCGCCCGCAAAGCGGTGATCGACTATGCGTTTCATCTGATCATCTCCGACCCGACGGATGAATTGATGCAATCCCATTTGCCGCAGCTCATCGGCGATGGCTGCACTAGTTTCAAGGTCTACATGACCTATCCGTTACTTAAAATTGCCGATCGACAGATCCTGGATATCCTGACCCTTGCGCGTGAGCACGGCGGTACCACTATGGTGCATGCGGAGAACGATGACGTCGTCGCGTGGCTTGCAGATCGATTGATCGACAGAGGTCACGAGGCGCCAAAGTTTCACGCCGTCAGCCATCACCCACTGGCCGAAGCCGAAGCTGCCCGACGAGCGATTGATCTGGCGCGACTGGCCGACAGCCGTCTGTTGATCGTGCACGTCTCCACTGCCGAGGCAGCAGACAGCGTCCGTCGTGCGCGCAACGCCGGCGCAGACATCTATGCCGAGACCTGCCCGCAGTATCTTTTTCTAACCGCTGAAGATCTGGATCGCGATGGCTTTGAGGGCGCGAAGTTCTGTTGCTCGCCACCGCCGCGTGACAAGGCGGGCCAGGCCGCGATGTGGCGCGGACTGCAGAACGGTACGTTTCAGGTGTTTTCCTCAGACCACGCGCCGTATCGCTACGATGAGACGGGCAAATTCAAAACCAGTCCAACGCCAACATTCAAACAGATCGCCAACGGTGTTCCGGGTATCGAGACGCGAATGCCGTTGTTGTTTTCCGAAGGCGTGGGCAAAGGGCGGCTGTCGTTGAATGAATTTGTCGCGCTGACTTCAACCAATGCGGCAAAGATCTACGGACTGTATCCAAAAAAAGGGAGCATAGTAGTTGGCGGTGACGCCGACATCGCGATCTGGGATCCACAATGCGTGCGAACCATCTGTCACGACATGCTGCACGACAACATGGACTACACACCGTATGAAGGCATGCAGGTGACCGGATGGCCAACCACGGTGATCAGTCGCGGTCGCCTCGTGGTGCAGGACGAGAAACTGCTGGTTGCGCGCGGCTCGGGGGAATATGTAAAACGCAGCCCACAGGCGCCGGCACCGATCAGTGACGACGCCTTGCTCTCGCCTGCACGAAATTTTGGTGCCAGGTTGCTCTAGTGTACTGCACCGTTCAAACGATAAGAATGAGTCGGTTGATCAACGCGTTTGTTATCTCATGGATATTCATGTGAATCGGTCGGCGATTGTGCTCATTTTAAGGCTGAGAGCTTTGATCAATTGACCCTGCGGGAGCTCGTCAGTCGACGCGCAACTGCGTTAAAGCTCTTGATAAGGGGGTCATAGCGCGGCCGGCCAGGCATTGTCTGCGAGCAAGGCGCCATGCAATGGCCTTGCTGCACGGCTGCGCGCCCCAGACTGACGAACTCTCATTCTCACATTTTGAACGCAGCAGTACACTAGTGGCCCGGACTAACCATGAAGCGACTGAAGTATTGTCGGTTCCATGAATCTTCCGGGCTGCGCGCACTCGCGGGGAGCGGTTACAGCAACTCGCGTAGTTCGTGGTGGCGGTTGCTGGTGTAGGGGCGCACCTCATCGGCCCAACGCCCGCGTTCACACGCATCCGCCCATGCGTCACTGATCAATACATGTGGCCCGTCGATCTCGTAGCATGCGCTGTAGCGCGGTGCCTTGTCTCCGAGCGTGACAAGCTCGCCACCAAGTGCCAGTTGAAAGGCTTCAGCGCGAAATCGCTGCACAGAGTGCACGCCATCAACTTCAAGCAGATAGGGGACGTGTTCCTGGTCGTAGACTTCGTTGAAGAGCGCTTCTTTGGCGGGATCGACATCCATGCTGACGACCAGGACGAAACGGGTAGAGGTGGGCATCGGCGGCTCCAGTGGTGGTGAGTCGCCATTGTAGCCTGACAGCTTGTCGCGTGAGCGGGCAAACGAGCCCGGACTATTTTTCACCAAAAAATCCAGACGATAAAAGGCACTTCCGTGTGCCGTTGACTGCAACGGTTGTTGGGGGGCAAGCGCGACAGTCAGAGTTCCGTTACACCGCGATAATGTCATGACGATAACAGCGTCGTCAAGTCAGCTTTTAGTAAATTTTCGCGCGGTTTTGTATGCCCTTGCCAGGGGGTTGTTCAGACGGTCAGCCAGCCCGTTGACGAGGGCTGTCACATTGACATTGCAGCTTGCCGGCAGTTGCGTCATATTGCGCGTGACTTGAATCTGAACGGGCAGCACTATGCAATCGACGCAGTTTGATCTTGGCGGTAGACGGGCAATCATCACCGGTGGTGCTCAGGGTATTGGTCGTGCGATCGCCGAGCGGTTTCTGGCATCGGGTGCGAAAGTGGCGCTGTGGGATGTCGACCCGATGCTGGCACAGACTGCGGCTGACCTCGGCACTGATGCCGATGTCATCGGCCAGAGCGTCGATGTATCAAACTTCGATGCGGTCAAAGCGGCCGCTGATGAAGTCGTTGATCAGTGGGGTGGGATCGATATCCTGTGCGCCAACGCCGGCATCGCCGGTCCGACCAGCACCTTATGGGAATACCCGGTGGATGACTGGCTCGCGGTGCAGAATATCAACGTCAATGGGGTGTTTTATTGTGCACGGGCCGTCGTGCCGCACATGATTTCGCAAAACTACGGGCGCATCATCAACACGGCATCTATCGCGGGCAAGGAGGGCAACCCGAATGCGTCTGCCTACTCCACGTCGAAGGCGGCAGTGATCGGTATGACAAAATCACTGGGCAAGGAGCTGGCGCAGCACAATATATCGGTTAACTGCATCACGCCGGTGACGGCTGACACGCGAATACTCGATCAGCTAAGCGAGGAATTCATCGAGTACATGCGATCAAAAATTCCGCGTGGCCGATTCATCACCGTCCAGGAGATTGCCGCCACAGTGAGCTGGATGGCATCGGAGGAGAATGGTTTCAGCACGGCTGGTGTGTACGATCTGTCCGGCGGGCGGGCGACCTACTGAGTGTTCTAGTGCGCGGCAACGGGCCAGATTTCAGCCAAAGAAGCTGTGCGAGGCGATAATGAATCCAACACAGCCAAGCAGAGTCAGCAGTGTTTTGATACTGGCAATGCGCATGGAATGTGTCCCTTCTGTCTGATTGCATCGACGCTGATCGCAACCGATTGCGGGCTCGTCGGTTGCCTTCGCCGACGCCTGTTAGGTGATATGCGTGCCGGCGTGGCTCATTTCAAGCGCACAAAATGCGCCACCGCGATGCCTCCGCTGTGACGAGCCTCAATCCTCATGACGAGCGTTTCGAGCAATTGCTCCATCTGGAGCGCAAGCTGAGCTATCGAACGATGCCGCGAGATCCGGATAGCGGCATTCAGGTTGTTGAAGGCGAGTTGCCGGTGCTGGTGTCGGCCGCGCACAGTTGTGCGCACCAGCGCAGTGGTATGATGAAGATGGAAGAAGAATTCACCGCCGCTATGGCAGGCTATTGCGCCCGTGAATTCGGCTGCAGTGCTATTTTTCTATGCAACGCCAGTCACGAAGATCCCAACGATCAAAAGCAGGCGCTATACAAGGAACGATTGCAAGCGCTGTGTTGTCGCTGTGGTATTCGCTTTGTGATCGATTTGCACGGCATGATCAACCGTCACGGTATGGGTGTAGCGCTCGGTACTATGAACGATCGCGCCTGCAACAGCGAACAGGTTGCACACGGATTTTTGCAAGCGGGTTTTAAATTGATCGACGAGGCGCAACTG
>CAZYDV010000289.1:0-8147 GCA_964646405.1 uncultured Granulosicoccaceae bacterium | reverse complement strand
CTTTCAGTGGCGATAAGCTACTTGGCGTGCCGCAGTGCGGCATTATCGCCGGAAGCCGATCACTGGTCAGAAAAATAGATAAAAACCCGATGAAGCGCGCCATGCGCCTGGACAAGGTAACCCTGGCCGCGCTCGAAGCTGTGCTGAAACTCTACGCCAACCCGTCAACGCTGATCTCGCAGTTGCCATCGCTGCGCATGCTGACGCGAACGCCCGAGTCAATCACACCGACGGCAGAGCTTCTGGCCGCGCGGCTGCGTACCGGACTGGCTGACCATCTGCAGGTTTCCGTAGAATCGTGCCAGAGTCAGATTGGCAGTGGCGCTCTGCCTACTCGCACGTTGCCCAGTGTGGCCGTGGTGCTGCGAATCGCCGATGTCGATAGCGGATCAATCAATGCTGTCGCCCGCGCTTTCCGGAAGCTCGATTTACCCGTCATTGGCCGAGTGCACAATGACGCACTCTGGTTCGATTGTCGCACACTGGATGATCCCGAACAGGTCGGCCTGCCGATCGAATTCACGAAACGGTAGAAACACATGCAGGCAGCGCCACTCGCACTCGATTCAATCACCGATGCCAGCGCTAAATGCAGCGGCCGGATCATTGTCAGTGGCTCGCACGGTGGTCTGCTGCCGGCGGCTATCGCCTCGCAACACAATATGCGCGCGGTCATTCTAAATGATGCGGGTCAGGGTTTGAATCGTGCCGGCGTTGCCGGTGTGATGGCACTGGATAAAATTGGCATGGCCGCTGCGGCGGCGGCTCACACCAGTTGCCATATCGGTTCAGCACAGAGCATGCTCGAACACGGTGTGATCAGCGTGGCCAATCAAACCGCACAAGCGCTCGGCATCGAACCCGAGCAACCGCTCACCGTGGCAATTGCGCATTTACAACAAGCGCCTGAGCCGCAGGGAGCACTGCCGCCGATCACCGAAGCACGGCGTATCATCGAACTGGCGGGAGTCAGAATACTGCTTTGCGATTCGGCCTCTCTGGTGCAAACCGACGACACGGATGCCATCATCATCGCCGGTTCGCACGGCGCTCTGATCGGCAATAAGCCCGCCCGCGCGCTGAAAACCAACGCAAAGTTTGCGGCGTTTAACGATGCGGGCGGCGGATTAGACAATGTGGGAATCGGCCGACTGCCCGCTCTGCAAACGCGCGGAGTCGCGGCCGTCACCTATTCGCACAACAGCGCCGAAATCGGCAGCGCTCAATCGGCATTCAGCGACGGTGAAATTTCAGCCTGTAATTCACTGGCACAAGCGCTTGGCGCGCATCCAGGCATGTCTCTTAGATCGTTTATCAGCACGGCGTTTAGTTGATCTGATGGGCGCCCGGCAATAGGTTTTTTACGTGCTCTCTGCTCTGCCCGTCAACATCCAGCAGCGCCTCCGTCGACACGCTGAGTTGATACCGCGGTCGGAAAGATTCGCGCAAACGTAAATCACCCGTTTGTGGATGAACAAACTTCGTAGAGCCACGGATTTTCGTATTCGATCTGGCGACGAACTGGCCACCCTGGCGCCGGTTCACCGACGCATCAGACAGGTTGTTCGCGGCGATACCGCCATCGGTCTGATATCGAAACTCAATGGCATAGCGCACGTTGTCGTTCGTGACTATCGTGTTGTGGAGCACCCGGGTGTTGGGGCTGTTCCAGACGACGATTGCGGCATCCGAATCGCGTCGACGCAACCAGTTCATCAGGTCGGGCCGATAATAAATCATGTTGTTTCGAATCAGACCACCGCCGTGATCACCATCGCGATCGACTAGCCCGAACGCAATAGCGCGATCAACATCGACAAAGCGATTGTTCTCGACCAGCGTGTCTGCGGCACCATTCCACATCAATATGGCCGGATTCCAGCGATTGTCTGCATCATCTGGCGTATGAAAATTGCCAAAGTAGTTGTTGCGAATGATCCAGCGCTTACCACCGTGCACATCGACGCCATTGGTATAGCCGCTGCCCCCACCGCCATGGTCCGTGACCGGTGGCGCGACGCTGTAATGAAAAACGGAGTATTCAACGAGTCCATCATCGACACTCGGTCGACCGTCAGTGGATTTACTCACCTTGACGAACTGCTCACCGGCATCGCGCAGCCGCAGGTTGTAGAGTCGAGGCGACGATGCACGATCGCCAAAGGTGATCGCATGATGATAAAAATCACTGATGGCAAGATTGCGGATCGTCACTCCGGCTGCGTTGACCCAGAACCCGTGCGGTGCCGCACCAAAGTCCGGGTTTTCCATACCGGCTCCGGTCAACACAATTTCATCGCAACGGCTGCTGTCGCCCTGAATGGTCAGGTTAGCCGTCTTGATCGACAAGGTGCGCGACAGTCGATAGATCCCGGGGGCAAGCAACACCGAATCTCCATCCTGAGCCGCAGCCAATGCCTTTTGCAGTTGCGGTTCGGTGGAGACAGTAAAGTCTGGATTCTCGAGTGTGACTGCCGGCGCGGCTAGGCACGGCACATCCTGCGGCAAGCGCGCCTCATCCGCCACTGCGCGCGCTGATACCAGTGCACCTGTCACCGTCACCAGTACCTTGATCCAGGCCCACACTGGACACTGCATTGACGGTGAGCGGCGTAAGTTGTCTGACATCAATTTTTAGCCATTCCGATTGAAGCACCAGGTGCAATCGGGCCTCGCGACTCACGCTGCACGCATAAGCCCCGGTCGAGCCCCACCAGTAGAATAGCCGATTACGTTCGGATCGAGCGACGATCGCCACGTTTTGTGCCGCAATTGCAGATCATTCGAGTGTTAGTTGCCGTGACAATTGCGAAGACGGGCGCCATCGTTAAGACTGCAGCTCAGCCTGAGTGAAATCGATTCGCCAACCGCGCGACTCTCGCGCCCAGATAGTGCGCCGTTTGCAGATCGCGCGGGTCGACGACATCGTCGCGGGTGTAGGCGATCAGACCACTTTGCGCACCCAGCCGATTGGGTGTGTCGCCCTCGTAGCCGCCAGCCAGATCGAGCCCGACCCACAGCATGCCATGCTGCGCGGCGAGCACCCCCAGGTATTGAATCGTGCTGAGCTGATCACCGCTGTAGTTGCTGCCGATGGTAAAGCCGGCGGCAAGCTTGTCTGCCCAGCGCAGTTCCGTCCACTGCTCGCTGCTCGCATCGGCAAACGCTTTAAACTGTGCCGTCACCGACCCCATGAACGTTGGCGATCCCATAATCAGCGCATTGGCAGCTTCTATCTGTGTCAGCAGTCGGTGGTTCTCATAGCGCCCGTACACCACATCAGTACCGACAATCTCAAGTTCGAGTGCGCTTGCCTGCTCACTTTTCACACCGTCTGCAATCGCACGCGCCAGCGTTTTGGTGGTCCCGGTGACTGAGTGAAAGACCACGGCAACCGTTGTCACTAGCGGCTAACCCAGGGCCGCGCGGATCTTGTCGGCGTTAGCCTTCAGGATTTCGGGTTTTTCCATCGTGCCAGGGGCCCGCATCCGCAACCCGTCGTGACGCGGCATCACGTGATAGTGCAAATGGAAAACTTCCTGACCGCCGGCCGCTTCGTTAAATTGCTGTGTCGTGATGCCATCGGCATCAAATGCACGCAGCAGTGCATGAGCCACTTTCTGCACCGTGCCGATACAGGCGGCTAGCTGTTGCGGGCTGGCATCAAGCATATTGCGCGCAGGCGTTTTAGGTATCACCAGCACGTGGCCATCAGCGCGCGGCATGATGTCCATGAAAACCAGCGTATCGTCGTCTTCAAAGACCCTTTCTGCCGGCAATTCGCCGCGCAGTATTTTGGCAAAGATGTTATCGCTGTCGTAGCTCATTGTCGGTCCGTTTGATGTGTTGATATTGCACGGCCTGGGGTAGCGCTGTGGCGCGAATCGCGCCAGCACTGTCATTCTACGCCACTGTCACGGCATCGACGAAACAGTTCGATTGATTCACTTTTCAATGAATCGCCTGAACGGCAGCAACAATAGCAGCGCTAGTAGAAATCCCGAGAACAGCCCGCCCATATTCAAGCCGACGTCATAGAAGGATCCACTGCGCGATACCTCGAAGGTTTGCAACGTCTCTGTACCGACCGTCAGCACCAGCAATACCCATAGCAAAAACCAGGCGCGCGCAAACACCACACAGCCGGCAGCCACAAGTCCGGCAACAAAGAAAAAGGCGAAATGCAGAAGCTTCGCGCCAATGTTGCCGGAAAATACGATGGACTGTTGCAGTACAAACTGGACTATCGGTTCCACCTGAGCATGTACCGGCACCGGTAGCGAGCCACCCAGTTGATGCAGCGCATCGGTCAAATCGGCTCTTGTAGTCGTGGCAAAGTACAATACCACCACCAGCAATACCGGAGAGCCGATGCCAATGAGCCAGAACGTTCGCCGCTCCAGATTGCGCCACAATTTGGCGATGGTGAGCATTGCCACAATCAACGCCAACGCCCAAAAGAGCCAATACAACAGCCGGCTCAACCATTGAAACAAGGGTTGTACTGTTAATGCCGCCAGTTGCATGTCACGCAGCTCAACCACATAACCCTCGTCGGGTACTGTGATATGCAGTGATGAAATACTCTGATCACGAGGGGCTTGTAAAAACACCTTGTGGTCGAACCACTCGTGTGGCTCCATGAACCTTGAAATCGGCACAGCCGCCTGAGACGGTACCAGTTGCAGAAAAATACCCGCCACGCGCTGCGTGCCCGGTGGCGTTCCGGTGACTCGCATCATAGTACTAAACCGTACAATGGCATGCCGCGAATCGAGCGGCTGTGACAATACCGGACCATCGTACTCACCAGTTGAAAATAACCTCAGCGTATCGCCGGATTGCAATTGCGCGACTTCGTCAACGTGCCAGTGATCAAGCCCCTGTTCGAAGTTGGCATTGGTGATCAGGTTGTCTGACACCACTGCATAGCGTTGCACCTGGCCCAGCCAAACCAGCACGATCGCGCAGTACAACGCGAACGGCAGCAAAAGTACCGGGTAGCTTAGCCTGGCAGACAGGCGATCGATAAGCAGCAGCACCTCTGGCAGCTAACCGAATCGATTCTGTTTTGGCATTGAAAGCGGATCAGCCGGCGTTTTTGTTCACAAAGTCTGCGATACGCGCAACGCCCTTTTCGATATTTTCATCGGACGTGGCGTAGCTGAACCGAATGTGCTGCCCATCGTCGGGCACCCTGTGGCCAAAATGAATATCCGCCAGCACTGCCACACCGGCTTCGTGCAACAGCCGTTGGCGAAATTCTTCCGAGTCGGCACAGCCGGTAGCCGCACAAACTTCTGTGACGTTCGGCCAGGCATAGAAGGCACCGCCCGACGCCTGACAGTCAATACCGGGAATCTCGTTCAACAAGCGGGTAATCAGATCGCGCCGTGCCAGGAAGGTCTTGCGCATCTGTGTCGCATCGTTCTGCGGTCCGGCAATCGCCGCCACCGCTGCCCATTGGGAGATATGCGATGCACACGAATCGGTGTTGGTCACCCATTTGGTCATCAAAGGTGCCAGCGCCTTATTGGCGACAAAACCGATCCGCCAGCCGGTCATCGCCCAGGTCTTCGACGCACCATCTGAAATGATCGTGCGCTCGAACATATCCGGTTCAGCCGCGATGGATTGAAATTGCCCGTCGAACACCAGGCGCGAATAAATTTCATCCGCGTAGATCCATACCTGTGGGTGCTCGCGCAGTACACCAGCGATCGCCTGCAGATCCTGTTTGCTCAACAATCCCCCAGTAGGGTTTTGCGGAGAGTTCAGTATCAGCATGCGGGTGCGATCGGTAATTTTTTCTGCCAATTCATCTGGATCGAAGGCAAAGTTGCGTGACTCGCGCAAATACAATGGCACAGGCGTCGCACCCAGTGCTGTAATCTGCGATTCATATATCGGAAATCCCGGTACCGGATAGATGACTTCATCACCGACACCGTAGTCAGTTGTCGACTGAATCGCATAGGCGATGAAGGGTTTTGCCCCTGCGCCAACGACCACGTCATCGGCGTCGATCTGCAAGCCGCGCATCTTGCCCATGTAGCTCGCGGCGGCTTGTCGAAGTTCGGCAATGCCCGCGCTCGGCGTATAGCCATGGCGGCCGGTTTCAATCGCCTCGATACCGGCACGCTGCACATGCACCGGCGCGGGAAAGTCCGGCTGTCCGATGCAAAAGGAAATGACATCCTTACCCTGTGCAATGAGTTCGTTGACCTCGGCCAACACGACAAACGCGTTCTCAGTACCCAGAGAGGCACCGCGACTGGAGATCGGGGGAGTGGTCATAACCTTACGTTCCGCCGGCGGGTAGTCCGCCATTTAGTTGATTATCGTCGATTAACTTTTGTTGTCATCAAACACGAATACCGGGCTGCTCCACGCCTGGAATCCATCTTCGGTGGTCACACAAATCCATATCGGGTTGTCTTGCGACGGCGCGATTGAAATTTTCGTCGAATACTGTACTTCGCGATGATCATTGTGCTCAGGCAACCGGAACACGCGCACTTGTCGGTCCAGCCCACCGGCATCCATGCAATGGTCTTCAAGGCCGACGTCTGACATCGCAAGCGATAGCCCGCCGTGATTGGTGGCGATATCTATTTCACCACCGTCGGCCTTGTCCAGCCATACATCAAAGCCGCCAAAGTTTCCGGTGGTCATGGCATTGAACTCGATGGTGTCGCTGCCGTTTTGCGCGAGCAGTCGCTCGTGATTCCAGGCGTTGATTTTCTGCATCCGCCGAATCACGCTACCGCCAAAACGCGCGCGCCCGATCCAGCTCGTCTGCCTGCCGCGGCCGCGGTACTCTGCACCACTCCAGATGACGCGAAATCGATTGCCCAAATCAGCTTCGCCGTAGGGCCGCAGTGTCTCGAGCACGTCGGTACCATTGCGAATTTCGATTCGTTCTATCGCCGCATGCGCCGCGACGCTGAAGCTTAGATCAACTTGTCTGGCATCGCTTTTGACGATATCTCCCATCGTCACCGATGTCACCTGTGTGCTGCCGGTACCGGGAAAAGCATTCGGGTCCTGATCGAAAAGCGTTGCCGGCTGATCGAAATTGACCGCCAGATCCATGTGCATTCGGCAGCCGGTAGTGCCGTAGTGATGGCGCCGACGCAGGCACTCGAAAATGCCGTCGCGAGTGAAGTCGTCGGTCAGAAAGCAGGTCAGCCCGCCATAGGCACCAAACGTGGCAACACCGGGGTAGCTCGCTCCAGGACGCCCCTTGTGCCCATCGCTGTTACACACCACGCCGCAGCGATGACCCAGTGCGAATCCATCGGTCAGCAACCACTCGAATGTACCCCAGGCAGAATGAATTTCCATGGCCGTCTCAAGCGTGGGATCGTGTGCTTGTGCGGTATCGGCATAGCGCCCGCCAACATGCGCAAACACCACGCAATCTTCACCCTGCAGACTCTCGAACAACGCGGCGGCCGTCGGCGCATCGGTATGCAGATCTGATCGATCGGTGATCAGTGCGTGCGAGGAGCGATGAATTTGTCGGCCCTCTTCGCGGAAGAACACGTTGCGATCACCGCCGACTGCGGTATTGCCGGACCACTCATAACCGGGGAATACGACAAAGCGCCCGTCCTCGTGATACTCGGCAGTCAGCTCATTAAGATACTTCCAGAACGCGTTATTCACCTGAAAGTCGTTGGCCTGATGGCTGCTGACATCCAGAAAAGCCTTGTTGCGCGCAAAATCGAAGTAGTTTCGAGAGGTGGTGATGCCAATCGACTCGCCACTCTGACCATGCAGATCGCCCCAGTAGCCGCCAACGCCGTCGCGAATGATCAGCGGGCCCGCTTCAGCCACACACGCGCCGCTTTCATCCAGTACTCGAATCCGCAGGGTGCCCGCCTGATCGACAGACAAATTTTCAAGCACGATCGAGCGCTCGCCCAGTGGATAGTCGAGCGTTGCCGGAAGATTGTTAACATCAAGCGTGGATTCAAAACGCAGGCTCGCGTGAGCCTTCGGCGTCGGGTTGCCCCATTTGTCCTCGCATTTCAAACCCAGATGAAACATCTGGCCCGGGTTGCGCAGCGTCGGCAACACCGCCTTCCATTGATCGGCGGGTCCGGCAACAATCGAAATGTAAGGCGTCTCGGGCAACGGAA
>CAZYDV010000288.1:0-8168 GCA_964646405.1 uncultured Granulosicoccaceae bacterium | reverse complement strand
GATTGATCAAAACCACCACCGGATGAATATCCGCTATCAGAACTCATACCGCCACCCTGATTGTCGCCACGGACACCGACACCTCAGCCGGATGAATTCAATCTGGGTACACCGACAGAACCTGCGGTGGTCGAGCCCACCGTGTGGTCGGCTCCGATTGACGGTCCGTATCAACTTGGCGATATTACCGATCTGGTGCTGCTGACCGGTCAGTCCAACGCCCTGGGCGCGGGGACGAGCTTCGATGCCAACCTCGATTCGCCCGATTCGCGTGTGCTGGCCTACACCGATCGGGGTTGGCAAATCGCCGATTTGCACCAGGTCTGGGATCTGGGCTGGCACCCGGGCAACGATGGCAGCGAGGCGCCTTCAAACAATCTGGCGCTGCACTTTGGCAAGCGAATGGCACAACTGACCCGCGGTACCGACCGGGTATTCGGGTTTGTGCTGGCGACCGCGCCCGGACAACCGATTGCGCACTGGCAGCGCGATGGCGAGTTTTATCAATCTATCGACAGAAAAGTGCGGGCAGCGCTGGCTGAACATCCGACCAAAACACAGCTCGATGGCATTCTCTGGCATCAGGGGGAGTCCGATGCCAACGGGGGTGAGGGGTACGCGCAGGCGCTAAATTCACTCATTGCCAATTTTCGCGCCGAGAGCTGGTTTTCCAGCGACGATCCTTTCATCTGTGGCGAGACCGCTCAGTTCGCCGTGAACGCGCAGTTGATGGCGCTGAATCACGATGCTGATCCGTGGACCAGTTGCATCGCGGCGGCCGGATTGCCAACCCATGAAGATGGTGCGCACTTTCTGGCAGAGGCTCTGCGCACGATGGGCCAGCGCTACGCCGATACCTACAACCAGATGTGGTGGCAACGGCCGCGCTGATTTTGCCGGTTCGCCGGTGCGGGCCAGGTGGGTGAGTGCGGTCATGCTTGCCATTGTTCGCCGTATGGCAACAGTGCACCAGCCTACAGTTAGGAAAATTCGCCCGGTTTGAGTGTGGGGCACGCTTATAATTCGGGTCTTAAGTGTTGAACTCCCCCGCTCTCGCTCGTTCCAAGAGAGTCCCTGCTGATAGCGCCATGATGCGGTGCGCATGGCAGCAAATGGATGGCTCTAGTGCAAAGTTGCCCGATAAAAATAAACGATCAGTCCATCGACAGTTACCTTCTGCGCTGCTGCGTGGCGTTGCTGCTGAGCGCCAGTCTGTTGTTGCTAACCGCTTGTGCCAGTTCCGATGAAGACGATGTAGAACCCAACACGGTTGTGGTGGTGGGTGGCGCGGGTACTGACGAGCCGGACAATGGCGAACCCGATGAGCCGGAACCCAGTGAGCAGCCGTTTGTACCGGACAACTTTTTCATCCCGGACGATGTTCGGCTGGATCGGATTACCGATCTGGTATTGGTCACCGGTCAGTCGAATGCACTGGGTGCATCGACATCCTTCGATGAAGATCTGGATCGCCCCAACAGCCGGGTTTACGCCTTTACCGATGAGGGCTGGCGCATCGCCGATCTGCATCAGGTATGGGATCTGACCCATCCGGGCAACTTTTCTGACACTGACCCCGAGCGCGAGCCGTTCAACAACTTCGCGATACACTTTGGCAAGACCATCGCGGAAAATCGCACGGATCGGCTGGTGGCTTTTGTGCTGATAACCGCCCCGGGACGCGAGATTGCGCACTGGGATCTGGGTGGCGAGTTTTTTGGCCAGATCCGCAATAAAGCACTGAATGCGCTGAACCAGATTCCGCATAAGGCGTCATTCGATGGCATTCTGTGGCACCAGGGTGAATCCGATGCCGCCGACTCCGATTTCTACACCAACAAGCTCAACGCGCTGATTAGTAACTTTCGCAACGAAAACTGGTTTGGCTATGAAAAGCCCTTCATCTGTGGTGAGACCATCAGCCTGCCGGTTAATAATCGTCTCAATCGCCTCAATACCGACGGCGATGACTGGACGGCTTGTGTAGAGGGCGAAGGCTATCCCTCACTCGGCGACGATGTGCACTTCTCGGCCGAGGGTCTGCGTCGAATCGGCAGTAACTATGCCTGGCAGTACATCACAATGCGTCCGCGCCCGCCGGGCTCCTGAATCCCCCGTTACAGTAACTCCTGGCCGAACAGTGCAGCAGTGGCACCCGCGTACTGCTGTGCCCGGATACTGTGGTTAAGTTCCCGAACAACCCGAAATGCGTCTTCAGAACGCCCGACGGTGGCCGAATACTGGCTTGTTAACAGCTGACTGCCGATTTTGGTGTGGTCGACAACGATCGCCAGGCCAATGAGCGGTTTTCTTCGAAATCTGATCCTGATCGCGGTTGGCGTGTAACAAAATTGAGACACTAAGTGTCCAGATACAGGCCGGGGGTGTGTTTAGGTGAAAGTTAGACTGAGTCAGACTTGGCGGGTTGCGGCGACAGCAGTCGCCCTGGCCATACTCACCGCTTGCGCGTCTGCTGATGTCGACGAGGAGCCTACGGTGATCGTCGTCGGTGGTGAGCCTACCGTCGATACCTCGGCGGCGCAGGGTGGCGAAGAAGACTCTGATCCGGCTGTTATCGTGTTCGGCGGCGGCAACACTGACCCTGAAACGCCAGACGAATCCGGCTCGAATCCGGTGGTTGATCAACCGTCTGGAATCACCGATCTGGTGCTGATTACCGGGCAGTCCAATGCATTGGGGGCCGAAACCGGTTTTGACCCAGTGCTTGATGCGCCGGTCGATCGCTTCTACGCCTGGACCCACGAGGGTTGGCAGCGGGCGAGCTTGCGCCAGGTGTGGGATCTTGGCTGGAACCCCCGTACAGATCCTAACGGCGATCCGCACAACAATTTCGGCCTGCACTTTGGCAAACAAGTGGTTGCCAACGACAGCGATCGGGTGGTTGGTATTGTGCTGGCGACGGCACCCGGCGAGGGCATCAGCCACTGGGACTATGGTACCTATTTTTACAATCAGGTCAGCAACAAAGCGATCGCGGCACTCAATGACCTGCCACATAAAAGTTCGTTCGACGGCATTTTGTGGCACCAGGGTGAGACCGACTGGCTGGTCAATGGATCCAGTGATCCGGATCTTGGCGGTGTGACGGTTGGCGATGAATACTACAGTGACAAACTCTATGCGTTGATTGCGAATTTTCGCAGCGAAAACTGGTTTGATGACGGCAAGCCCTTCATCTGCGGCGAGACCGCACAAGCGCCGATCAACAGCCGATTGATGTCGTTGAACACCGACAGCGATCCCTGGACAGCCTGCGTCAGCGGCGCGGGCCTGCCGACCTACGACGCGCCGGAATACGTTCACTTTACCGCTGAGGGTCTGCGCGCGCTCGGCCAAAGCTACGCCGAGGCGTATCTCGACCTGCTCGACTGATCGGCAAAGTGGCGACGGTTGACAGTTGTTCAACTTCGTCCGGCTGCGACAGACCATCTGGAGTGATTTGTCAGGTATTCTGCCCGGCGGGATGTCCCCGTCAGCGCATTGGAACAGTCGCTTTGCCAATCCCCAACTTAGCACCGCGGCGCGGCTTGTTCGCGTGGCTCATTTTTCTTGCATTCGCACTGGTGTTCGATGTGGCTCTGGCCCAGACCCCCGTTTGTCAGTCGGCAGCATCCGATCCGGATGGTGATGGCTGGGGCTGGGAAAATCAGGCCTCGTGTGTCGTTGCCGGCAGCCCGGCAGACTCGACGACGCCAACTCATATCGTTTGCCAGACACAGTCTGACCCGGACGGTGACGGCTGGGGCTGGGAAGACAACCGCTCCTGCCGCATGCCTGCAGCCGTTAACGGCGTTGAAAAAACACCTGCGGTCGATGGCGCGCACCCACGCTGTGTTCGCAATGACAGTGATCCGGACGGTGATGGCTACGGCTGGGAAAACGGCGCCAGTTGCGTCGCGCAACGCGCCAACACAGCCCCGGTAACGACGTCCTCAGCGACTGTCCCCTCTCGTGTTATCGCGCCTGGCCTGCAACGCTGCACGACAGCCCGCAGCGACCCGGATCGCGATGGTATTGGCTGGGAGGACAACGCGCTGTGTGCCAGTGATGTCGGTGTGGTTGTCTGTGAACGGCCCGGCATGGATCCGGATCGCGACGGATTTGGATTGCAAGCTGGCAAAACCTGCATCGTGTCGTCAGATCTAGAGGTGCAGGGTGAGGTTCAGGGCGAGCAATCGGGCGCACGAACGATCAGTGGCGAAAAGGGCGGCCTCAGCCTTGCCGACATTACCGATGTGGTGTTAGTGACGGGGCAGTCGAATGTGTTGGGGTCGATGACCTCATACGATCCCGGTCTCGATGCGCCTGATCACAGAGTATTTGCCTGGACCAGTGATGGCTGGCAGATGGCTGATCTGCATCAAGTGTGGGACAGGAACGGACATCCGGGGAATTTTTCGAAAGGGAATCCAAACCGCCAGCCCTATAACAACTTTGCGTTTCACTTTGGCAAAACACTGGCCGCATCTGGACGGGTGCCGGCGTTTATTGTCGCGTCCGCACCGGGAAAGGGAATCGCACACTGGGATCGCAATGGCCCGTTTTATCGGGAGCTGGACAAAAAAGTACGGCAAGCGCTACAGGCGCTGCCTCATCGTCGTACCATTGATGGCATTTTGTGGCACCAGGGCGAGACTGACTGGCAGTTACACGGCACGTCGGATCCGCTGGTGACCGACATTGCGGCAGACTCGCCCGACTACCGGAACTACTACCCGATCAAGTTGCAGGCGCTGATAAGAAACCTTCGGTCGGAACCGTGGGCAATGGCCGGGCAAACGGTTTTTATCTGTGGTGAAACCCGTCGGGCCGTTGGCGTGAATCGCCACTTGATGGCATTGAATCACAACGCAGATCCACGCAGCGGTTGCGTAAGCGCGACGGATTTACCCGGCCGCGATGACGACAGTGGAGGGTCGCATTTTTCGGCCGCTGGCCTGCGTGAGCTGGGTGTGCGATTGGCCAATCTGTATCAACGAATACAGGCGCGTTGATCGAGTTTCAGGCCGTTACAGTGAGCTGCTGAATTTCAATCACAAATGCTGATCGCAGGTTTAAGCTCTCGTTTTTGCCGGGGCTGGAGTACACTAGCTACGACATCCACTCGGAGGTCGATAACGAATGCAATTGCAGGACGATCAACAGACCCTCAGCAAAGCCGAAATAACTGCCAATTGGCTGCCGCGCTATACCGGTATGCCACTGGAGAAGTTTGGTCGCTATATTCTGCTGACCAACTTCTACGACTACGTGCGGCAATTTGCAGCCCATTTCGAGTGTGAAATTCATGGTGAGGGGCGGCCGATGCAAGCGGCCAGCAACTCAGCCGGTATTACCATTATCAATTTTGGCATCGGCTCTGCCAATGCTGCGACAGTCATGGATCTGTTGACTGCTATTCACCCGGCGGGGGTGTTGTTCCTGGGCAAGTGCGGTGGTCTGAAAGCCTCTACCGAAATCGGGAATTTTATTTTGCCGATTGCCGCGATCAGAGGCGAGGGCACCAGCGACGACTACCTGCACCCAAAGGTGCCCGCGCTGCCGTCATTCAAGTTGCACAAATTTGTTTCGGACAAAGTCGCCGACCGCGGATACGAATATCGTACCGGAGTCATCTACACCTCGAACCGCCGTGTCTGGGAACACGATCGGGACTTTCATCGCAAACTCCACGAAATGACTTGCATTGGCATTGATATGGAAACCGCGACGATCTTCATTGCCGGACATGCCAACCAGATCGCACGCGGCGCACTGCTGCTGGTGTCGGACGTGCCGATTACGCCAGACGGCGTCAAGATGGAGCACTCGGACAAGCGCGTCACAGAGGACTGGTCTCACATTCATCTGAGTATCGGTATTGAGGCGATGATGGAAATCGGCAGCAAGGGTGAACAGATCAAGCACTTTCGCTATTGACGGGCGTGTGGGCTGATCGCCGGTTCGGAAACCAATCTGACCCGATCGAGTCATAGACGGTATCGACCTGATTCGGACTGTTGCTATGGCTGCAAAACTACCCGCACTGCTGTTGACTGCCTGTTTCACTTTGCCCGTTGCGAGCGCCCAGGCGGCGCCTGTGGTGGAGCTTTTTACGTCCCAGGGTTGCTATTCGTGCCCACCGGCTGACGAGTTTCTGGCCGCCATCATCGAGCAGCGCCCGGACGTCGTCGCACTCGAGTTTCACGTCGACTACTGGGACGATCTCGTCTACGGCTCGGCGGGTACCTGGAAAGACCCATTCTCGCAGGCGGCATTTACACAGCGACAGCGCCAATACAACAGTGTATCGCTGCGGGGTAACCCCGGCGTCTATACGCCGCAGATGGTCGTTAATGGGGCCACAGCCGCCGTAGGCAGCCGCCGTGCCCCGGTAGCCCATGCGCTGGACAAAAATGTACCCGAGATGGAAATCGAAATAGAGCGGCTCGATGGTGATCTGGAAATTTCGCTGGCCGGCGTCGATGCATCGGCATCAGTCTGGCTCGCCTACTTTGATCGGCACCAGGTCACGGATGTGTCGGCCGGTGAAAACAAGGGCAAGACCATGGAAAATCACCATGTGGTGCGGTCGTTCAAAGAGGTTGGCCAGGTCAGTGCCGGTCAGCCTGCCTTGCTGCGCGTCGCCGCGGCAGCCACCAGCGACAACACCGGTTGTGCGGTGCTCGTACAGGACAGATCTCTTGGGCGTATGCTGGGCGCCGCGTACTGCCCGATGTAGGCTTGGCGTCAATCCAGACGCTGGTGGTCGAGCTCACCGTTGGGCTGCAGTTGTTCACTGTAGAGCCGTGCCTGATCGGGGTCGATCGCGATGCTAAAGCAGATATTGCGCAATGCATTCTCGACGCGCTGACCACTGCAGGCAGCATTGAGTGCGGGTGATTGATCGCTGGCACCGCGGGTGACCAGCCATTCATCGATCGTGTCGTCCAGATTCTCGAGCGTGACATCGTCGGCAATGGTTTGCTCAAAGCCGCCAAATCGGCGGTCGAAATTGGCGAATTGCTCTGTACTGTCGATAGCATCTGCCAGTTGTTCGATCCAACTACCCGTCGATGCGCAGCGATCGCACAGTTGCAACGAGATAACTTGTCCGCTGGATAGAAACCGTTCGCGCGATAGCGGTAGAGCGGCGGCGCTAGCCAGTTCACGTGAGATCAGTGTGCCGCTTTGCTGATCACTGAAACCACGCACGTAGTGTTGTGCGGTCAGTGCGCCTGTGCGGTGCAGGTCTGCCTCGAATAACATGCCATTGTCGGCTGGTTCGAAGGCGGCGGCCATCACGCTCGCTGTTTGTCGATCGTGCAGCCTGGTAGTGAAGCGATTGCCATTCGCATGGTGTTTTGCGAACAAGGTGGTGTCGCCGGTGGTGTAGCGAATAGCGGTGGCGTTGTTGTCTGATCGCCATGACAGGTCGAGCGTTACACCGTCCGTCTGTAGTTGTATCGTAGTGATCAGGGAACCGGCCACGGCGGGTTGGAAGTTGTTGACGCTGATGTCGATTACACGGTTCAGATTGGCGTTGAGTTGACTGCGAATCGGGTTTTCCAGCGCCAGTCGTGAAGGCTCAGCTAACAGCGGATCAATCAGTGCGATCCGGCGCGCAAGATCAGCCTGCTGGATGGCGTCGGTGTAGATGTAGCTGCCGCTGAGCTGACTGGCGATACAGATGTTATCAGTAGCGCACAGGCCTCGCGCCTCGGTAAGCCTTGCGGCGACGAGATCAATCCACACTTGTGCGTCGAGCAATGACGCTGAGGCTGCTGTGAATGTTTCGCGCAGTGGGGAATAGACTGCGCTTTGCGTTGCGGCCTCAACTGAGGCACCCACCAGTGGCGCCGGAAATGCAAAATAGACGCGCGGTGGCAATGACAACAGCTCTGGACTATCCGTCTGCGCTGTGCCGTCGGTCGTGCCATCAGTGGTGCCGTCCGCAGATCCATCTATGATACCGCCATCTATGGGTGCGCCTGAGTCGAACAGGTCAGTGTTGGTGACGACGATGATCGGGCCGCCGTCTCCGGTCCCGGAAATGCCGCCCGAACAACTTTGCAGCGCGATCGCACACAGTGCCAGTACCCAGGCTGCACATTGGCGACCAGGTTGATCAATTGCCATCGGCAGGGTCCTCGCCAAGATCTTCTTCA
>CAZYDV010000287.1:0-8171 GCA_964646405.1 uncultured Granulosicoccaceae bacterium | reverse complement strand
TTTCGCGACGATGAATACGGTGGGTCGCTGGACAATCGCCTGCGCTTCACGTTTAGCGTGATTGAGGCGATACGCGATGCGGTGGGTGCGGAGTTTATCGTCGGTATTCGCATGGTGGCCGATGAGATCTGGGAGCGCGGTTTGTCGAAAGAGGAGGGCGTGGAGATCGCCCGCCGCGTCGCCACTGACGGACGCTTTGATTTCATCAACCTGATCAGGGGCCATGTGGCGACCGACGCGGCACTGACCAAAACCATTCCTATTCAAGGCATGGCCTCGGCGCCGCATCTGGATTTCGCCGGGGAAGTGCGCGCCGAGACGAATTTCCCGGTGTTTCATGCGGCGCGCATTCCCGATGTCGCCACCGCCCGCCACGCCATTGCCGAGGGTAAGCTCGATATGGTCGGTATGACGCGCGCCCACCTTACCGATCCGCATATTGTGGCGAAGATTGAACGCGGCGAGGAAGACCGGATTCGCCCCTGTGTCGGCGCCACCTATTGTCTTGATCGCATTTATGAAAATGGCGAGGCGCTGTGTATCCACAATGCGGCTACCGGCCGCGAGGCCACCATGCCACACGATATTCCACCCTCGCCGAAACCGCAGCGGGTCGTTGTGGTGGGCGGTGGTATTGCCGGGCTGGAAGCGGCACGGGTGGCGGCAGAGCGCGGACACGAGGTCACGTTGCTGGAGGCATCGTCAAAGCTCGGTGGTCAGGTGCAACTGCTGACGCGCAATCCGTGCCGAGTTGAAATGTCCGGCATTGTCGACTGGCGCGAGATGGAACTTGCCCGTTTGGGTGTCGCCATCGAATACAACCTGCTGGCGGAAGCCAATGATGTGCTGTCGCGTGAGCCGGACGTCGTCATCATCGCCACCGGCGGCGTGCCGCAGCTTCCGGAGCTGGAGGCGGGCGAAGATCTTGTTGTCTCCAGCTGGGACATCATCGCAGGCGATGAACAGCCGGGTGAAAACGTGTTGTTGTTTGATGATTCGGGTGGTCACCAGGGGCTGACGGCGGCGCTTTTGATTGCGCAGTCTGGAGCGGAGCTTGAAGTCGTCTCGCCCGAGCGGTTCTTCTCACCGGAGATGGGCGGCATGAATTACGTCCCCTACGTACGAGAACTGCAACAGCGCGATACGCGAATCACCATCAGCACCCGGCTGAAATCCGTGCAGCGTCAGGGCAATGCGTTAGTGGCGACACTCGGATCCGACAGCGACGAGACCTGGCAACGCACGCGGCAGGTAGATCAGGTGGTGGTAGAGCATGGTACCGCGCCCGCTGATGAGCTCTATATTGAATTGCGCGCGCAATCGCGAAACCTTGGCGCGGTGGATTACACCGCGCTGATCGGAAATGGTGAGGTATTGCCTGAGCGCAACCCCGAGGGCAGTTTCAATCTGTACCGAATTGGCGATGCGGTGTCGTCTCGCAATATACACGCGGCAATCTATGAGGCCCTGCGGTTTGGTATTCGCTGGTAGATACCGACCTTGCCCGCCTGCGGGCAAAGCAAGGCTGTTTGCGCAATTACTCGCCCCGCCTGGCGCGAATTCATGGTGTAATCCGTCAGCTTTACCCGGTCAATTGAAGATACTAATGCCAGCGCAACGCGAATACAAAGCCGTTCTGTTTGATATGGATGGATTGCTGATCGATACCGAACGAGTGGTCAACCAGGCACTGATTGAAACCGCAGCGAAATGGGACATGACCGATCTGGATGATACCTTTCTTGCCATGATCGGTTTTCGTGGCGCCGAGAGTGAGGCCATTTTGCGAGACGGGCTGGCCGGGCGCGTCGATATGGTGACTTTCTGCGTTGAAGCCGAACATCGGATACAGCAGGCCATGGGTCACGGCGTGCCGCTTAAAAGTCGCGTGCTCGATCTTCTAGAAGCAATCAAAGCACTCGGTCTGCCCTGCGCCGTCGCCTCATCGACCGAAACAGATCGCGTCGAGCAACATCTGGAAGAGGCGGGAATTCGGTCTTACTTTTCGGCGATTATCGGGGGTGATCAGGTGGTGCACGGCAAGCCTTCGCCAGAAATTTATCTCAAAGCTGCAGGCGCTGTTGGCGTTGATCCAGACAATTGCATTGCCTTTGAAGACAGTGAGCCGGGTACACTTGCCGCCATAGCCGCAGGCATAGCAGTGGTACAGGTACCGGATATGATTCCACCTTCAGATGCGCTGCGCGCACGCGGGCACATTGTTGCCGATGATATCTGGAAAGGGGCCATAGCTGCAGGCTTGTGTCACTGACGATGAAACTGTCGGTCAAGCGCAGGATTTTGAAAATCGGCGACGCCGGCTACCACGCGCATGGTGTAAGGGTTGAACAGGTAATTGACCGCGGCTTAGGCCGGCGCTAACCCAGCGTGATCGTCTTTCAACCCCTCTGTGAGGATGGTCTCTGGGCCGGTCTTTGGCGCATTCCTGCGACAGTTGGCGAAAGATGTGGCGCAATTAGTGAAACCACGTCATAATTGCGCCATGGATAGTGGCGCGATTTCAGTAAATGCGCCATAAATGCGCCAGAGATCAAATATTTGTCCATCGAGTCTGACCTCATTCAGTCCGTGATCAACTCACCGGACGGGATAACCATTTCCGGGTTAGTCGAACTGTATCCGGGCATATCGCGCCGCATGTTGCAGCGCCATCTCAAAGATCTGGTCGATCAACAGGCTATTGTCGCCACAGGTAACGGACGCGGGCGCAGGTATCGTGGTCAATCCGGTGGCACGCTCGCCGAGCCTCGTCCCGAGTATGCGATTACCTTCTCTGCAGACAGCAAGGAGATTCTCCACTACGTCAATCAGCCAGTCGCTAACCGCACACCGGTGGGTTATCAGTTCGACTTTCTCGATGAGTATCAGCCAAACAAGACACACTATCTGTCTGTATCACTTCGTCAGCAGTTGTTCAAAATGGGGAGCACGACACCGATCGATGCACCCGCGGGTACTTATAGCAGGGCGATACTTAACCGATTGCTGATTGATTTGTCGTGGGCGTCAAGCCAACTGGAAGGTAATACCTACACAAGACTGGATACCCGGGAGCTGATAGAGCACGGCCACGCAGGGCAGGGAAAAGCGGCTATCGAAACGCAGATGATTCTAAATCATAAATCTGCCATAGAATTTCTGGTAGAGAACATTGATGCCGTTGGCTTTAACCGGCGCACGCTGACCAATTTACATAGCTTGTTATCTGAAAATCTGTTGGCAAACCCGGCCGATGAAGGCAGAGTCCGCCAGCAGCCTGTGGAAATCATGAGCAGCGCCTACAGGCCATTATCAACGCCTCAGACACTCGACACTCAGTTGGACAGTGTGCTTGAGAAAGCCGATGCGATCGCCGATCCGTTTGAGCAGTCGTTTTTTATCATGGTGCATCTGCCGTATCTGCAGCCATTTATAGACGTTAACAAAAGAACGTCCAGGCTCGCAGCCAACCTGCCTCTATTTCGAGCCAACCTGTGCCCGTTAACTTTTATCGGGTTGCCAGAAAATAGCTACAACACTTCGCTACTTGGTGTGTACGAGTCCACGCGTGTCGAGGCATTGAGAGATGTCTATGTCTGGGCGTATGAACGCTCAACACAGGAGTATCTGGCGATAAAGCAAAATCTGCAGGCGCCGGATCCGCTGCGTCTTCAATGGCGTCAACTTATCAAGCAGACTTTGCACAATGTGCTAAGCCAGCCGAATCTTGATCCACTAGAACTTATTGCGAGTGCAATAGCGAATGAGGTTCAAAAATCTGAACAGGAAGATGTCCGCGCACTGATTATCGAGGAGTTGAAACGTGTACATATCGGCGTCTTGGCGAGGTACAGCATTAGGCCATCTGAGTTTGAACGGTGGGTTGCAATACATCGCAAGTTCAGTTGAAATCAGACGAAACTAGCGGAATTACAATGGCACTAAAGCAAGCCGTCACACCACGACGCATCCTGTCGATAGATGGCGGCGGTATTCGGTGCATGATCGCGCTGGAAATACTCAATGCCCTCGAAGCGCAAATTATCGAGAAGACCGGCGATCCGAATCGTCGTCTGTGCGATCAATTTGATCTGATCGCCGGCACCAGTGCCGGTGCCATTCTGGCTGCGGCGATCGCCATGGGTTCATCGATGGCCGAGGTGCGCGATTTTGTTATCGACAACGCGAAGCTGATGTTCAAACCCTCGCGATGGTATAACCGCCATCGCTCGCTGTACGATAAGTCTGAGCTCGAACAGCACATGCGTGACTGGTACGGTGCCGATACCACGCTGGGGTCAGATAGGCTTAAAACGCTGCTGTTGATGATCATGCGCAACTGGTCGACCGATTCACCCTGGCTGGTATCCAACAATCCGTTTGCAATATTCAATCAACCAGAGCTTGACGATTGCAACCTCAATCTGCCGCTGTGGCAACTGACGCGCGCCAGTGCCGCCGCACCCGGTTACTATGTGCCGGAGACTATTCGCTTTGGCCAAAAGGAACAATACGAATTCGTGTTTGTGGATGGCGCGCTGACTGGCTTTATCAATCCGGCGTTTAAAGCGTTCCAGTATGTGACGAACGGTGCCTATGGTTTGAACTGGCCCACGGGTGAGCAGTCGCTGACGCTGGTATCGGTTGGTGCCGGTGATGTCAGGCACAGGAAACCGGGCAAAAGTGCGCGAGATATCAATCTTTTCAAATCTGTGCTGGGTATACCCAATGCGATGATCTATGCCACCACGCGCGAGCAGGATTTGCTGTGCAGGACTTTTGGCCGCTGCCTCACGGGTGAGTCAATCGATTTGGAAGTAGACGACATGAAACAAACCGGCTTTCCGCTTGAGCCGCGAATGTTTCGTTACCATCGGATTAACCCGGTGATATCAGATGACGGGCTGAAGGCCGTGGGTTGTAGTCACATCAGACCCAGAGAGATAGCGGCAATCGATAAGGTGCAGAATATCGGCAAAATGGCTGAGGTGGGGCAGGCGATGTCCGGTGTGGTGGAACAGGTGGTTGGGGATTGTGTGGGTTGATTTGACCTCATTTCATTATCTGCAAATCTGGCTGGTAATCGTGCCAATGTTAGGAAAGTGAATGCGAAGTCCAGGGAAGATAGGATATTCTGATCATCGAGCCCTTGGCCGGTTTGTCCGGTCAACATATGGATAGTAAAAAGTGAGTTAGTCAGTGGGAACATGGTAGACGTATTTATCAGTTACAGACGCGGCTGCGCCCAACCCAGTGGTTTGAGTGTCAGCAAGGCGTTGGAAGACAAAGAGTTCAAACACCCGCGCACCCGCGAGCCGATTCGAATATTCTGGGACCGCAGCAGTCTGGATCCCGGTGTCGAATGGCGAGAGGCGCTGAAGAGGCATGCCAGCCACTGCAAGGTGATTGTGGTGCTGGCAGGACCAGACTGGCTGGATCAATTCAGAGCCGATTCGTTTCGGGCACTGGATCAACTGAATTCTGATCGACCCACCGATTGGGTGGCGGCAGAACTGCACTTCGCGCTTGCAACTGGCGATGCACCGGCCAGCCTTCTGGTGGTTAAGGCCGATGAGAAAACCAATCTCAGTGCCGCGGCAGAGGTATTCAAGCAGAGCCCTCAAGTCAGCCAGGCATTTGCCAGACAGGAACATCAGCAGCAGCTTTGGAATGACCAAAATGCCGATACTGCCAAGCTACAGGGCGCGATCATTTCAGCGATTCTCACCTATGACGAGCGCCAAACGCATTTGCAGGGCCGTGGCAACCAACCTGAAGCTGCAACCGTCGCATCCGCCACAAGTGCGCGGCAGGCAGAACACTGGCTGCGATTTATCGGTCGCGACAATCAATGGAAAAGTGTCGAGGAAGCGCTGGGGGTCAGAGGGCGCAACAGCCCGGTTTTTGCGCGTGGCAAGGCCGCTGCAAACGCATTCGCGTTTTGCTGGCAGGTCGAAGCCGAAGACGATGAACCCGCGCACTTGTCCGCCGCACTGGCCCATTACCTTGGTGCCCAGGGCGCGCTGGAAGATGCCAACCGGGATTTTACCGATGAAGCGCGTTGTTCCGTCGAGCAGGCTAACGTTGCCAGTTACTTTACCGCAGTTGCCGAAAGGCTGGGCTTTGCCTGGGAGCTTGAAACCACAGCAGGGCCAGATTTGTCGCAAAAGTTGCAACGTGAGTTTGTGCCATTGGTGTGCAGTGCTGTCGGCAGCGGACAATTGAGTGGCTGTATTCGTTTTCAGGTATTACTGGACCGGAAATCCCGCACGCAAAAGGCTGAATATGGCGAGACGGCCGCCAGGTTTTGTGCACTCTGGAACGGGCTGGACTGGTCCGGGCTGGGGGCGAAGCTTGCCGTGGTGTTTTTTCTGGTGGGTGGGCACAGGCGGGTGTTTTGGCGCAAACCTGCCAGCTGCGATATCAGCTATCTGACCCCCGATTGTTACAACCAGTGGCGCACGCAGTTTATCGAAGCGCGGTTGAATCTGAATCCATGGCTGGAGCGATTGGCCGGGCTGAGACCGCAGAGTGATTTCCGTTACCGCGATATCAAAAAGCGAATCGTAGAGCACGTCGAGTAGGGCAGGCACATGTTTGAATTCAAGGGAATTGGCAAGCGTGAGGCGCATGCGCCGGACTGGCGCAATCTCGAACGCCTCGATCTGGCGCAGCTGGATCAGCCGGCAGGCTATGAGGTTTTCGACAGTGCGCTGATTCAGGCCGTCAATACCGCGCTTGGGCTGGGTATGCCGCTGTTGCTGACCGGTGAGCCGGGCGTGGGTAAAACCACGCTCGCCGCTCGCATCGCCTATGAAATGAATTGCGGTGATCCGCTGATCTTTCGCGTCAAGTCCACCACCGAAGGCAGCGAGTTGTTGTACCGCATTGATCACATGCGGCGCATGGCCGATGCCTACCGCAAGCAACAGGTTGACGACATTCTGCCCTATCTGCAGTTTGGCGCACTGGGGCTTGCGATACTGCGCAGCAGCCCACAGCAGTCGCTGCCCGCTGATCTCTATCAAAAAGCCTGGCCACCAAACCGGCAACACCCAGACGATCAGCAATGGGGGCGGGCGCGCAGCTCCGTCGTGCTGATCGATGAAATAGACAAGGCGCCTGCCGATGTACCCAATGATCTGCTCGAAGAATTGCGCACCCTGTCATTCGAGATTCCAGAATGGCAGGGTGGTCCGATCCAGGTCTACAACAATCCCGATGATCCAGCGGACGCACTGCGCTACCGGCCCGTAGTGGTGATAACCAGTAACAGCGAGCGCGTACTGCCCGAGGCTTTCATGCGCCGCTGTGTGTATTACCACATGCGCTTTCCGCAGCGCCCGGCTGACCCGGCCTTGCGACGTTTCAGTGAGCAGGATAGCGACTTTGAAAACGCCGATGAAAACACCCGCAGCTACTGGCAACTCACCGCCGCCGTTGAGCGCCGAGTCGATGCACTGATCCCACAGGCAGCGGATGATCCACAGCACCACAATCACCTGCAGGCGGCCTGGGAGAGTTTCTGGGCGCTGCGCGAGAGCCATGCACTGCAGCGCCCGCCGTCCACCGGTGAGCTGCTGAACTGGATGAGTGCAGTGCTCAGCAGTGCCAATCGCACACTGGCAGTGGGCTCTGATCCCTGGTGTGCGCTGGCGTGCAGGCTGATGGTCAAACAGCGAGACGATCAGCAAACCGCGTTTGGCCTGCTGAAGCAGGCCAGTCAAGGCACAGTGTAGGCGGTGCTGCCGGGACAATGCGGCCGAGCTGACCTCTGATGAAGCACCGTGCGCAGCAACTCGAAAATCAGCTCGATGAGTTGCTGCACGGCTGGCAGCTTCGTGCCGGTGTCACCATTGGCATCGATCAGCGTCAGCGCGTTCTGGCGCGATTGCGACAACTGCAGCGACAACAGCCGGAAAGGGAATTAGACACGGCCGCCATCATAGGTCCACTGCTGTGTCAGTCGCCGCAGGCGCTGGAAGACTTTCGCCTCTATTGTGCAAAGCCGCAGTCGGAGTTGCCTGGCGCGCCCGTGAGTGGCGAGCAACAACAGCCACCGATAGCACCCGATTCAAGTAAAACACTGGTGCATCTGCGGCGGGTGATCCGGCGCTGGCAATGGGCATTACTGCTGACAGGTGGGTTATTCGTTATGGTGTTTGCCGGCT
>CAZYDV010000286.1:0-8185 GCA_964646405.1 uncultured Granulosicoccaceae bacterium | reverse complement strand
GAAAAATAAATTTCCTCTGAGTAGAGAAGTCCTGGATAGATTTTGGTTTGACGACACCGGACGCCGTCACGCTGCAGAGCATGTTGGCTGATTTCAATGCCAGGGGCGCCCGCTACGTTTCGATGGAAGTCTCTTCGCACGCGATTTGTCAGAACCGTGTCGCCGGCGTGGCCTACGACGTGGCGGTGCTGACCAATCTGGGGCGTGATCATCTGGATTATCACGGCAGTATGGAACACTACCGCGCCGCAAAAGAGATGCTGTTTCAAACGCCGGAGTTACGCGCCGCGGTGCTGAACGCCGATGATGACTTTGGTCTTGAATTATTGCAGCGGCTCGAGCATCTCGATTGCTACAGTTTCGGGCAGGGTGCGCGCGATTCTGCACAGCATGTGCAGATGACAGGTATTGTCGCCACCTCGGCGGGTCTTGAGTTCGAATTGCACTTTGGCGGTATGGTCTATCCGGTTAAAAGTGCTTTGATTGGTGAATTCAATGTCTACAACCTGGCTGCGGTGTTCACCGTGCTGCTGGCACTCGGCATACTGCCTGAGCTTGCGGCGCGATCGATCGGTGAGCTGAAACCGGTTCGGGGTCGCATGGAGCTTGCAGCAGCGGGCAATGGAGCCAGAGTGCTTGTGGACTATGCGCACAACCCGCATGCGCTGGAGTCGGCGTTGCGAAGTGTGCGCAATCACGTGCAGGGCCGGTTGATCGTTGTGTTCGGCTGCGGTGGCGATCGGGACCGTGGCAAGCGTCCGTTGATGGGTGCAATTGCCGAAAAATATGCCGACCAGTGCATTGTCACCGATGACAACCCGCGCAGCGAAGACGGGGATGAGATCGTGCAGCAGATACTGGCTGGTGTCGAGCGGCCTGGACGGTTGCTGGTTGAGCGCGATCGGGCGCAAGCCATTAAGCGTGCGATTTCGTTGGCGCAGCCGGACGACTGGATTCTGATCGCTGGCAAGGGGCACGAGCAGTATCAACAGATTGGTGACAAGCGTCGTCACTTTAGTGATAGCAGCGTGGTGGCTGAGTGTATTGCTCGGGGAGCGTCGCAATGAACGGCAGTGTGCTGCTTTCGCAACTGGCGCGGAATGCCGCGGGTCACCTTGAGGGTGACGACATCCCAATTGCCGGGGTGTCGACCGATTCGCGTTCCGTACAGCCGGGCGATGTCTACTTCTGTCTGCGTGGTGATCGTTTCGACGGCCATGACTATGCCGAGGCGGCGTTGGAAAAAGGGGCTGTGGCCATTGTGGTTGAAAATCCGGTAGCCACCAGCGCGACGCAGCTCATCGTGCCCGACACGCGCGTGGCGTTTGGGCTGTTGGCGAGACTGTGGCAACGCGCAATGCCCGCGAAAATCGTTGGCGTGACCGGCAGCAATGGTAAGACTACTGTCAAGCAGATGCTCGCAAGCGTCTGTGTCGCCGCCTGTGACAACGAAGATGAAGTGCACTTTACGCGCGCCAACGATAACAACGACATTGGTGTGCCGCAGACTTTGCTTGGGTTGCGAGAGCACCATCGCTACGCAGTGGTTGAAATGGGGGCTAATCTGCGTGGCGAGATTGCCTGGCTTGGCAAGATTGTCGAACCCGATGTGGCGTTGATAACCAATGTCAGTGAATCACACCTCGAAGGGTTTGGCTCTGTCGCGGACGTCGCCGTTGAAAAAGCCTGTATATACGACGCGCTGGGTCGCGAAGGCGTTGCGGTGATCAATCGCGACGATGCGTTTGCCGATGACTGGCTGGCGCAGAATCGCGCGCGACGTGTGGTGACGTTCGGCCGACAGCACGAGGCAGACGTGCGGGTGCTGGAAGGCAGCGCCTCGTCTGTGAATCTGCAGGTGATGGAGCGGCAGCTTAGCGTTGACTTGCAACTGGCTGGCAGCCACAACGCGATGAACGCGGCGGCTGTGATTGCCGTTGCTGCGGCTCTGGAATTTTCTGACGACGATGTCAAGCGTGGACTCGAGGCAACTGTGCCGGTCAAAGGGCGGTTGAACTATCACGCGTTGAGCGAAGGTTTTGTTGTGATTGACGATACCTATAACGCCAATCCGGCATCGACGCGCGCGGCCATTGATGTGCTGATGGCATCAAACGGTCAGCGCCTGCTGGTGTTAGGAGATCTTCGCGAGTTGGGCGACGATGAAAAACAACTGCATCAATCGGTCGGGCGCTATGCGCGTGAGCGCGGGGTGGAGCGTCTGTTCGCTACGGGTGCGCTGGCGCGCCACACGGTCGAGGCATTCGGTGAATCGGCGCACTGGTTTAAAAGCCGTGAGGCGTTGCTGGATGAATTGCTGAAGATCGACAGAGCTGGCGTGACAGTTTTGGTCAAGGGGTCACGCTCGATGCAGATGGATCAGATTGTCGATGCGCTGCTTGCGCAACCGGTCGCCGTCAGTGCCGGTGGAGGATCGCTCGCATGATGCTGATTCTGGGTGAGTGGCTGGCCGGATTTAACGATGGCTTTCGCGTCGTTGAATACATCACGCTGCGCGCTATCTTCGCCGCCCTGACATCGCTTATTTTCTGCCTGCTGTGCGGTCCGCTGATGATTCACTGGCTGATGCGCGCGAGTATTGGCCAAAGCGTTCGCGAGGATGGCCCGAGTTCGCATTTATCAAAGGCGGGCACGCCGACGATGGGTGGCGCGATGATTCTGGTGGCCGTGGGATTGAGTGTTCTGCTGTGGTCGGATCTGACGGTCAGGCACGTCTGGGTGGTGCTTTTCATTACCACCGCCTTCGGTGTCATTGGCTGGGTGGATGATTATCGCAAAGTGCTGATGAACAACTCGGCCGGCTTGTCGGCGCGTGCTAAGTATCTTTGGCAGTCGGTCGCAGCACTGGCCGCCGCTATCTTCATCTTTCTCTCCGCAAGAAGTGTTGCGGAAGTGAGTTTACTGGTGCCGTTCGTTAAGGATGTGTCGATTTACCTGGGCTGGTTTTTCATACCGTTTACCTATTTTGTCATCGTCGGCAGTAGCAATGCGGTCAATCTCACCGACGGGCTCGACGGGCTTGCGATTATGCCCACCGTGATGGTGGCCGCAGCGCTGGGTATTTTCGCCTACGTGACCGGCCACGCCGGCTTTGCCGATTACCTTGGCATTCCAGGTATTGCCGGGGTGGGGGAGCTCACGGTGTTTTGTGCAAGCCTGGTGGGTGCAGGGCTCGGTTTTCTCTGGTTTAACACCTATCCGGCACAGGTGTTCATGGGCGATGTCGGTGCGCTTGCGCTCGGTGCAGCACTTGGCGTGGTGGCCGTACTGGTGCGTCAGGAGTTGATATTGTTTGTCATGGGCGGTGTTTTTGTCATGGAGACGCTGAGCGTGGTTGTGCAGGTGGCGTCATTCAAGTTGACCGGCAAGCGGGTGTTCCGTATGGCGCCGCTGCACCATCACTTCGAACTTAAGGGGTGGCCTGAGCCGCGCGTGATCGTGCGTTTTTGGATTATTACCTTCGTAATGGTGCTGGTGGGCATGTCCAGCCTGAAGATTCGCTAGCATGATCGATACTTCACATCGCTATCTGGTACTGGGTGCCGGCGTGACCGGGCAATCGGTGGTTCGCTATCTGCTCGCCAACGGTTGTGATTGCAGTGTCGCCGATCAGGTTGCCTCGTTGTCCGATGAGGTGCTCGAGCGCGAGCCGCTGTTGGCCAGCCTGCCGTTTTATGGCGGTGAATTCAACGCCGCACTGTTGTGCGAATTTGACTGTCTCATCGTCAGTCCCGGTATTTCAGTTCGGTCGCCTGCGATCGTTGCGGCCAGGCGTGCAGGCGTTGAAATTATTGGTGATGTCGAGTTGTTTGCCCGGCAAACCCGTCGACCGGTATTGGCGGTGACTGGATCGAACGGAAAGAGTACGGTGGTGTCGCTGATTGACGTGATGTTGCGCGCCGCTGGACAATCAGTCTCGCTCGTGGGCAATTTGGGTAAGCCCTGTCTCGATGCGATTGATGCCAATGACGATGTCGTGGTGATCGAGCTGTCGAGCTTTCAGCTTGAGACGCTGGAATCTCTAAAGCCGCTGGCAGCGACAGTGTTAAACATCAGTGCCGATCACCTGGATCGCTATGACGATCTGGCCGACTATGCCGCCGCCAAGCGCCGGATATACAGCAACGCCGCGCATTGCCTTTACAACGCAGATGATGCGTTAACCCAACCGGCTGATACCAGCGGCGTCGCACAGGCGTTTTCGATGCAGCATCAGGATGCCAACTGGTTTGTGGACGATCCGCAGTCGCCATCGCAATTGTTAAGTATCACCGGCAATCGCATCGATGTGGCCGGCATGCAGATATCAGGACGGCACAATATCGCCAATGCGCTGGTGGCGGCCGCAATGGCCTCATTCGCCATCGATGATGACAGCGCCATCGAACGCGGGCTTGCCGGATTTGGCGGTTTGCCGCATCGCACACGTCTGGTTCATGTGGCGCACGGTGTGAAATGGTACAACGATTCGAAAGGTACCAATGTGGGTGCGGCGATCAGCGCGATTCAGGGGATGGATGGTCCGGTTATTCTGATCGCCGGTGGCAGAGGCAAGAATGCCGATTATCAACAACTGGCCGACACTATCGCAGCGGCGTGCCGCGCCGTGGTGTTGCTGGGTGAAGAGGCGCGCAATATCGCAAACGTCGTCGGTGACCGAGTGCCGCTGCATCACTGCAATAGTATGTCAGAGGCAGTTGCCTGTGCGGCACAGATTGCGTTGCCTGGTGATCGTGTGCTGTTGTCACCTGCCTGTTCGAGCTTCGATATGTTCAAGAATTTCGAGGCGCGGGGCGAGGCCTTCGAACAAGAGGTGCACAGACAATGCGCGTAGATGAAGATCTTGAAGAGGCGCCACAAACTGTATTGGTGCCGGAGTACAAAACGGTCGACTGGGCGCTGTTGGCCATGCTGGTCGCGCTGGCGGGTTTTGGGCTGGTGATGGTTTTCTCGGCCTCGATCGCGCAGGCCGATCGCGTGCTGGATAATCCCTTTCACTATTGGCACAACCAGCTGATGTATATCGGTCTTGGCTGTATCGCGGGCACGATCGCGTGGCAGTTGCCGCTGCGCTATCTGGAGCGCTATGGTCCCGCATTCATGTGTTTTACATTGCTGATGCTGCTGATCGTGTTGATACCGGGGGTTGGCAAGACGGTCAATGGCAGTCAGCGCTGGTTGCAGGTGGGTGTCTCGGTGCAACCGTCCGAGGCGTTCAAGCTGGCCTTGATTATCTACCTCGCCGGATATCTCGTGCGCAGGGGTGAGCGTTTGCGCCAGTCGTTTAAAGTGTTTGTCAATCCGCTCATTGTCGCCGCCATTGGTGGACTATTGTTGATGTTGGAGCCGGACTTTGGCGCCACTGTGGTGGTCGTTTCCACCGTGATTGCGATGATGTTTGTCGCCGGTGCTCGTCTGTCACATCTGCTGATGATGGCGAGTCTGCTGATACCGCTTGCCGCGGCGCTGGTGGTGCTGTCGCCCTATCGTTTCGCCAGATTGCTCAGCTTTATGCGCCCGTGGGAAGACCCGTTTAACTCGGGTTTTCAGCTCACCCAATCCCTGATCGCAATTGGTCGCGGTGCCTGGACTGGCGTTGGGCTGGGCAACAGTGTGCAGAAGATGGCCTATTTGCCCGAGGCACACACCGATTTTGTTTTTGCTGTGCTGGCTGAGGAGACAGGCTTTGTCGGCGTGTGTGTGGTGATTGGGTTGTTCGCCGCCATTGTCTATCGCTGTTTTAAGATTTCGGCCATGGCAGAGCGCGCCAGCAACCCGTTTGGTGCGCACGTGGCACTGGGTATTGGTTTTTGGATTGGCGTGCAGGCGTTTATTAACATGGGCGCCAACACGGGCGTGTTGCCGACCAAGGGCATTACGCTGCCACTTTTTAGTTATGGCGGCAGTAGTGCCATCATTATGTGTGTTACCTGCGGCGTATTGCTTCGAGTCTACCGTGAGAGTGCAGAAGTCAGCGCGCGCGACTCGGTGCGCGAAGTGGAGCAGCGCATCACCTATGGCAACCCCATGCATCTGTCATGACTAATGCGCCGATATTGATTGCCGCTGGCGGCACGGGCGGGCATATATTTCCGGCGCTCGCCATCGCCCGCGCGCTGCGCGAGCGCGATGTGCCGGTGCAGTGGGTTGGGTCTGCAGGTGGCATGGAGGCGACTGTCGTGCCACAGGCAAGTTTTCATTTGCACACCATCAAGGTTACGGCCTTGCGCGGCCGGGGATTGCGTTCACGAATCACCGGCGCAATCAACGTTGTGCGAGCACTGGTTTTATCTGCCGGTCTGATTCGCCGTGTCAAACCGCGCGCGGTGCTCGGCATGGGAGGCTATGTCTCCGGGCCCGTCTGTCTGGCAGCCAGACTCTGCGGCAAGCGATTGCTGGTGCATGAACAAAACGCCGTGTCCGGCTATACCAACCGAATACTCAAACGGTTCGCCAACCGAGTGATGGAGGCGGTGCCGGGGACCTTTGCCCAGGCAAGTGATGTGGTGCACACCGGCAATCCGGTGCGCCGCGAAATTCTTGCGATCGATGTTCCGCAGCAGCGGTTGGGCGCTCGGTTGTCTGATGCTGCCATTCGAGTGCTGGTGCTGGGTGGTAGCCAGGGGGCGAAAACGCTTAACGAAATCGTGCCCAGAGCGTTGCAATCGGTGCAGGCGGAGCTTCAGATTCGCCATCAGGCCGGTGCGAAATGGCTGTCGGAAACACAGCAGCACTATCGCGATGGCGCGCATGAGATCTCGGTTGTTCAATTTATCGAGGAGATGGCCGAGGCCTACGCCTGGGCGGATCTGGTGATTTGCCGCGCCGGTGCGATGACGGTGGCGGAACTCGCCGCCACCGGTGTTGCATCCATACTGGTGCCTTTTCCGCATGCGGTCGATGATCACCAGACGGCCAACGCCCGTCACCTGGAAACGGCTGGCGCCGCGTTGATCATGCAGGAGTCGAGCTTGAACGAAACCAATCTGGCCGACGTGGTGCGCGAGTTGTGCGAAGACAGATCGTCGCTGTTGCGAATGGCGATGGCTGCGAGAGAACTGGCCTGTGGTGATGCGACGCAACGCATCGTCAACGAATTGCTAGAGCAAAATACATAATGGTTAAGGTCCGTCCACAGGGTGCACAAAACTGGATGCGACGTGTCGATCACGTCCACTTCGTTGGCATAGGCGGGGTTGGCATGGGCGGTATTGCCGAAGTGCTGATCAATCTTGGTTACAGTGTTAGTGGCGCTGATCCCTCACGCAATGCGCTGGTCGAACGGCTTGAGTCACTGGGGGCGAGAATTTATCAGCAGCACGATGCATCGAATGTTGCAGGGGTAGATGTGGTTGTGGTTTCGTCGGCAATCGCGGCGGACAACCCCGAGGTAGTCGCCGCGCGTGAGCGGCGTATCCCGGTGATTAGACGCGCGGAAATGCTGGGCGAACTGATGCGATTCAAGCAGGGTATCGCGGTGGCTGGCACCCATGGAAAGACCACCACAACCAGCCTGGTTGCCAGTATGTTGAGTGAGGGCGGTCTCGATCCTACCTACGTCATTGGCGGCAAGCTGAATAGCTCGTCTACCAACGCTTATCTTGGGCAATCGGAATGGTTGGTTGCCGAGGCGGACGAGAGCGATGCGTCTTTTCTGACCCTGCAGCCAGTGATCGCGATCGTCACCAACATCGACGCCGATCATCTGTCCTCTTACGAAAACGACTTCGAGCGATTGAAGCAGGCGTTTGTTGAATTTCTACACCATTTGCCTTTTTACGGATTGGCTGTCGTGTGTATAGACGATCCGGTCGTCGAGGCGTTGCAGGAGCAGATCGCGCGTCCGGTGATGACCTATGGCTTTTCTGATAATGCGGATGTCAAGGGTGTCGATTTTCGACAGGACAAAATGAAATCCAACTTTGATGTGCATTTGCCCGATGGCAGTGAGATGCGACAGATAACATTGAATCTGCCGGGTTTGCACAACGCGCAGAATGCGCTGGCGGCGATTGCCGTTGGCTGGGAACTTGGCTTGCGTCCCACGGATATCAGGCGCGCTTTTCAACATTTCCAGGGGATTGGCAGGCGGGTGCAGCCGCACGGCAATCTCTATCTTAAAGAAGGTACGGCGGAACTGTTCGATGACTACGGCCATCACCCG
>CAZYDV010000285.1:0-8187 GCA_964646405.1 uncultured Granulosicoccaceae bacterium | reverse complement strand
CGCGAGCAGCAACGTCGACCATTCGCGATTGAGGCTGCAGTCGTATTGCCCGATCACCTGCACTGCCTCTGGCGATTACCGGAGGGTGATACCGACTATCCCGGTCGCTGGCGGGATATCAAAAAGCGCGTCTCGCGCCAACAACCACTTCGTGGCCAGAATATCTGGCAGCGGCGGTATTGGGAACATACGATTCGGGACGAGCGGGATTGGTATAATCATTTGGATTATATTCATTACAATCCGGTGAAGCACGGGTATGTTGATTCACCAGCCGATTGGCGGTGGTCTTCGTTTTCTCGGTGGGTGGAGCTAGGGGTTTATGATCGGAACTGGGGGGCGGGGGATGTGGAGCATATTTCCGGGTTTGATTGGGAGTGATGGGGTTTGTACACCGCTCGTGACATTGGTACGTGCGCTTTGGTTACCACCCATTCGAACTTCGGTAACAATGCAACCGTAGGGTACGGTAAGCCTGGGCGCACCTACCAAACAGCCTCCACTCTAACTCCTGTGCATAAATCTTGAACCAGATTTCAGGGTTTTGTTTTTTGTACATGTACCCCCTCACGACATTGGTACGTGCGCTTTGGCTTACGGCCCCTACAACCACGGCAAATGGACCAACCGTAGGGTACGGTAAGCCTGGGCGCACCTACCAAACAGCCTCCACTCTAACTCCTGTGCATAAATCTTGAACCAGATTTCAGGGTTTTGTTTTTTGTACATGTACCCCCTCACGACATTGGTACGTGCGCTTTGGCTTACGGCCCCTACGATTCTTCAGACAAGCCGTCGTGAGAAAAGACGTAGTGCCAAAGCTTTACTTCGTTGAAGTATTTTTCGTAGAAACCAGGCAAGAGTTCGCGAGCTTTGTATCTTGCATCGGTTTCCATCGCTTGCGCGATGGCGGCTTTGTCCGCATAAGTCACAGCCAGCGCCAGGGGTATCGGTGGGCCGTTGGCGTCTTGTTCTACGTTATACAGCACACGCACTTCTATCGATGGCTGGAACTGTTCCCATAGCGGTTGCAGGGTTCGCTCTACATACTGTTGCATCTCAGCTTCCATGCCAGCCTTCACAACACCACTGAAAAACGCAATTTTCGTCAGCATGGCTCAGCCTCCGCGATGCTTGAAACTGTCGCGGCGAAAACTGTACAGCGCCGCCGGATCGACGGCCACATCCACCACGGCAGGCTTACCGCAGGCGAGTGCTGCTTCCACTGCGGGGGCGACGTCAGCGAGTTTGTCGGCTCTGAAACCTTCAGCACCATAGAGCTTCGCCATTTCATCAAAAGGCGGGCTGGAGACGTCGGCGCCGATGTAGCGGCCGTTGAAAAAATCGCGCTGATAGGCTTTTTCTGCACCCCAGCATTGATTGTTCATCACGATGGTGACGGTGTTGATGTTCTGATCGACGGCGGTGCTCAGTTCTGACATGGTCATGCCAAAACCGCCATCGCCCATCAGGCTGACAACCGGTCGCTCGGGCATGGCACATTTGACGCCTAAACCACAGGCAAAAGAAAATCCGACCAGCCCGAAATCCAGCGGTGTGAAAAGGCTTTTGGGTGTGAAGTAATGTAGTGCGTCGGTGGCTTGTAAACACAGGGTGCCGGCGTCCATGGTGATCCCGGCATCCTGGGGCAACACGCCGCGCAACGCCTTAAACAATCCGGATGGCTGTGTCGGATGTGTCTCGAGGGCGTCGCTATCGCGTTGGGCGAGCAGCGCCTGTCGCTGTTGTTGAAATTCAGCGGTCCATGCGTCTGCGTTGTTTCGATTTTGCACCTTCGCGATCGCATCGGCCAGTTGGTTGGCGGCGGTCGGTGCGTCTGCCCAGATGCCGATTTCGACCGGAAAGAACCGTGCAATGGCGGTGGGTTCCAGTTCTACATGAATGATCTTTGCGTCGCGATTGATGTTGTCGTAAGTATAAAACGTTGAGTTAAATCCCAAACGGGTACCCAGGGCCAGGATCACATCGGCCTCAATCACCAGGCGTGACGCGACGGTATTTCCGCGTGGCCCCATTTGCCCGGCATATAACGGATGCGCTGCTGGTACCGCATCGCCGTGTCCAGGTGAGGTGACAATGGGACAATTTAGTGTCTCGGCCAGCCTAATTGCCGCAACATGCCCGCCGGTGTTTTTGATACCGCCGCCAGCGATTATCACTGGCTGTTTTGCACCTGCCAGCAAACCGGCCGCCTGTTGTACCTGATCCGGGTGGGCGGCCGGCAGCGAATGGTTGCGATAGTGCGCGGGTTGCGGTTGTGCATCAAAATCGGCCTGTCCGGCCAGTACGTCGCGTGGCAGATTTAATTGCACCGGGCCGCAGCGCGGTGACAACGCGGTTCGAAATGCTTCGCGAAAGAGTTCCGGTACACGATCGGTGGAGGGTGCGGTCCAGGTCTTTTTGGTGACGGGTGTGAACAGCGATTGCTGATCGACTTCCTGAAATGCATCGCGATACACGTGCCCTGACGACAGTGCACCGGCAATCGACACCACTGGCGAAAACGCGGCTTTGGCCTGCGACAAGCCGGTGACGAGATTGGTCGCCCCCGGGCCATTCTGGCCCGCCAATATCACACCCGCCCTGCCCGATGCGCGCGCATAGCCATCGGCCATGTGAGTACCGGTTCGCTCGTCGTGCACGCCAATAAATTTAATATCCGGTGCATCATAGAGTGCATCGAACATTTCCATTGTTGCCGAGCCAATCAGGCCGAAGACAAAGCGGGTATCTTCTGCCTCCAGTGCGGCGATGGCGGCCTGGCCGCCAGACAGGGGTTTGCTCATGTCAGGGTTCCATCGAGGAATTTAAGAACAGGCAGGGTGAAAGCGTCGGGCGCTTCCATCAAACCCAGGTGCTGCAAGCCGGGCACAATGATCGTCTGTGCACCGTCAATCTCTGCGGCGATGTCGTGACTCATCTGCGGTGTGCTGCCGCTGTCATTTTCGCAAGTGATCACAAGCGTCGGGCAGTCGATCGGCGGTTGCGGCGCGATCAGTTCACGCACGCCATTGGCCAGCACCCAGGCGGCCTGGGCATAACTTTCAGGGTCCACTCGCTCGCGCCACTGGCGCACGGTGTCTGCACATGATGTGTCGGCCAAATAGGCCAGCGTGAACCAGCGTTTGCAGGCGTCATCCAGTGTCGACATGATGCCGTGCTCTCGCACACTGGCGGCGCGTTGCTCTACCTGCGCCTGAGCTGCCTCACCGCGGTTATGGGGTGAATTTAGAATCGCAAGCGCCGATACACGCGACGGATAATCCATCGCAAAGCGCCGATTAATCATGCCACCAATTGAAAAGCCGACAACTGCCGCTGTATTGATCCGCAGATAATTGAGCAGTTGACGCAGTTGCTCGGCATAGACGCCGAGCGTTGCCTGCGACGGCGGTGGCGCACTGTCACCATGGCCGTAAAGGTCGTAGTTGATCACCCGGTAGCGCTGCTGCAAAACCGGCAGATGCTGATCCCAGATCTCGCGGCACAGACCCAGCCCGTGTATCAGTGCAATTGCAGGCGCATCGGTAGGCCCGTGTAAATCATAAGCGGTGCCGTCCGGCGCGACAGCGCTTTGGTACGGAGGGTTGTCAGACACCCGCGGGGTTGTCCAGATCCGCCCCCATTTCTTCCAGATCTTCATAGCGATTGCCGATCCGGTGATTGGGGTGGCCACCGATGGATGCACCCAGGGCGACGACTATTTCATCCTCGGCAGGCGCGTCGGGAATTGAAAGATGAATGGTCTGGTAGTGCGAGCGACGACCGCCATCGTGTTTGTCCATCAGCGGGATCATCAGCGAGGTGCCGGCAGCACCCCTTGTGTTCGCAAATACCAGATAGGTTTTTGCACCCACCGCTTCACGATACTGGTTGCCAAACCACAGCGTATGAGTAATCGCCTGTGCGTGTTCGAGTTCGCCGCCCATACCGACAACCGATGCCTTGCCATAACCTTCAATCGCGTCGCCGGTGACTTCCAGAATCATGTCGGTCAGGAGCTTACCGACCTCGGGGCCGACTTCGCGAATTTCGGGGCGCAGGTTTTCAACATAGCCGCGGCCGTACCACGGGTTTTTGATGATCGCAATCGCTGCGATCAGTTTGGTTGGCGTGTCGACTCGTTTGCCACCCTCTTCGAAGGTGGTTTGAATGTTCAGCAGGGTGCGGCGAATTTCAGTGGGCATAAAAAGCTCTTGTTCGGTAGTTGTTAACTGAATGCGATCAGGAAAACTCAGGCATAACCTTGTCGATGAAGAGCTGCAACGACCGCTTCTGCACTTCCATATCCAGGCCCATCGACGCATAGTAGATAAACGCATCAACATTCATCGCCTGATATTGCTTGAGCTTGCCGATCACGGTTTGTGGATCGCCAAACATGAGGTTCTCTTCCAGCATCTCGGGTTCGACACGTGCGTTGCCATCGAGCACTTCCAGCGGAATGTTATCGACAAAGCCGTTGTGTATCTCGCCCTGCTGCATCATCAGGTTGCCAAATTTGCCGAGCACATGACGAATCGCTGCAATGCAGGTTTGCCGGTCAGCCTCGTTGTCGTAGACGGCAGAGTGACGCATCAATGCAAAGCGGCCACTCCAGCCACCGGTCTTTTCGATTGCCTCATCCAGTTGCTGTTTGTATTTTTCCGCCTCACTCATCGGGAATGTCAGCGGCCAGCACATGATGTTGCAATCATTGGCTACGGCATAGTCATAGGTGATCGGTGAACGCGCCGCCACCCACATTGGCACATTTTCCTGCAGCGGTTTCGGGCAGGCGGTGGCCGATGGAAACTGCCAGTACTCGCCATTGTGCTCAACATCGCCTTTCCACAGCTTGCGCACCAGCGGCAGCATCTCCTGCATGTAGCGCCACGAGTCGGTTTGTTTCAAGCCCGGTTTCATGCGATCGAACTCGCGCTGATAGGCGCCGGAGCCCAGCCCCATCTCCAACCTGCCGCCGGAGATCAGATCGAGCATCGCGGCTTCGCCTGCGATATTGATCGGGTGCCAGTAGGAGGCATTGGCCACGCCGCAGCCAAGGCGGATGTTGTCGGTGTGATCAGCCCACCAGGTCATTAGCTGGAACGGGTTGGGCGCTATGGTCATTTCCAGCGAGTGGTGCTCGGCCGCCCAGGCGATCTCGAACCCGGCGCGATCGGCCATCTGCACCATTTCCAGCGTGTGATTGCGCACGTCCACCATATTGGTGGCATCGTCCATGCGCTCCATGTTGATCGCGATGTGAAATTTCATAGGCCACCTTTGGTGTTGACCGAATTCGGGGCGAATTGCGTTTGCGCCAGACCGCAGATTCTATCGCCTGCTACCCCCCAATTGTTGATCGGGGATCGACTTCCAGCACTCTGACAACGCACTGGCTATTGGAACAGATCCCAGGGCTGACGTCATGTCGAAGCGGTATTTGCGTGAGCCAAGGCACTCCTCACCCGCATGTTCGCTCGTCGAAGCGCAGAGGACGTAGAGAAATGCCCCTCACGACTTGTTCGCTGGACGGAGTCGGACTCCTACCGGGTTCGACGCACACTTCGACGACTTCTTAAATCGCCACTCACGGCAGGTCCGCTCGTCGGAGACGGCCTCCCACCGGCCGGGAACAGATCTGCTACCATCGCCGTCATGACGCAGGACGAGGCATTCAATCTACTCAAGCTGGGACACAATGTGTTTCTCACCGGCGCTGCGGGCTCAGGCAAAACCTGGTTGTTGAATCGTTATATCCGCCATCTGCGTCAGCACCGAGTCGGGGTTGCGGTCACAGCCTCCACCGGCCTTGCTGCGACCCACCTTAACGGCCGCACGATTCACTCGTGGAGTGGCATGGGGGTGCGCGATGAAATGTCGCTGGCCGATTTGAACTCGCTGCAAAACGACAAACGTCTGCGCAAGCGATTCGTGAAAACCAAAGTGCTGGTGATCGACGAAATTTCGATGTTGCACGCCTACCAGCTCGATCTGATTGATCGTATCGCACGCCACATGCTCGATCCGCTGCAACCGTTTGGCGGCCTGCAACTGGTGCTCTGCGGTGACTTCTTTCAACTGCCGCCGGTATCCGGTGATGCCGCTGAAACCCGCTTTGCCTATGAATCAGTGGCCTGGGAAAGCAGTAAGCTGCACAGCTGCTATCTGCACGAGCAACATCGGCAGGGCGACGATCCGCTGATCACGGTATTAAATGATATTCGCGCCGCGCGCGCAGGTGAACACACAAAGGTGCCGCTACGCACACGCTATAAAAAAGCACCAGCGGGATCGGTGCGGGCAACCAAACTGTTTGCCCGTAATATTAATGTCGATCACATCAATCTCAATGAGCTGAAAACACTGCCGGGTGACGAGCAGGTATTTCAAATGACCACACAGGGTTTCAAGGCGATGGTCGAAGGGCTTAAACGCAACTGCCCGGCCGCCGCCACATTGGTACTGAAAACTGGTGCTCAGGTGATGTTTGTGAAAAACGCCATCGATGGCAGTTACGTCAACGGCACACTGGGTGAGGTTCAGTCATTCGACGACGATGGTCTGCCGGTGGTGCGCACCTATGATGGCAATCTGATCGTCGCAGAACCGGTAGACTGGCAATTCGAAGAAGATCATAAAGTACTCGCCACTATTACGCAGGTGCCGTTAAAACTTGCCTGGGCGATCACCGTGCATAAATGCCAGGGCATGACTCTGGATGCCGCCGAAATGGACTTATCAGATGCATTCGAGCCCGGCATGGGATACGTGGCCCTGTCGCGGGTGCGATCACTCGACGGGCTCAATCTACTGGGGTTGAACGAAATGGCGCTGACGGTTCACCCGAAAATACTGGCCCGCGACGAGGTGTTTCAACAACAATCGCAGGCAGCGGTTGAGCAGTTGCAATCGATCGGCAACCTGGTGCCGCAACAACAGGAAGTTTTGTTGAACCGCTTCGAGGGCAAACAACAGGCGCCCGCCAGTCAGCCGTCAAAACCGGACAAACACAGTCGAAATACAAAAGCCGGTGGCAAACCACAAAAAGCCACTCTGCCGTGGACCGAAGACGACGACGAAGATCTCGGCCACTGGTTTCACGAAGGCTTGTCGACCCGGGACATCGCCGACATTCTGCAACGCAGCCGTGGCGCTATCCGCAGCCGTTTGAAGAGACTGGGTCTGATAGCGTCCGAACCCGAGCCATCAGAAATAAGCACAGCCAAACCGCGGCAATCATCTCAGGACATTACCCGCGACCTGGTGCAGCAACAACTGCCACTCGAAGAGATTGCTCGCAGGCGATCATCAAAGCTCGAAACAATCGCATTGCACCTTGAATCGCTTAAAAAAACGGGTGACTTGCCCGACATCAATTATTTGAAAAACAGCATAGAGAACTTCGACAACATCCTCGCATTGCTCAACACGGCCACTGACAATCGGCTCGCACCAACCTATGAAAAGCTGCAAGGCCGAACTTCTTATGACACACTGCGTATCGTTCGCCTGTTTACTGACAAAAACTAATGCCGGACGATTCATCGCCAAGACTCGACTCCACGCTTTCAAAAGGATTGCTGATACTCGAAACCCTGGTGGCAGCCGATTCGGGCATCGGCGTCACGGCGTTATCGGTGCAGCTGGGATTGACAAAATCCAACACCTACCGGCTGTTGCAGACCTTAAAGGCGCTCGGCTACGTCAAACACAACAACGATAAATCCTACAGCGCAACGCTCAAGACCTGGCAGGTTGGCAGGCGCTCGATCGAGAACCTGAACCTGCGCGAGGCCACAGCCAGCCAGATGCATCAGCTGGCCGCCGACACCGGCGAGACGATCTATCTGGCCGTGCGCGAAAATCTTTCAGTGGTATACGTCAACAAGATCGACAGTCAAAAGCCAATCCGCTCCTGGAATCCGATCGGGGGCAGCGCACCGATCCATTGCGTCGGCACCGGCAAGGCCATTCTGGCCGCCAACTACGATGAATTGCGCGGCAGCGTGCGTCACACCTTAAGCAGACACACCGATAGAACCATCACCTCGATCGATGCGCTCGATACAGATATGGCGCTCACGCGCGAGCGCGGCTACGCCGTCGACACTGGCGAGTATCGCGAGCGAATACTCAGTGTCGGTGCGGCGATTTCACTGCCTGATACCGAAGTGCTGGCCG
>CAZYDV010000284.1:0-8216 GCA_964646405.1 uncultured Granulosicoccaceae bacterium | reverse complement strand
TACGAGAAAGCCCGCCGTGACGGCGGGCAGTCGCAGGGTTACGTTCCATGTAGTGCTCACTGGTAATACAGAGTGATCGGGCCAATCGGCAGCAAGCACGTATGCGAGTTGATAATCAGCGGCTTGAACTTTGATTTGTTCAAACTCAATGCCTGATTGAAGCCCAGCACGCAATCGCGTGCTGGATTGGGTAATTACACCGGGTGATGTATGACACGCTTCCTATGTTGTGCGATGGGTCGTGATTGGGATGGTTACTCGTGCACTATGCGTGACGGTGCACCAGACGTAGTAGTTTCCAACGCTTGCCGGATTATCTCTGGCACTGATCCGCACTCACTTGTTCGCTTGTCGGAGACGGTCTCCGACGGGCCTAGGAACCTTCGATACCGCCGTTTATTTCCAATTCGCTTCTCGAATAATCCACGTTTGCGAATCATCGTGCTGGCGTGACCGGGTCACCGCATTGCCATACTCATAGCCATCCAGATACCGACCGTTGACCGCATGCTGCACCGTATACGCATTGGCGCCTCCCTCCGGCCCACGCCCTCGGCGCCTGACAATCCACACCTGACTCAGGTTATTTTGTCTAGCGCGAGTGACTACCCGGCAATCGCTGTCACAACCGAAACCCGGGACACTCTCATAGGCATCGAGATACTTGTTAGGAGACTGTTGCAATATTCGATAGCAGTTCGACGACCCCGCGCCCAGCGCATGCTCACATTTCACCGGCTCGAAAAGCCAGCGCTGTCCCGCATGCAATGCGCCGTATCCCTGTTGACCTGTCGTTAAAACCTGATCACCACTGTTGTTCAGGAAACCGAGCTGCCCGCCACCTGTATCCGCATTCTGCTGCAGTGAGTATGCTTTGCCAGCAGAGAGCAGCCGTTGTGGCGGAAACTGTTGCACATGCGGCCCGTCAAAGCCGTCGAGCCATCGACCGCCGATATAGGCTGTATAACCCCCCGCTGCGCTCAAGGTGTTATGGCGACGTGCCTGGCAGTCATCCCGATTCGGATTGCAGGTTAACGCAACACATTGAGGATGGGCACTGCACAACGCTTGTGCCTGCTCTTTTGGAAAACTGCATTGACCGGCCACCGAACTTCCACAGCCGGGCCCGCTGTTCAGGCAGCTCCCGCCGATGCAATGGATCGCCTGGCCTGTGTGCGTCGAATAGTCGTCGCCGCCTGAAAACGACATAGTCTCTACCTGCAACGATTTGGATACCTGCTTGAGCGCAACACTGGAAAAATTCCAGCCATCGTCTCCGGCGGAATCCAGTTCGAACGAGGTGACTTTGCCAAACGCCGCCGGTCGATAAACATCGTAAGTATCGGAATTGCCTGATTCACGATCGTTCAAGCTGGGGTTGTCCAGCAGCACCCGATGAGTATCCCCTGTCGCATTGTGCAATACCGCCCAGGCGGGATCATCTGAACTTGCATGGCTGATCCGACTGGTTGTGACCTCAAACGTCATCATGTTGCTGAACACTCCGTCGGGGCCCGGTATACCCTGCGCGATTGGTACATCAATATCGGCCAGATAACTCTGGTTGACGGTCGGGTATCCTGCCGTGGCATACATCAACGGGATGCCGGCAAAGTCGCGCGTCATCAGCGTCACATCCCACTTTGCGCCCGAGCCTCTATCCGTGGCTATCTTTCGCAGACGGGCCTCATTGCCATCGGCCCATTGGAAAATACCCGGATCATTCTTTAAACACGCTATCCGATCCGGTGATGGCCGGTAACTGGACTCGCCGGAGGCGACAAAACCCATAGCGCTGTATCCGGTCGGACAAACCGGTTGCCAGATACTTAAATCGTCACCCCCACTGCAGTTGTCTCCCCACACCAGTTTGTAGTCAATTGGACTCGCCCACCAATCGTCATTCGTTGATACATTGCACACTGCCGGCAAATGCGTGGGAGCACGCCATCCCGGTGCCATGTGCTCCGCATGATCCCCTATCGCTATGCAGTTGGTGTTTTCAACATCGGGACGATAGAGCTTGAAATCAGATTCTGATCCCACTTTGATCGCCCGCACATCGCGTATCTCTGTACTGGTGTAAAACGGGTGAGCGCTGGCGGCAGCCGAGTCTATCTCGGCCATCGTGCGCGCAATCAATATATTTAAACGCAGCGTTTTTTGTGCATTGAGTTGACTGGGATTGAACACTTCGAACTCATTGGCACAACCGTTACCGGACAACACTTCATCGAAACACGCCTTGCCAAACTGACCGATCTCTCCTTGTACTATGGCTCGGGACAGCAGGTTCTTGAACAACTGTTTTTTGCCTCCTCCGATATTGCTGCCACGGGCTGGTGGTTCCTGCAGTGCCATACTCGCGCCCATGTTCATCTTGTCCATTATCCTGACAAATTTCGCAACCTTGGTGCCACTGCTCGCCAGTGGCGCTACATAGGTCGATATGATGTCGGCCTGGCGCTGGATTCGCTGGGCCGCCTTTCGCACCCCCACCATGGGATCACTCTCGGTGACCAGATAGGTCAGTGAACCCACCGGATTCCATTGCTGTTGCCAGTGTATCCATGCTCTGCCAAATTCTTCCGGGTCGTCGATATTCTCGACCATGTTCCATAAGTCACCACCGATTTCACTGGCGTCACCTTTTACCGTGTTGGCCGGATTGATCATCATCGCTATGACCGGCCCCATCGTTTCAACCGTTTGCTGGGCGTCTACCAGAAACTCGGTAAATTCGCCCGACGGCACCACGGCTGCTGTGAGATCGATGCCCATGGAGGTGGGTTTGATGGCACGGACGAATGCCCTGACCATCTGCTCATTGCTGTAGTCAATCAGGTTGTCACCCATCCCCTCAAAATCACCGCTCAGTAAATTGCCACCCATATTGGCTGCCAGGTCTGACATGTCTTTCCAGCGGTTGAGCTCGGCCCTTGCCATGTCGTTGGCTTCACGCGCCACATAATTCGCCATATCGCCAACGGTATCTACCCAGCCATCGCACTGCGGTGTGGGCAGTGGTTGTGCAAAGATCGAGTTTGCCAGGTTGCCACCAACGTTTGCTGACGCAGTTGTGGGCGAACCTGACGTCGGCTCAGCTTCAATCTCCGATGAGCCATTAAGGCTTGCTAACTCTCTCCAATCACTGCCCGTCAGTCCATTCGACAACTGAACATAAGTGGGCCTTGCAGCATCGCCCTGATAATCGGAGCAGATCAGATCAACCTTGCCATCAGCGTTGACGTCATCCGGCATCACAATAGTGCATTGCTCGACCACGAAGGCACTGGAAGGCGCCTCCGGTGACCAGGCCGTCCAGCCACTGGACGTCGCGCCGCTGGAAAATTGCACAAACGTTCGGGACTTTGTACCGCTGTAATCGTAGGAACAAATCAGATCGGCCTTGCCATCTCCGTCGACATCGCCTGTCCGCATGATTGTGCATTGGTCGACGACGAAATCACGGGATAGCGTTTCCGGTGACCAGGCCGTCCAGCTACTGGATGTCGCGCCGTTGGAAAACTGCACAAAAGTTTTGGATTTTGTACCGCTGTAGTCGTAGGTACAAATCAGATCAGCTTTGCCGTTGCCGTCGACATCGTCTGTCTGCATGGGTTTGCACTGGCTGACAGCAAAAGAGCCAGACGGCGCCAACGGCGACCAGTCTGTCCACTTACTACCACTCGCCCCACTTGAGAACTGTACAAACGTTTTGGTTCTTGCGCCGCCATAGTCATACGGGCAAATCAGATCGTCCTTACCGTCGCCATCGACATCGCCCGTTCGCATGGGTCTGCATTGGCCAACGGCAAAAGAGCCAGAAGGCGCCAACGGTGACCAGCTAGTCCAGTTGCTACCCGTTTCACCACTTGACAACTGTACAAACGTTTTGGTTCTTGCGCCACCGTAGTCGTATGGGCAAATCAAATCGGCCATACCGTCGCCGTTGACATCGCCTGTCTGAATGGTTTTGCATTGGCCAACCGCGAAAGATCCCGTCCCTGTCGGCGCTGACCAAATCGTCCAGACACTAGCCGACGGATTATGTGAAAACTGGACAAACGTTGCGGTTTTGGCACTGCCGTAGTCGTAGGGGCAAATTAGATCGTCGTTGCCGTCTCCGTTTACATCGGCAGACTGCAGGGTTTTACATCGATCGATCGAAAAATCACTGGATGACAAGGTCGCAGCCATTGCCGTGCCTTGCACCATCACCCATGCGCCACATGCCAGAACAGGAAAAAGTGCAGTTGGCGGACGGAAGAATTTTCCGCAACGGTGTCGGGATACCCCGGACGGGCAATCTGCGCGGGGAACAGCCAGCATTCGCAGGCCACTCATGAAGCCCGGAAGGATTGTACGGATACCATACAGCCAGCCACGACGGCCAGCCCTCGCGAGGAAACGTTCCATGTTGTGCTCGTGTTTAACCAGGATGAAGTCCAATCTGTCTCTGACACTAAATTGGGCTAATACGCTATGAACTGAACTCCGATACAGTACTGCTAGATTAGCATGCAAATTCGCCCGGAATTCGGTAGTAACACCCGGGAATGCACAATACGCTTCCTTTGTTGTGCGATGGGTCCCGGAGGCGACCATTTAATACCGCCAGCGATAAAGCCGAGCGGCGTGGCACACTGTCTCTGAACCTTTAAGACAGGGTCGTGAAAAGGCTTGGCCTCCGGTTTATCGACATTGCGGCTGAGTAAGCGCCTAAACCTGCTACAGCCGCGAGAACTGCACCTCAAATTGCCGCCGATCATCATCGTCGTCGATTTCCCCTGCCAACGCCCTGATCAGATCTCGCACGCTCCGGCTATCGCTCTGATGCATGGCAACCAGCCGACCGGCCAGCGGCCCCAGGTGCTGGGCAAGCGCCTTCACCAACTCGGCTCGTGCATCGTCGGTTAAGTCAAATGCCGCAGTACTGCCCGTTGCTGTAGATTCGCTCTGTGCCGAACGTTGCGCAGTGCTGAGCCCGGCACTTCGTTCCCAGTCGCGAAGAAAGGCGGCGCGCTCTTGCGGGTCATCGATTTCAGATGACAATGCGCGGGCAAGGTCCGCCGGCTGCTGATGGCGGCCGGATTCATATTCAACGATATTCTGTGCGATCGGCCCGATATAGCCCGACAGCAGCGTTTGCAGGCTTTGTAGTTCCACCGGATCAAAAGCACGCGACGAATCGGGTACCAGGGCTGTCTCGGTAATGGGCTCCGGCTCTGATATCGGGTCAGGCCGCAGCGCAGGATCGTCGGCTGCTGTCTTGTCAGTGACCGCTTGGTTAATCCCGGGACCTGGCGCCACTTCTGTCTCGGCGTCGGAAGCAACCCTACTTGACGGCAGCGGGTCTTTCATTGAGTCGACGGCTATCCTCAAACTATCCAGATAGTCGCGAGCTGACGGTATTCTGTCATCGGGGTTGAGCGCCAGACCTTTCTCGATAATGGCGATCAGAGCGATCGGCACCGGTACATGGTTGTTGATATAGTGGCTTCTGGCCAGCCCGTTGATATCCGGCAGACATTCAGACGGTATGGACTTGTCCAGCGCGAGCTCGGTCAACATTTGCGCAAACATCATTGTCAGCGCATAGAGATCGGTGCGTTGATCGGTTGGCTGCGCCATTGCCTGTTCCGGTGACATGTATCGAGGTGTCCCGATGGCAAGCCCTGTGTGGGTCAGACTCTGGTCGGTCGGCACGCGCGCAATGCCGAAATCGGCCAGCTTTACCGTGCCGTTTTTCATCACCAGCACATTCGCAGGCTTGATATCGCGATGCACCACGCCTTGCTCGTGCGCTGCCTGCAGCGCATTGAGTATCTGTCCGACAAAGCTGATCACGTTCTTCAGGTGGCGCACACGCCCCTGGCTCAGCAGCTCCTGGAGATTGATGCCCTCGACATACTCCATTACGATATACGGGCTGTGTTCGAGTTCGCCGTACTCCAGAATGGTCACGATATTGGTGTGCGAACAACTGGCCGCCGCCTGTGCCTCCTGCTTGAACCGGCGCAGAAATTGACCACTGGTATCCTGTAACACCAGGTCCGGGTGCAGACACTTTATCGCGACCTTGCGTTCGATGTGCGGATCGAAGCCCTCGTATACCACGCCCATAGCACCCGAGCCCATACGGCGGCGAATCGCGTACTTGCCGATAAAATCAGGGGTTGGCAACTCCATGAGGGGTCAGCCGTTCTCAGCCGGCGCCGGAATTGGTGGTATTGCCATCCAGCATTTTCATCGCGCGCTCGAGGCTGCGTCGCATCCGGTTGAAGGACTTCGCCAGCACCGATACCTCATCCTTGCCTTTCGCCTCAAATTCCTGCGACATCATGTTGCCGGTGCTGATTTCATCGGCCACCTTGGCCATCTCGGTGATCGGCTTGACCACGGCGAAGTGCAGAGTTACGTTCAGCGCGATGATGATGGCGGCAAAGACGGCGATCAAAAATCCGAAAAAGGTTTTAAACGCGCTGTTGGCGTGGGCGATTGGCACTGACATCGGCACCGACACAATCTGCGCGCCGATAATCTCTTCATGCTTCCAGCCGAAACCGTTCGAATCACCATACATTTTTATCATCGCTGGCGGCGCTTTGTCAGGTGTGCTGTGACAGGCCAGACAGGCTTTGTTGTTGATCTGTATCGGGCGAGCGATAAACATTGAATCACCGGTTGGTGTGGTGCGCTCGCCCACCAGTTCTTTTTGATCCGGAAAATTGCGAAACTGCTGAATGATATCCGTCTCCCACCCGGTTGCCTTGTCACGTGGGTTGGTGGGATTCAGGGCCGCTTCCTTGTAGGTGTACTCAGGGTGTTTTTCGCGCAGCTTGTTAAATGTTTGCGTGGCGGCATAGGCGGGCACAGTCTGCGGGTAGAAGGTCTCCTGCATGTGCGGAGAAATCAACGGACGCAATTCAGCCACCGTGTACACTCGAACAGAAATGGCCGATTCCATCATGATCGCCGCACGATCTGCCACCTCGGTGCGCGCATTGGATTGCAGTATCGAGTGCGTGAAGAATGCCGTGATCAGAGCGCCAACCAGCAGGACGACAATGAGTATCAGATTAAACTTGAGTGAAAGCCGCATCAGTCCGTCCTCTGGATTCTGGTATATGTCATGACACAGTCGTCTTGAACCCGCTGATGTCACGCTTTGTGGTTAAAGCGAATCTGTAACGTGCTCAAATCGAATACTCAGCACACTGACGATTACGGACCTTGCATTCCTACCAGGCAGCAATCTTGTGGCCAACTAACCGAGTGATTATACATTGGCGACAACTATCTTGTACGGTATTAGGACCGGCAGCAACCAGCACACTGCATATCCCTGCAACACAGCCGCCAATGAGATTAGCGCCATGGCGATCAGTTCACGACATCGGATACGCCTTGTCTGCCAGACGTGATGGTGTGCGTTCTACGCCCCTCTGGCAGGGCTCGACACCGCTCTGACTTGTTCGCTCGTCGGAGATGGTCTCCTACTCGCGATTGCTGCGCTTAGGATGGAAATCGTGCTAGTTTACATTGCCAATAATCCACGTTTGCGAATTTTCGTGTTGGCGTGACCGAGGTACGGCATTGCCTTACTCACAGCACCGGTGCTGATAAATCCTGACCTGGACGGCCATACCACCTTGGGCGTGGCTTGTGCTTCCAGCCCAAGTATTGTCAGTTTATACACCAATCACTCTGCAGTGATTAGGCATACAATCGCTAGAACTCAACCACCTCAGGCCGGCACATCTTTGGAAATTTCCGCACCGATCGTACCCAAAATTGGTGACCTTCTCCCTCGCCGCCGTTCAATTGATAACTATTGACCTACCGCGAAAGTGCCTGGCGCTGTTGGCGTTGACCAGGTTGCCCAATTACTCGTTGCTACACCATTCGAAAGCTGCACAAAGGTCCCGGTCTTTGCGCTGCCATAGTCGTAGGGGCAAATGAGGTCTGGCTGGCCGTCGCCATTGACATCACCGAGCAACACGTCTTTACATCTTCCGGCATTGAACCCGCTCGACGACATCTGCGGTGACCAACCGGCAAGAGCAGCCGCTCGGGCCTCGCCCAATACCTGGAGCTGGCAACAGAACAGCACAACAATCGCAGGCACCACACGCCTGAAAAGACGGGAGAATTTTAAATAACGGGGACGAGGTAACTGGTACTGACAATTTGCATAGGTAGTTGATAGCCTT
>CAZYDV010000283.1:0-8266 GCA_964646405.1 uncultured Granulosicoccaceae bacterium | reverse complement strand
CCCGCCAGTCGGTCGCGTCAGTCACGTGCGATACGCGCGCCAGGCCGCCAAAGTCGACGTTGCCGGGCGCCGTCACCTTTTCCAGCCGTTTTTTGACTTGACGACGCATCTTCGCGCTGTCGATCAGCCAGCTTTCGAATTCGCGAACCGCCTGGCGGCTGCGCTCGAGCAGGCGTCGCGCCACGTCATCGCCATCCTGTCGGGCATCAATCTGATCGAGGCGATGATGCAAGGCGTCCAGCAATGCGCGCCGACGCCTGTTGATGTTGAGCAGATCATCCTGAATATACGGATTGCGGATGATGACCCACATATCGCCCAGCACCTCGAACAGCATGCGCGCCGACTGTCCGGTACGCCGACTGCCACGCAGGCGCTGAACATCGTCCCAGGCCGCCGAATCGAGCAGTCTGCAAACTATCTCGCGATCGGAAAATGAGGTGTAGTTGTAGGGTATTTCGCGCAGACGCGCAGGCGAGGCAGATAGCGTCGCTGTGGTCATTTAATTGCCAGACAAACAGTCACAGGGCGCTGAATTAAACCCCAACCATCACAGACGCGCAACAGTTGCCACGGGTGCGTCGTCGCGATCGACGGCTGCAATCTTCAGGTCACAGCCGAACCACGACCAACGATTGCGTCAACTCTGTCTGCGTTCACGGGCGCGCTCACGCACGGCCAGAAAAACCGCTCCGGCCACGATAATCAACGCCCCCAGCGCCCCTGTGGCATCCGGTGTATCGCTAAAGATCCAGTAGTCGAGCACGCTCGCAAACACCAACGTCGAGTACAAAAAAGGGGTCACGAAGCTTGCTTCACCGTCGCGCATACTGGTCAGGAAAAACACTTGTGCCGCAGCCATGCTAATACCCACCGAGGCCAGCAGCAGCCATTGCACCATCGATGGATCGCGCCACACCCAAAAGGCCGCCGCCAGCGCGATAACACAACCCACCGAGTTGTTGATAAACAGTACCTGCACCCGCGGTTCCAGCGCGCTCAAACGTTTGATCAGGATAGACTCAACGCCCCCCGCGAACGCAGACACCAGCGCAATCAGCGCCGCGGGTTGAAATGCCCCGGTGCCCGGGCGCACCAGTACCAGCGCACCACACAGCATGATGGCCGCAGCACTGATGCGCAGCCAGCCGACGCGCTCGCGCAAAAACAACACCGCAAGCACCATCACCACCAGTGGCGACAAAAAACTGATCGCCGTGGCATCGGCCAGCGCCATCAACGAGCCTGCCCAAAACAACGAGGTAACCGCCAGCCAGCCGGCAAATGACCGCGCGATGTGCAGCCGCCAGTGGATCGATTGAAAACGTGTGCGCCGAAACCACACCACGGCGAGCCAGAGTATCCAGCCAAACAGAAAGCGCCCGGCAGTGATCTGCAGCGGATGCATGGCGTCAGGCGGTGCTGCCAGTGACTCGAATCGCCCGGCAACCCCTTTGGCCAGCAACGTCGACACGGCGATGAAAAAACAGGCGATCATCATTGCACCCGCCGCTTGCGCGACTCCTCTGGATTTCAAAACGCCCCCTTTTTCGATCGTCATTCCCTTACCTGGCGCCAGACTCACAGACAACCCAGACCACGCCGACGGCCGGCGGGCGGCAACCCTAACATAGTGCACAAGCTGACACATCAAGCGAACGCGAGCGCAGCAGGAACTGCTATCCTGCGCACGGAGCGCCCGCAGGCCATGCAGCCGAGCGATTTCAATTTATTTCGAGAGCACCGCACCGTGTCATCCTCTGCTGAACCCGCGATCCGCATCGACCACGTCTGGAAGGTTTTCGGTGACGACAGCGCGCGTGTGCTGGAGAAAATTCAACAACACAATCTGTCCAAAACCCAGGCACTGGAACAGCACAATTGTGTGATCGGCGTTGCCGACGTCAGCTTCGACATCCACCGGGGTGAGATTTTCTGCGTTATGGGCCTGTCCGGCAGCGGTAAGTCGACGCTGGTACGACACATCAATCGGCTGCTCGAACCGACCGCCGGTGGCATCACCGTCAACGGCCGTGATGTTATGGGGCTGAATCCGGCACAGTTGCGCCAGTATCGCAACGAGCACATCGCGATGGTGTTCCAGAATTTTGCGCTGATGCCTCACCGCTCGGTACTGGATAACATCGCCATGCCGCTGGAAATTCGCGGGCAGCCGAAGAACCGGCGCATCGAACGCGCGCACGAGATTCTGGATATGGTCGAGCTTGGCGGCTGGGGCAACAAGTTCGCACACGAGTTGTCCGGCGGCATGCAACAGCGCGTCGGTCTGGCCCGTGCCATCGCCGCCGACTCAGAGATTCTGCTGATGGACGAGCCATTCAGTGCGCTCGATCCGCTGATCCGCCGGCAACTGCAAACCGAGTTCATGCGGCTGGCGTCGGTGATGAAAAAGACCACGGTGTTCATCACCCACGACCTGGACGAAGCCGTTCGCATCGGCAATCGAATCGCGATCATGCGCGATGGCGCGGTGGTACAGATCGGCACGCCAGAGCAAATCGTCACGGCGCCGGCCGATGACTACGTCGCCGATTTCGTCGCCGGTATTTCGCGCCTGAAGATCGTTCGCGCCCATGCCATCATGCAACCGCTCGATCGCTACCAGCGCGATCATGGCGAACTCGATGCCAACAGCCCGCAGTGCCGACTCGATGACGATCTGAGCACGCTGATCAATCGATCAATCAGCGCCGATTTACCGCTGCGCGTGCTGGATCAGTCCGGCAATGGTGTCGGCGTAATCGAGCGGACTGCTTTATTGCAGGCGGTGATCGAGGGCACAGAGAGCTGAGGCCTGCGTTTCCTTGCTGTTACCCAGGCAGCAGCGGCGGCGTCAACGCTGCTCCCATTTGCTCGAGCCGTTAACAGAATCTCGTCGCGTTTCGCCTATCCCTGCTAAGGTATTGATGGGGTTGATCACTTTCGCCCCGGTTCGCAGCACCCGGGCTCGCATTGTCATCAAGCCCATGCCTGTCTGCACCTGACGCTTGAGGATACGCATACCAAATGCAGCTACTGTTACTCCTGGTGAATCTGGCGGGTTCGGTCATGTTGCTGCTGTGGTCTGTGCACATGGTTCGCAACGCCGTGGAGCGTATCAACGGCGGCGCGCTGAAACGTGCGGTCAGACGAGCAACCCATAGTCGAATCAACGCCGCCGGCATCGGTGCGGTGGTCGCCGCACTACTGCAAAGCTCTACTGCCGTCGCCGTGCTGGTGGCGGGCTTTGCGGCCTCGGGCATGATTGCTACATCACAGGGGCTTGCGCTGGTGCTCGGCGCCGATGTCGGCTCGGCGATTGTGGTGTTCATGCTGTCGCTCGATCTGAGCTGGCTGACTCCGGTACTATTACTGGCTGGCGGCAGTTGTTATTTGAACGCGCGGCGCAAAGTCGTCAAACAGATCGGCCGAATCCTGCTCGGCATCGCACTGGTGCTGTTGTCGCTGCGCCTGATGAGCGAGGCAACCGCACCGCTGCGCGACAGTGAATTTCTGCGCTTGTCCGCAGGTTTCCTGCAAAGCGATCTAATCACATCTTTCCTGCTCGGCCTGCTAATCACCTGGCTGATGCACTCGAGCATCGCCGCTATTTTGCTGTTCACTGCACTGGTGTCGGCCGAGGTATTGCCGCTGAGTGTGGGACTTGCGCTGATGCTGGGCGCAAACGCGGGCGCCGGACTGATACCGGTTGGGCTGACGCGATCGGTCGAGATCGCCGGTCGCCGAGTACCAATTGGCAATCTGATCTGTCGCGCGAGCGGCGCATTGCTAGCCTTGCTGGCGCTGCACTGGTTCAACGACGCGACAACGGTAATTGACGCCCATGCCGGTTTCTATGTGGTAGCCGGACATGTGCTGTTCAATATACTGCTGGTGCTGATCTGTCTGCTCCTGCTCGGCCCAGTCGAGAAACTCACCAGTAAACTGATGCCCGATCCGGCACAATTGTCAGGCGATCACACCGCATTCAGACGCGCCAGCGCTCTCGATCGCAGCGTCATTCACCTGCCACGTCTGGCACTGGCGAGTGCGACGCGCGAAATCCTGCGCATGAGCGATATCGTCGAGATGATGGTGCGTCCCATCATGGATATCTACGAACACTACGACAGCCAGCGCGCCAAACGCATCGCGGAACTGGAAGAAGAAGTCAACAGCGCACTGTCGGCGATAAAACTCTATCTGGCCGACATCAGCAGCAGTGACTTATCGCGCGCTGATCTCGATCAAAGCCACGAGCTCGTGAGCTTCGCGATCAATCTTGAGGCCGTCGGCGATATCGTGGCGAAGAACATGGTCAAACTCGCCAAACGCAAGAACTCAGACAAACTCACGTTCTCGACTCAGGGATGGAATGAGCTCACCGATCTACACAGCCAGGTACTGATCAACATGCAACTGGCGCTGAATGTTCTGGTATCCGGTGATCGCGAGTCGGCACGACAACTGGTACAGGAAAAGGATCGTTTACGCCTGCAGGAGCGCAATACAAACGTGCAGCACTTGCGCCGGCTTCAGGCAGGAGGAACAGCCAGCATTGAGACCAGCAACATTCACCTTGAAACCGCCCGTGCACTGCGTCAGATCAATTCGCTGTTTGCATCAATCGCCTACCCGATCCTGAGCCAGTCTGGTGATCTGCTCGACAGCCGACTGGCAGACTCCAGCGGGAATTAATCGGGCACGAGGGTCAGGCGCATTACGATAATACCCAGCGCCACCAGCAGTGCTGCAATCACGCGCTGACGGCCAAACGGCTCACCCAGCACCAGGGTGCCGATCAGGGCGGCAAAAATGACACTGGTCTCGCGCAGTGATGACACAATCGCCATGGCACCGAGACTCATCGCAAAAATCACCAGCCCGTACGCCAGACTCGATGCGATACCGCCAAACAACACGTTGCCCACCGAACTGCGCAGATAACCAAGCCATTCGCGCCGGCGCGTCAGCAGCAGCCAGCTGCCAATCGGCACCACTTCGAAAACGAACAGCCATAGTATGTAGCTGATGCTGTTGCCGGCCAGCCGCACGCCGATGCCATCGACTACGGTATAGCTTGCGATCAATACCGAAGTCAGTAGCCCCCAGCGAAGTGCCACGGGTGAAATCTTGCCCAACTGATTGCCAAGCAAGGTGATGCTCATGAGCCCGACACTGATCAGTACCAGCCCCACAAGCGTACCGGCGCCGAGCACCTCACCGGCAAATACCGCTGCCCCGATCGCAACCAGCACCGGCGCGAACCCCCGAAACAGTGGATAGACCTGCGACAGATCACCCGCACGATAGGCCTGCGACAGCGTGAAATAATAGACATTGTGAATCAGCACAGACGCGACGATCGCCCACCAGCTTTCAACTGCCGGCAGCGGAAAAAAAGGTACCAGGCACAGACAGACGATACCGCCGACCAGCTGGTAGGCAGCTATGGTGAATTCGGGTGTGCCGCCAGACTTGACCAACGCATTCCAGGTGGCGTGCAGTAGTGCCGCGCTCAACACCAGTACGATCAACAAGGTCGTCAATTAACGCTCCGATTACCATTGAAAAATAGCCATTGGTGCGGTGCCATCTGACCGGCTGCCAGAGTGTTCAGCACACTCTGGCCCGCATCAGCATGCATAGCAAGGCTGCTTAGACCGACGCCGGCGGAAGTGTCGGCACGGCCTCTATCAGTTTGCGGGTGTAGGGATGGCCGGGTTGATCGAATATCTGTGCGGCACTCCCCTCCTCCACGAGCTTGCCTGCACACATCACCAGCACCCGATCGCAGATCGACCGCACCACCGATAAATCGTGAGAGATAAAAAGGTACGATAGATCGAACCGATCCGACAGCTCTGCCAGCAGATCGAGCACCTGCGCTCGAACCGAAACATCCAGTGCTGATACGGCTTCATCGAGAATGATCAGTTGCGGGCGAATGATCAGGGCCCGGGCGATCGCCACGCGCTGGCGCTGCCCGCCGGAGAATTCATGTATGTATTTCTCGCGATCAGATGCCTGCAGGCCGACGCTCTCCAGCGCCTCACACACAGCGTCGATGCGAGCCGAACCGGTGGGCGGATCGTCGAGCACGTGAAACGGTTCGGTGATTAGCCTTTCTACCCGGTGGCGCGGATTAAATGAGCCGTAGGGGTCCTGAAAGACCACCTGCATGCGGCGTCTGAGTTCACGCGGCATCGGCGTGCCTGCCTGAACCTGCTCGCCAGCCAGTGTAATGGTGCCATGCTGAATCGGATCCAGCCCTAGTATGGCGCGCGTCAGCGTGGATTTGCCGCAACCGCTCTCGCCTACCAGGCCCACATTCTCACCGCGGCGGATTTCAAAACTGACCTCATCGACGGCGCGAAAATGTTTGCGCGGCGCCAACAGTGAATCGCGCGGCAGCCGATAATCACGCGTCACGCGCTCGACGACCAGCAACGCCGATGTTTGATCGATTGACGTTCTGTCGCTTCGGGCTGGAACATGCGACGAGGCCTTGAACAGCGCCCGGGTGTAGGGATGCCTGAGTTGCGTGAAGATGGTTCGCGCAGGTGCCGCGTCCAGCACCCGCCCGTCGCGCATGATCGCAATGCTGTCGGCGGTGTTGGCGACCACCGCCAGATCGTGCGAGATCAACAACAGTCCCATGCCGTCTTCGTCTACCAGTTTGCGCAATAATTTCAGAATCTGCGCCTGGGTGGTGACATCGAGTGCTGTGGTGGGCTCATCGGCAATCAGCAGTTTCGGCCGCAGAGCAATGGCCATCGCGATGACCACACGTTGTCGCTGGCCACCGGACAATTCGTGTGGGTAGCGTGACGGCGGACAGGTCTCGGGCGCCAGTTCCACCCTGCGCAATGTGTCCAGCGCGATGGCCCGCGCCTCGCGTCGACTGGCGTTGCCGTGAATGCGAACTGTCTCGGCCACCTGATCACCAATCGCAAGCAGGGGATTGAGTGCCGTCATCGGCTCCTGAAACACCATGCCGATATCGTTGCCGCGAAGTTGGCACATCTGCGTTTCACTGTACTGCAGCAAATCGTTGCCATCTAAAACGACAGCGCCGTTGAGTAGACCGCCGGCAGGCAACAACTGCATGATCGAAAACGCCGTCATCGACTTGCCCGAACCACTCTCACCGATCAGGCCGAGCACTTGCCCGGCATCCAGTTGCAAATCGATATCGCGCAGTATGGCCGTGCGATGGATCGAGAGTTCAAGATTGCGTATGCCGAGCAGCATCAGCGCCTGCCTCGGCTGAGCCTGGGATCAAAAAAATCGCGCAATCCGTCGCCAAACAGATTCAGACCGAGCACGGTCAGCACAATCGCAAGCCCCGGAAACAGTGCCAGGTGTGGGGCAAAGGTAATCATCGTCTGGCTTTCGGCCAGCATCCTGCCCCAGCTAGGGATCGGTGGTTGCGCGCCAAGGCCCACGTAGGACAAACCGGCTTCGGCAAGAATTCCCAATGAAAACTGAATCGTGCCTTGCACGATCAGCAGGTTCAGCATATTGGGCAGTATGTGTTCCACTGAAATGCGAGTGGCGGACTTACCCGCCACACGCGCGGCGAGAATGAATTCACGAGTCCACAAACCTATCGCCGCGGCGCGCGTCAGGCGGGCGAACACCGGGATATTAAAAATGCCAATGGCGATTATCGCGTTGATCGCACCCGGCCCGAAAATCGCCGTGATCATGATCGCGATCAGCAGCGCCGGAAACGCGAAAACCAGATCGTTGCTGCGCATGATGAATTCATCCAGCAGCGATTCGCGTCGCGCTGCGGCCGTCAATCCCAATGGCACGCCAATGACAATGCCAATACCGACCGCCACCAGAGCGACGGCAATGGACGTGCGCGCGCCGACCATGATCATCGAGAAAATATCGCGCCCGAAGTGATCGGTGCCAAACCAGTGCATGGCAGACGGCGTCTGTAGTTTGTCCGGAATGTTTAAGCGCGTAACATCAAATGGGGTCCAGACGAACGAGATCAGTGCCGCCGCGACAAACACCAGCGCGAGCAACGCACCGAGCCACAGGTTTCTGTGCGCGAGGAGTTTCAATGTCGCTGTCGCAATCGGGGATCCACTGCCGCATAGGCCAGATCGACGACAAACGTCACAACGACCACGGCAAACACCAGCAACATCACCACACTTTCAACGACGATCAGATCGCGCTGCGAGATACTCTGAAACACCAGGCGCCCAAGCCCGGGTAGAAAAAAGACGTTTTCGATGATAATGGC
>CAZYDV010000282.1:0-8289 GCA_964646405.1 uncultured Granulosicoccaceae bacterium | reverse complement strand
TGATCGCCTCGATCGGACCGTTCTGGGATGCCAACGAAACCTGGCTGGTGCTGGGAGTCGGCTTACTGCTGGTGGCATTTCCCGCCGCGCACGGCCAGGTGCTGACGACACTCTATGTACCGGTAGCGGTGATGTTGGCGGCGTTGATTTTGCGCGGCGTGTCATTTGAGTTTCGAGTCAAGGCGCAGGCACGCTACAAATCACTGTGGGACGGTTTGTTCTGCTTTGGCTCACTGTTGACGGCGTTGAGCCAGGGCTACATGCTCGGCCGATACATCGTTGGCTTTGATGCATCACTAGGCGCGCAGCTTTTTTCAATACTCAGTGCCATTTGCGTCACTGCCGCCTATACATTGATCGGCGCGAGCTGGCTGATCATGAAAACCGTGGGCGCATTGCAAATAAGAGCCATCGCCTGGGCGAGATACACGCTGACGCTTACGCTGGCGGGGCTGCTTGCTGTGTCGATCGTCAATCCACTGGTCAACGAGCGCATATTTGCCAAGTGGTTTAGCTGGCCAAACCTGCTGCTGCTGGCACCACTGCCACTGTTAACGATGCTTGCGGCACTTGTGATACATCGAACACTGAAAAAATTATCACAAGCAAACGACGCAGGCTGCTGGATACCGTTCGCCGGCTGTCTTTTGATTTTCGTGCTGGCATTCAGCGGGTTGGCATTCAGCTTTTACCCGTATGTGATCCCGGACCAGATGGACATCTGGCAGGCGGCGAGTGCTGCACAATCACTGTTGGTGATACTGTGGGGTGTGGTGGTCGTGTTACCGGCGATCATTGGCTATACGGCTTTGTCGTACTGGATATTTCGCGGAAAATCCACACCACTGCGCTACATCTAATATCCCAACGACCCATACATTTACGCGGTGGCGGAATTGCCCTGAAACACAGCGTAGCAGAATGGCAGTTTCGACACCGCGTACTTGGCTTATTAGCGTATTTCCAAATACTCCGGCAGACCATCAGGATACAGTATCTTTTCGTGGGTCCTAAAACATTCAAGGTTTACCCACTTTGCCAAAAATGGCGCATCAGCTTCATTGCACCGTATTTCCTCTTGTGAATAAAGCATCGGATCCTGTAATTGTGCCTGGTATAGCAATACGATTTCATGACCCTGAACACCCTCGCACGTGAATATATTCTCAAACACCTTGAGGAATGCAATGGCTTTTATCTCCGCATTCATTTCCTCCATAAATTCACGCTTCAACGCTTGCTCACCGGTTTCAGCAAACTCGATACCGCCCCCAAGAGGACGATAGAAGGTTTCCTGCTTTACCTTGTCGAAGCACTCCATTACCAGGATACGATCCTCATGGAGTATAAGAGCAAGCGCCAATGGTCGAATTTTCATATCATGCCAACAGGGTGTTGCTATCGCTATCGCACTTTCCTGAGGGCGGGCAGGAAGCGGTTACTTCTATCCACCAGATTGCCTTGCGCCAATCCAAGGCAATACTTAGAACAACGGGGTACCTGTCGGTAACCGTTCTTTTTTAGAAGCCGATCCATCACACCGACACCTTTCCTGGTTTTGGTCTCAACCATGGCGACATTGTCCGACAAAGCCCAGGATCGACCCGTTTGAATATCCTGATAGGCAATATTAGTGTCGATCGTGACACGCTCCTGCCCCTGCACGGACACCAGCGCGATGCGCGAGTAACTGACAATCAGTGAGGCACTCAGTTGCTCGGGAAATCGTCGATGATAGGTGGATTCGTACCAGTCGCGTGCGAGCAGATAATAGTGCGATCGATCGTCGAGTTCGTGCAGGGAAAACGAATCACACGATTCGCGGAACTTGACGGTCTGGCCGCGCAGGCCTTTCAGTTTTAACTCGAAGTAGAACGCACCGCTATCGACATAGTCTCTTATCCTAAGCTTAAAGCGGCGGCGGCGGCCCTGATGATGTTCGTAGTAGGCGCGGTAATTGTCATCGAAGTACTTGGAGCGATACGCGAACACATTCTTCCCATCGATCGTCAGGACGCGATAGCACTGACCGACTTCTTGCAGAAGAGAACCGAGCTGCTGCTGATTGATCAGATACTTGTTGTCCACGCGCGTCAGCATAGCCGACTCGGCGAGCGTCTGCGCCAGAGACACGGGTTCAAGCCGCCCGATAATTGCGCCAAAGCCAGAGCTTACTGACAAGGGCGAATGCCGTGGGCGGCCGCGCATGACTCAACGATACTCGCTGACGTTAACGCGCTCTACTTCAGCAGCGGGATCTGCTTCATAGTTGATGACGATCTTCATCGATTCGCGCACATGGTCGATTTCAAGCACGCTGAACCCGATCACGTCAATTCCATAGGTTTCGGACAGCTTGCGGTTCATCGCTGCCGCATCGCGCAGGGTGTCCATATCGATGGTTTCCAGGACCAGCGTCATGGAGCGCACCTGACGGGCGACGCCGATGTTGGACGGAAACCGCATGACCCAGCTACTCAACACCCAGGCACACGACACCACAACGACATTGCACAACAACACGAATACGTCATCAGAAATGCCGGAGCCGTTGATCACGGCCAGCGCGATCACACCAAAAAAATGCGCCATCTCAGACATCTTAAACGGGGCACTGCGCACGGTGATCAGCGACAGCAGTGCAAACAGGCCAAATCCCACCGCCAGATTGAAGTCCGTGCGGACAATCGACATCACGACCAGCATCAACGCGACATTAAACAACGCACAAGTGACAAACAACTCGCGGTTACCGTAACGGCGATAGAGAATCAGATAGGCATAGATATACAGGCTCACCAGATCGACGAGAATATCCTTGAAAATCCAGATGTAGTCTACGACCATGACGGGCTGTCAATTGCTGGCACCGTCACGGGCGACCCGAACCATTCGAACTTAAAACGCACTGGGGGCATTGCTAACCATTCCATCTTCTTATATTACCCGGCGAGTTCGATGCTCACCGTTTCTTTCTGCGCAGCTCACCAGACAATCAGGCAGCTGCGCGTGGCGAGGCGCAGACTTCGTCATTGCTGCACGACTCAACTGCCCTGTATGGCCACAGCTGATCGACATCCTGGCGCGACATGCGCAGCCAACATTTTGCTACCACGGGCCGCATTACAGTATCATAATTATTACAGGTACAGTTGACATTCGGCACACAAGCAGGAATTCGAGCTGCCCTTTCAGCAAACACTGCAAGGATCGCTAAATGGCTGTCAGACAACAACAAAACGCAGCCGATCTGACGGAAGGCGGAAACAAACCGGGGATTCGAAAGTTTTTGCCGCAGACCCGTTCAGACGATGGACCCTGTTGGCGAATCGATCAGCCTGCCCATAAACCCTGACGAAACCCAATAGCCGCCCACCCCAGGCGTCATGATGCGCAGCGTCGTGGCGGGGGCGAATCCCGGTGCTTACGCAAACACCTGTTTCAGGTCGCAAGATCATCACGAGTGAACTTCACCTCACTGTGCAGATACCGCTCGCCAATTGCATACCCGGCGAACAACTACAAGTTGGCAATGCCCTGCCGGCGAGCGGGCATCGGGAACAAACCTCTATACAATAGTGCGGTTGCGACAAGCTGATGTGTTTCGGTATTCCCCAATAGGTTTATTTTAGATTGTGGAAGTCTTGCCAACGATTGTTTCACTCGCGATGTATTGAGGTAAGAAGAACAACAAATAATCCGCACACTCAATGGAGCGAGCAGAACCTTGAAACGCTACCTTCGCGAATCGCAACGGTTAATTGGATTACTCGCAATCACTCTGGCACCGGTTAGTCTGCTGGCCGACCAATTCGAGGTAACCGTGGTTAGCGGTCACGAGGAAGACACGCGCTGGGTCAGACACCTTGGCGAGACTTTCATTCCTGCCGCGAATCTCGCCCTGCAGGACACCGGACATACGATTCAGTGGATCAATGGATTTGGTGGCAGGATCGCGCCGGTCGGTGGAGCGCTGGAGGCGATGGAGGACGGACGCGCGCAACTGGGCATTGTCTCTGCGGTGCACGAACCAGACAAACTGGCAGAACACAACATCAGTTGGTTCACGCCGTTTGTCACGTCTGATCCGGCCACAACCTCAGACCTGATCGACTCGCTGCATCGCAACAACGACAACATGCAGCAGGCGTGGAACGAAAACGGCGTCGTCTATCTTGGCGGTGGCTTTTCACTCGACGACCATCTGCTGATGACCACGTTTCCGGTCAACCAGGTCACGGATTTGAAAGGCCGCAAGATCGGTGCATCCGGCGCGGTGCTCGAGTGGTTAAACGGAACCGGTGCCGCCGCACTCACCGCCGAACTCGACACCTTCCACGATGAGCTGCGTGCCGGCGTTTATGAGGGCGTGATTGCCTCTGCGACGCAGGCTTTGCCCAACCTGTTGCATGAGCAGGCACCCTATCTGACCGATATAGATTTCGGCGCCCCGTGGCTTGGCGGCATCGCGGCCAACCGGCAATGGTACAACGCATTGCCGATAGAGGTTCAGGGTGCGTTGAAAATCGCCGCCGAAGCTCACCGCATCGCCTATCATGAAGATCTGGGTCTGGAGGCGACCAATGCGATCGCCACTATGCAGAATAAAGGGGCCACTATCACGACACTACCGAACGAGGCACGGGTAGACTGGGCCCAGGGCATGGCGAATATCGCTCGCAACTGGGCCAACAAACTCGATGACCTCGGCAAGCCTGGCAGCACCGTGCTACAACTCTATATGAACACCGCGCGCGACGCGGGCACACAACCCCTGCGCCAATGGGACCGCGACTAATCAGCGGACACTTTGTAACCTTGCGCATCGCAACAGGACAAGACAATCAACTTCCATGACCTGGCGATCAGCGCTGCGCTGAAGGACAATCTCGCGACGCTGGGCTATCGCGATATGACACCGATTCAGCAGCAATGCCTGCCTGCGGTACTGGCCGGGCGTGACGTCGTCGGACAAAGCCGCACGGGCAGCGGCAAAACTACGGTGTTTGGACTGGGGATCCTGCAAACACTTGAGACCGGCAATTTCGCGGTACAGGCGTTGATCGTTTGCCCGACACGTGAGCTGGCCGATCAGGTCGCCAATGAAATTCGTCGCCTGGCGCGAACGCTTGCCAACATAAAAGTGGCGACCCTGTGCGGTGGAGCGCCGGTGCGCAAGCAACTCGATTCTCTGCAGAACGGCGTGCACATCGTGGTGGGCACACCGGGCCGGATTGAAGATCATCTGCGCCGTGAGTCGCTGCCTATGGCACAAGTGAAAACCCTCGTTCTGGACGAGGCAGATCGCATGCTGGATATGGGATTCAGGGAGTCGCTGGATAACATCATTGAGCAGCTACCTACCCCTCGACAGACCCTGCTGTTCAGCGCCACGCTCGCGGATGAAACACAACAGATTGCAAGCCGGATTACCCGTGATCCGATTCGTGTCAGCACAGATACCGATCACGACCACACGACGATCGAACAGCATTTTTATCAGATAGAAGAACCGCATCGCCATAGCGCTTTGGCCCAACTGATCAAGCGCGCACCGCAAGCCTCGACGCTGATATTTTGCAATACCCGCAATGAGACTCGAGATGTCGCTCGCACGCTCGCCGAATCGGGATTCTCGGCGCTGCCACTGCACGGTGAGATGGATCAGCGCGATCGCGATCAGACTCTGGTACGTTTTTCCAATCGCAGCGCATCGGTACTGGTTGCCACTGACGTTGCCGCACGCGGACTGGATATTGACTCTCTCGATGTAGTGATCAATTTTCAGCCGGCTAATGACAGTGACACCCACACCCACCGGGTGGGTCGCACCGGACGCGCCGGTGAAAAAGGTGTGGCGTACACACTTTTCAACGAAAAGCAGGCGCACAAAATACGTCTGACAGGCGAAGTGCATGACACACCCGTCGACGTCGAGACGCTGAAGATAAACCTGCATGACAACCACCGCGGTGTACCGGCACCGATGGTTACCCTGATGATCAATGGTGGTAAAAAGCAAAAGCTGAGAGCAGGCGATATTCTGGGCGCACTGACCGGTGAGGGCGGTATCGATGGAACCTGTGTCGGCAAGATCAACCTGTTTGCCAATCACGCCTATGTGGCGATCACGCGTCGCGCCGTGCCCGCAGCACTGGATAAGATTCGCAGCGGCAAGATGAAAGGGCGCGCCTTTAAGGTGCGCTCGTTATAACGAAAAAACCTGCAAATTTTGCGGGCTTTTTCTGTTACCGGAACCGATAGCCTGGCGCCTATGCCGCCTTGCGCGACTCGCGCTTTCGATCAGACTCTTTAAGCATTTTCTTGCGCAGCCGAATACTCTCCGGTGTGACTTCGACGAGTTCGTCGTCTTCGATAAATTCCAGTGCCTGCTCCAGCGAGTGCCGGATTGGCGGCGTCAGCGTGAGTGCCTCATCCGTACCCGAGGCGCGGACGTTGGTGAGCTGTTTGCCTTTGGTGGCATTGACGGTCAGATCATTCGAGCGGCTGTGTAAGCCGAGGATCTGACCCTCGTAGATGTCTACTGCATGACCTAAAAACAGCCGACCGCGATCCTGCAGACTGTACAGCGAGTATGCCGATGTCTTGCCATTCACCATTGAAATCAACACACCGTTCTGGCGTGAGATCACTTTGCCCGATTTCACTTCACCGTAGTGATCGAACACACTGGTCAGAATGCCGGAGCCGGAGGTCATGGTCAGGAACATGCCGCGAAAACCGATCAGGCCGCGCGAGGGGATAATGAATTCCAGCTTGACCCGGCCCTTGCCGTCGGGCTCCATGTTGGTCATCTCGGCCTTTCGTACGCCCAGTTCTTCGAGCACCGGACCCTGGTGGTGCTCTTCGATATCGACCACCACCTGCTCGAACGGCTCCTGCACCACGCCGTCTATTTCCTTTTGAACCACTTCGGGGCGGGAGACACCCAGTTCGTAGCCCTCGCGCCGCATGGTTTCGATCAGCACCGACAGGTGCAGTTCACCGCGACCGGAGACTTTGAATTTATCTGCCGTGTCGCCCTGCTCTACTCTCAGGGCGACGTTGTGAATGAGCTCTTGCTCGAGCCGCTCGCGAATGTTGCGAGAAGTGACGAACTTGCCCTCACGACCGGCAAACGGTGAATCGTTGACGCGAAATGTCATGCTGACGGTCGGCTCATCGACCGACAGCGGTGGCAGCGCCTCGACCGCCAACGGATCGCAGAGCGTGTCAGAGATACTCAGGCCGTCGATGCCGGTGATGCAGACGATATCGCCGGCCGAGGCCAGATCGCTGTCGACTCGCTCAAGCCCGAGATAGCCCTTCACATTCAGCACCCGGCCCTTGCGCTCATTGCCATCGGCAGACTTGATCACCACCTGCTGATTCGGCGCCAGTTTGCCGCGGGTGATGCGGCCAACGCCGATGACGCCGACATAGCTGTCGTAGTCGAGTGCGGAAATCTGCATCTGAAAGCTGCCATTGACGTCGACCGATGGCGCCGGTACGCGCTCGGTGATCATCTGAAAAAGTGGCGTCATGTCATCTGCCATTTCATCGACTTCCAGACCCGCGATGCCGTTGATGGCGGAGGCGTAGATGACGGGGAAATCGAGTTGCTCGTCGGTCGCGCCGAGTCGGTCGAACAGATCGAAAACCTGATCCATGACCCAGTCGGGACGCGCACCGTGGCGATCGACCTTGTTGATCACGACGATCGGCTTTAAGCCCTGCTCGAAAGCCTTGGAGGTGACAAAACGCGTCTGCGGCATTGGCCCGTCGACCGCATCGACCAGCAGCAGCACACTGTCGACCATCGACAGCACGCGTTCGACCTCGCCGCCAAAATCGGCGTGCCCGGGGGTATCGACGATATTGATCCGGTAGTCCTGCCACTCGATCGCGGTGTTTTTCGCCAGAATGGTGATACCGCGCTCTTTCTCCTGGTCGTTGGAGTCCATGATGCGCTCGGCATCCTGACTCTTGCGGTCCAGCGTGCCGGACTGATTCAGGAGCTTGTCGACGAGCGTGGTCTTCCCGTGATCAACGTGGGCAATAATCGCGACATTGCGCAATTTTTCAGTGTTCAGATCGGACATGGTGATTTATAGCGTTAGGGGGGTGACAACGGGTTTGCCGCAGTGCGACGCGCGATTATACAGACAGCCCGTCGAAAAGCTGATGTAATTTGACCTAATTTGTAGCAGCGATGTGAATTCGGTGCAAAAAATCAATGACCCGGCGTGATTGCACCCGTTGCCGCTATGCCAGATTCCGGCCAGCGCC
>CAZYDV010000281.1:0-8300 GCA_964646405.1 uncultured Granulosicoccaceae bacterium | reverse complement strand
CGGGGCAGCCGGGACAGCCGGCGCCGCGCCGGCAACCTGTGTGGTTTCCGCAGCCGGCACGCCATCGGAGATCTTCGCCAGCCTGACTTCGGCGCTTTGATCATCAAGCACCAATTCGACACGATCACTCAACACGTTGGCAAGCACGGCATTGCGCACCGGCTCGCCTATCGCATAAGTTTGTACCTGGCCGCTTTGTTCATCGAGGAACAGCGCAAAGCCGTGGCGGCTGCCCGGCACGGTACCGACCAGAGTCAGCCCTTCAACATTTGGCTGCGGGGCTGGCGCGGGCTCGGCCTGCGGCGCCGGTGTGGGGGTGGGTTCCGGGGCGGCCTGCTGAAACTGTACCTGCGCGCGCGACATCTCCTCGAATCGGAACGGGTTATCACGGTTGCCAAGCCTGGCGCTGAATACCGGAAACAGGTCTTCGTCGTTCAGGGCGTTCTGTCGCGACGCCGCATTGGCGATCTCGGATGGTGACGGCGGGCGCTGCAGCGGTGCAAACTGCAATGCGATAGCCGCCCCCACCAGCAACACGCTGGCAAGCGCGCACAGTCGAACCAGTGACGAGACGCGTCCATGCGTCAAACCGCTGCTGTCATTCATTGCTGCGATTCTTCAGAGTGGTGCGCACGAAATCCGGTGCGAGTATATCGGTGGCGGTCAGCAGCGGTACCGGCTGATCGGTCTGTTCAAAATAGCGGACAAAGTCTGCGAGTCGATCCGCCGTTTGCGTACCGTTGTAAAAACCAAGACTCCGATCGCTGTTGTAGCGATTGAGCCGCGCCAGCATCTGTTCGGCGGCGTCGACGCTCACACCCGTGCGCGCCGTGAAGATGGAGATTGCCGCTTCGCGATTGGTATCGATATAGCGCTCGGCGCGGTCCAGCGCGTCGATAAAAAACTGCATTGCAGCAGTTTTTTCACTATCGCCGCCGGTATAAATCGCCATCACATCGAGTACATCGCCGGACTGGTCATCAGTGCGGAAGAGTTCGATCGCCGATCCATCCGCGATCAAGCCGGACAACCACGGCTCGCGGGTGACACCGGCTCGCAACAGGCCGCTGCGAATTTCGCGTGCGACCTGACCGGCCTCACGCGGTACGGTGGTGACCGATGCACTCGACAGGCCCGAGCGCTGCAGGGCCTGATCAAACACATAGGGCAGCAGGCCCTGTTCATCGACACCGACTCGCTGACCTGTCAGATCAGCCAGCCTCTGGATACCGCCCTCAGCGCTGGCAACAATGGCCTCGGCACCGGTCGAGACACTTAGCGGGCGCGTCACTTTTAGCGGCAGACCGCGCGTCCACCAGGCGAGCAGATCGGCCAGCGTCAGCCCCAGGCCATCGATCTGACCCGACAACATCAATCGTTCCAACGTGGTCTTGTCGCGCGCATTGACGAATTCAATACTGAACTTGGTCGAGTCGAAGTATCCCTCGCTCTGCGCCACCCAAACTGGCCAGTAACCGGGCCAGTCGGGAATCGCCAGACGTAGCTGATTTTGCTCCTGCCTTGGGTCGATAGTCTCGTCAGTTGCTGGCTCACCCGGTCGTATCACATCGATGATCTGTACATCGGCAGCCACCGTGGTTTCATCGACAGGTTTTAGCTGCAGTCGAGTGGCGGCCAGCACCGATGGTGAGGTATCGACGTAGTAGATAAATTTTCGCAGCGCGTTGTAGTCACCTCTGACAGAAAGTTCGAACGGAATCTCGGTGTATTCACCCACCACGGTTTCGGTTTGCGGCCGCACGCCGGATACCTCGACGTCACTTAGCCGCGCATAGTAGGTAATCTCTGCGATGGTTCTGGATACCGCCTGTTCAACGCTCTCGACCTCGAGCTGGAAACGTTGTTCGAGTGCGTCGCGCTGGGCGCGATATTCGGCAAGGCGCGCCTCGCGTTTGGGCAACAGCGCAATTTTTCGCGCGTTGCCAATTTGCCGATCCTGCAGTTCGGCCAATTCTCGTGAGGATTTTTCATAGCTTGACAGCACTGGCTCGACCACACCGATATAACCGAACACCACGACCAGAAAAAACCCGCCGAGTGTCAGCGCGCGTCGATCACTTTCAGGGATTTGTTGCCAGCGTGCGGCGAGCTGCTCGGTCAGGCTCATGATTTAACTGCCTGCGTTGGCGACATCGGGCAAGGTCAGCAATGGCGCCTGCAATGACAGCTCGATGCGAAACTGCAACGCCGGTGTTGCGCTATCAGCGCTGGGTTTGCCCTTTTGTGCAAACGCCAGCACTGGATTGACCATGACCCGCGATTTGCCCAGACGCTGCAGCAGCGTGCTGATGTCAAGCTCGGTCTCGGCGCTGCCCTCAAGTTCGATCTTGCCGTTGCGATCGATTCCAAAGCCTTCGAAACGCACAGTTGGCGGCAGTGCATCGGCCACCTCGCGCAGCGCATCGAGCACGCCGTGACGCTCGATTGTAAGTGCGCGCAGATCATAAACCTGTTGCAGTGTCTGGCCACTTCGGCTGGCCACCAGTTCTGAGCGACGCGCCCGCACCGAGGCCACCGCATCGTGCTGGCGCAACACTTCAAGCTCGGCTTCGCGCTGTTGCAGATCACTGGTGATCAACAAGACCAGTGCCACGAGCACGCCCGTTACAGCAAGCGCCAGACGCCATTTATCACCGGCGCTGGCAGCTCGAAATTTGTGCTCATTCAGAAAGTGGTCGAAGGCCGGGCTGGCACCCAGCCACTGCTCGCGCTGGGTATCGTTCCAGTGAGCCATGGACTGACATAATGCGTGAGGCCAGCGCAGTTCCGCCTGGCGCAGAATGTCATCTTCAAGTTGCGCGGTGATCATCGCGGCACCATCGCGCGAATCGCTGGCGATCTGGAACCAGTCGGGTTGCACGCAGGTGCCAAGCTGTGCGATGACATGTTCACTGGACAGACTGTGCGGAAAGCTCTGCCAGTCCACGAGCACGCCCTCGCGCCAGACGCAGGCGAGTACACCACTGGACAGAGGCCATAAAATAATACCGGGGCGGCTGTCGGCAGGCGGACGCAGTTCCGGCACGCGCAGGATGGCGATTTTTCTGTTCTTGCGACGCAGTTGTTCACGCTGATCGGTCAACAGCTTACGCGGCAGTGCTGCGAGCCCGCGCTCATCGGCCGTGATCTGCCAGCTGTGCAGATAATACTGATCAACCGGTGCGGGCAGCGACTCCTGCGCCCACAGCTGCAATGCCGACTCCAGTTCTTTTTTACTGGCGTTGGGCAGCGCGATCTTTCGCAACAGGCACAGCCCGACAGCCAGATTGAGATCGACAGGCCTTGCCCGCCGCGATGGCTTGACGATGGCCTGATCCACTATGACGCTATCACTCAGCACGATGCTGCGCCCGGCCGCCCTGCACTGGCGTTCGCATTAACCATGCGTGCCAGCCTCAATCCACTGCACCACCCGCAGGCGTTCGCCATCGTTGAACACCACGGCTTCCAACCGGTAAATGTCATCGCGATGCAGTAACCGCGCATGGGCGGTAATGCGAAAGGTTGCAGAGTGCGTATCGAGTGTGGCGAGCTGTTCGCGCGCCGATTCATCGTCAGCATCACCCACCAGCCTGGCCAGTGCGTCGGTCGATTCGAACGGCCGATTATCGCGCTGTGATGTGATTGAGCTGATGGCCTCGCGACTAAGACCGATGGCGGCAAGCACGGGCACCGCTGCCGTATTGACGTTGATTTTTCCGCTGGAGACCGTGGTCAGAAAGTCGGGGAGTAAGGCGGCCTGTTCGTCTTCCAGATCGATACCGGCCTGTGTCAATACCGCGGGGATCGACGTCAACGGCCCATCCACCAAAGTAAGACCTGAATCGTCATCCGCTTGCGGGACCCGGATGACCTCGGCCTGCCTGGTCGCCGCATCGTAGGCCTGCTGACGCTGCTCTCGCTGTTGTAACACGTCGTCTGCCGCCGCGCGTGACATCCCCGGCAGGGCTGCCAGTTGCTCTGCTGTGGCACTGTTAATATTAAGTCTGGACTCGGCATCGACAGGCCCGAATACGACGTCTTGCTGTGGATCTTCTGACTGTGGGTTCGCTGCAGGCTGTTCGACTTCAGGCAACTTTGGCACCACGTCGATCAGGATGTCGCCGATCTGAAGCGCCCGCCAGTGGGTCTCGGTGGCCCACCATTCATCGCGTCTGCTGTGCCAGCTTTCGCTGTGGCTCTTTATATGCGCCATCGTAGTGTGAATCGCACCGCGGGCGGCCAAACGCAACTGCGACTGATCGATAAAACGCCGTTCCAGTGCTGCCTCAACCCGCACCTGATAGGAGAGCGTGGCCAGCAGAACGCCCAGCATCACCATCACCCAAAGGCTGGCGAGCAGCACGAAACCGCGCTCACGTTGTGCGCTGGTATCAGCTTTTTGCCGGCACATTTTCCACTTCCAGTGTGACGGTAAAACGTTGCACCCACTCGCCGATTTGAAGCGCGCACTCGATCGCCTCTGGCAGCACTTTCGGGTTGGTTTCGGTGTGCCAGCCACCGTCCATCAAATAGCGAAAGCCCAGGCTTACAATCTCTTCGTAGACGATGGTCTCCAGCGTTTGTTCGGCTGAGGTTACCGAGCGCACAACCTGTTGTTGCTCGCGCTTGTGCTGATAACTTACTTTTCGCAGCGCACCATCAGGCTGTTGCATGACCAGACTCAATGCAGCGGTACCGCCTGCAATCACCTCGCCACGGGCGGCCAGTTGCTTTAGATCGCGACGCACGAGCTCCATAAAAAAACGACTGGCCTGCGAGGCCTCGGCGACACGCTGAATACGTTGCTGCGAACCAATCGCGGTGTTAAAGGTGGCATAGACTGCACCCATCACGACACTGCCAATGGTGATCGCGAGCAACAACTCGATCAGCGTAAAACCGTGCTGGCCAGTGCGCTGATGGTCGGCCTTGCGCAGGATCACACCGCGCCGCACCAGGGTTACGGGCTGACGCGTTGTGCTAGCGATTGGTGATATCGGCGTCATCATCGCTGCCACCTTCGGCGCCGTCCTTGCCATAGCTTGTCAGGTCGTACCAGTCGGTGTTGATCTTGCCGGGTGACAAATACACATACGCGTTTCCCCAGGGATCGAGTGGCACCTCACGCGCCTTCAGATAGGGGCCACGCCAGTTGCGCGGCGCCGGCGTCCCGCTGGGCTTTTGAAACAGCGCCGCCAGTCCCTGCGAGGTCGACGGATAGTAGCCGGTGTCGAGCTGGTAGTTGTCGAGTGCGACTGACAGATTAGATATCTGCGCGCGGGCCGCGGCGATATTGCCCTGTTCGGTGCGGCCGAAAAAACGGGGTGCGACAACCGCGGCCAGCACGCCGATGATTACGATCACCACCAACAGCTCGATCAGGCTGAATCCACCCACACGCACCGGTGGTGCGCTTGTTCTGGTGACGCCATTTAGCATCCCTGTCATTCTCCTGGTCGTTTTGTTGTGCGGGCGGCGATGCCCGCTATCGCTGCAGTAGCGATGCATGAATGTATCCCGGTATGTCGCGCCCGTCACGCGTGACGATGGCGTACCACCCGCCAACCGTAGCGGTCACCTGCACCGGGGTGCCGCGCGCCAGTGAGACGACAATATCACTACTCGTGCTCGCTGCCGCCCGCACGATCGCACGCGCTACGGCGACGGTTGCTCGCTCGCCATCGCCTGGTGGCAGCAGGGGTTCAGTGGTCTGTTCCTTGAAGGTCACAACTGGCTTTGGATTTTCATCGGCGATGAGCGACGGCTGTTCAGGCGGCACAGCACTCGCGCTGTGCTGGCGCTGCAGCGTGACCGGAATCTGCAATAGCTGCGCGCCGCGCAACACCCGCACAATCAGCACATCACCCCAGCGCGCGCGCTGCATGATCGCAACCGATTCGGCCATGCCAGTGATCGGCGTGTCGTTCAGATCCAGCAGAATATCCCCGACCTGTATGCCGGCCGCTGCGGCCGACTGCCGAGGCTTGACAGACACCACCTGCAGTGCCTCTGAACGACCATCATCCAACGCGATCGCAATGGAATCGGCCGGCGTTACGCGCAAGCGGACACCCAGTGTGGTGCGCTCCTGGGCGGCACCCGTTGGCGTCAGCACAGACGTGTTCGCACAGCCAGCCAGCAGCAATAAGCTGAAAACAGTCAGCAGCAGGCCAATCGGTGTTCGGCGCCAGTGACAGCCGTTCATATGTCCATTGCTCGGTGATTCACGAAGGGGCGCCGGGTGGACGCGCACCCCTTATTGTACCAATTTTGAAACATTAACAGCATGTCATTTGTGAACCGTTGGCAAGCGCAGGCGACAGGTTTATTCAACATCACGATGCAGCTCCCGCGTGTACAGCACCAGTGTCCGCTGGCCACCGGCGGCGAAAAAGCTCGCCTCGACCGACACATCCAGCAGATCGGCAAGCTCTGGATGCGGTGAGGCCGTCAGCGACCAGGCGACCACGCCATCCTGACCGGACGCGCGACTGCCGACCTGCGGCTGACTGGCCAGAAACAACGCCAGTCGCGATTCGGCGATCTGCCGCGCCTGTTCGTAACCGCTGGCCAGCGCCGCCGATCGCACCGCGGTGGCAATAGAGCCTGCAATAGCGGCGAGCGCCAGCCCCAGGATGGTGGTGGCGACCATCACTTCAAGCAGGGTGAATCCGCGCTGCTGCCTCACGATTCGTCCACCAGATCGAGCCGCCCGAGCGGCACCGTGACCGCCAGAGTCAGAGACAGACCACGCGTGTTCTCGATGCGCACAGTGCCGGCACTTGCCGAGCCGTCTGGCGAGAAAACAATATGACCCGCCTTACCGGCCTCGATGGCGACGGATAAGCCATCGGCTACCTGCCGCGCACGCGACAAACGCGCTGCATTTTGCGGGTCGCTGCCGAATTCATCGGCCAGTGACAGTTGCAGGCGTTGAACATCAGGGTCGATAAAAAGCGCCACACTGCGGTTGCGCAGAATGGCTTTCGATCGTGCAGCTACACCTAATGCCTGCACATCGGCAGCCGTTGCCCGCAGTTGCGCCGATTCGCTGCGACCGGTCAGACGCGGCGCGCTGATCGCCATCATCGTTGACATGATCAGCAACACCACAATTAGTTCGATCAGCGAAAAGCCAGACTGTCTGGGTGCAACCATTGGCACAGACTCAGCGACGCTGTCGCTTGAGGATGAAACCCTCTTCGACCGTTACCGCCACGAGCTCCCAGCCCCGCAGGCCTAGCTCATTAAGTTGCTGATCGATGCTCTGCAGTCGGTTGCGTTGAAGAAAGAGATACTCCCAGCGCGGATCGGCCAGCCGTTGCAGGCCGGCCTCTATGCGTTGCACCGATCCCAAAAGCGCGGGCATGCCTTGCAGCTGTAGCGGTCCGGCCGGTGCTGCTGGCTGTTGCTGTGCGCTGACAGAGCCTGCACACAATACCAATGTTGCGGTAAGCAAAGATCGCCAAGTGCCCAACCGATAGTTTTTCCAGTCCATTAATGTCTATCCCCTACGCGCCCAGATTCATTGAAAAAATCGGCAACAGCATTGCAATAACGACCATGCCGACCACGCCCCCCATAAATAGAATCATCAGTGGCTCGATCACCGATGTCAGCGCCTTGACCAGATCATCGGTCTGGCGATCGTAGATATCTGCTACCTTCAGGCACATCACGCCCATCTTGCCCGACTCTTCACCCAACGTGATCATTTCGCAGACAAGCGGCGGAAAAAGCCCGGTGGCGCCAAACGTCTGGCCAACTTTCTTGCCTTCTTTGATGGCTTTTAGCGAATCGCCAACCGCTGCTGATATCACAACGTTTCCGGCAACCCCGCGGCTGGCCTCAAGACCGGCAACCAGGTTGACACCGGAATCGAGCAAAGTGCCCAGCGTGCGACAAAAACGGGCCATAGCCACGCGAGTGGCAAAACCGCCAAACACCGGTATGTTCAGCAAGAGTCGATCGAGCGCGAAGCGACCGCCCGGTGTGCGACGCCAGAAAACCACGCCTGCAATCAGGCCGCCGATCAAACCGGCCATCGCCCACCAGTAGCGCTGGAACGCTTCACTGATACCCATCATGATGACCGTCGGCGCCGGCAGCGCCTGGCCCATATCTTCAAACATCACGGCAAATTTTGGGACCACAAAGATAAACAGCACCACCAGCGATATGATCATCGCCAGCAACATCACGGCGGGATAGGTCATGGCCCCTTTTATCTTTGATACCAACGCTTCGTCGGCCTCGCGCATCGCCGCCAACCGTTCAATCAGCAGTGCCAGAATGCC
>CAZYDV010000280.1:0-8330 GCA_964646405.1 uncultured Granulosicoccaceae bacterium | reverse complement strand
TTCTTCGCCATTCAGGTAGGTCGTTCTCGTGGCAAATACGGGGTCAATGCCCCGGCGACAAGCGGGCACGAAATGTTTGATCGGATCTATCGGGTGCAGTCGAATACGCTGGAGCAACTGGTGTGCTTTCTGCCCGCATTGCTTGTGGCAGCGGTTTACTGGCCGCCGGTCTACATCGCAGCGATTGGTGTTGTCTATTTGGTCGGGCGCACGCTCTATTGGCTGTCTTATGTGAATGATCCAAAATCGCGCGGAACCGGGTTCATGGTCACATTCGCATCAACCGCTGTTTTGATTCTCGCAGCTATAACCGGTGCATTGTTCCGCACGCCGGTTTGATACTGTTGTTGGTTGTAGGGGCAAGTTGTGTGAAAGTAGTCATCAGGGTGATTGCGGCGGCAATGGTGGCAGGTTCCGTCCTGGCCTGTTCCGGCGATACCAGCGTAGCGGATTGTGGTGATCTGCCGGCACCTGCCGATGGCATCTCTGGTATCACATCGGTTGAGGCTGGCATGTTGCGGGAAGTGCGGTTCGGTGTGCAGGCGGATGGCAGTGGCGGCGAAGTATTTCTGGAATTTGAAGCAACTGCTGCAGATGCACCGATCGGTCTCTCCGATCTGGCGTTGCGGGTGAACTACCAGATTGATACTGAAACTACGGCCGGCAAGGAAGGTACGGGCGGGCGCTACGGTGTGTTGCCGGTTGCGCGTGCGTCGTGCATTGCCGCGTCGCGGCAGGTACAGGCAGCGTTGGCAGGTGTCGCGGTTTCGCCATTGCCAGATGAGACTGCTGCAGTGTTTTTCGAGCAGGTATTTATCCCGGATACCGGGGAGTATCTCGTCATTAAACCTGATTCGGGCGTGGATGCTGATGGCTATATTATGCTGGCCGGGGTCGGGCCGGTAGAGGCGCAACTGGTGATCGATTTACGTGATACGTTTTTGCCCTTGGATACAACAGAAGTTTTTATATCGCTTACGACCATTAGCGGTGGGGTGCTGATGGCGTCTGCCGATGTGGTACTCGTTGAGTGACAGATGAGGGTTGCTGTTTGCAACACGCCTGACCGGGCGGTGCCGCTCGCAATCTGTAGGTTCCGTACCGCCTCTCGCCCACAGGCACCTCAGGCGTATTTTGATCGCCGCTTTTGTACAGTCGAACAGGCCTGAGCAACTCAATTGCTTTCAGCGCGCGTAGCGTGCCGCAATTGTCTCACTGCAATCTAATCCTGGCATGCACGACAACCGATTGCGATCAGCGCTGTTTCGTTGATTGGTCGTGTGTGATAACGTCGACAGTGTGATCTTTAACTGACGTGGAGCGTAGCATGACTGTATTCCGATCTGGTTCTGCCGATTTGTTGCCCAGGCACATGGGGGTGCTTGTGATGGCATTGGCGCTGGCCGGCTGTGGCGGTTCATCGGGTGGGGACACGCCGTCGGACGAGGGCGATCCAGATCCGGAGATGATGAACCCGGAGATGACCAACCCAGATGAAATGAACCCGGATGGAATGACCCCTGATGGAATGACCCCTGATGGGATGACCCCGGACGAAACGGACACCGGTGGCGAGTCGGGTGATGGCGGCGACGGCAATGGCACGGTCGGGCTTGCGAGCTGTCCATCGCTTCAGGGGTCGGGTGATTTCTCCGCTATAGCCGGGCTCTACGACCTCACCGAAGAGGTCGATGGCGAGGTCGACGTCTTCTACACAGAAATCACTGCCACTGGCGAAGTTAATGGTTTTGACTTTCAGGGAGATGAGTTAGATGGCGGTGAAAACTGCTACCTGATTGATCGCGGGTCTTCGATTTTGACTGCAATGGGTGGCTCAACTTTCGGCAATGTGTTTTATGACGACCCGGATTTTGACTGCACCACGACAACTGACACAGGTTTAATTATCACGCGCGAGAACAATGTGTTGATGGTTGACGCACCGGATACCTTCGACGACGACGAAGATGGCGATACCAGCGAACGAATACTGGATGCCTTTCCGGTGTTGAGTGGCATAGCGGTGCAGGATCTTAATGCGTGTGAGTAAAACTTTTCGCTAGCGGTGTATTGGCTGCAATAACAGCGGCGTCATAGCGTCGTGAAAAAAGTCTTATACCGCGCCGTATGCGCGGTATGGAGAATACCTTCTGGTCAACGCTGGTGTTTGTTTGTTAAAGAATTTCTTTGAATGCACGAACACCGTATTCAACGCTAAATTGTGTGCTGACCAGTTCTCGACTGTGGGTCGCCAGCAATTGTCTTGCCTCTGGTGTGCTGGTTATCATTTCTAGTAGTGCCTCTGCCAGGCTTTCGGTGTTTTTAGTCTCGAACAACAGGCAGTGATGTCGGTCTCGTACCAATGAGCTGATGGGAGGGATGTCGGAGCAGACGCAGGGTACGCCGCTGGCCATTGCCTCCAGCAAGGCGTTGGGAAAGCCTTCGAAATGGGTCGGCAGCACGAAAGCCGATGCTTCCTTGAGTGCCTGCATTTTGGATTTTGATTGTACCCAGCCCTTTAACTGAACCACGTCTGCCAGGTTGTCGTTATCGATACAGCGTTGCAGTTCCTCCATTGCATCGCCAGCGCCACAAATCGACAATTGGATATTGTGCTCGTGGCTGATGGCATGTACTGCCTGATACAAATCCATGATGCCTTTGTCGTGAACGACCCAGCCAATAAACAGCAACTGGAAGGGGGATTGTTCGTCGCGATGAGGTGGCGTCTGTTGGTGATATTTGTCAGTGTCTATCCAGTTGTGAATGACCGTGCAGTTTGCATCGGGTGCCAGGGCTTTGAAAGTTGACTGCCAGTAGGGTGACTGGCATACGACGCGGCTGGCTCTGCTGAATACCCATCGGATGTACCGTCGCCGTATGGGGATTTTCAGATCGTTGAGTATCAGGCCGGATCTGGGTGCGAGTATGGTGTTGGGCGCCAGATAGCTTGCCAGTATGCAGATAATGCCTTTTTCGAAAAAGCTCACGCCGTGTGCGGTGAATATCAGTACCGTATCGACTTTGCGCGTGAGTAGATACCACGCGGAAATGATGATTCGCTTTAATGCAAGCGCTGCACGAATCCACACAGGTTTCATTGGCATGGTGCCGGTGCTGTCAACTAACAACCATTCGATCGATTCGGATAATTCGCTATCGACCAGTGTCCGGCAGGCGAAGTTCTGGCCACCGATGCTGGCGCCGTCACTGGAACTAATGAACGATCCAACAAATAGAACGCGTTTTTTGTGTGGCATTGCGGATGGCACTATAAGGGGTTGGGGAAAAAGATACGGTAACACGGATCGCGGGTGATCCTGTGTGGCCGAACGTTAGCCTGGGTGTTGCTGGTGTTCTATCGGTTGCCTGGTCTGTTTTAGACAGCCTTTCGTTCTATTGTGTCAGAACTTGCTGAAGTCCATCGCGCAGCAGATCCCACACGCGTCTGATGCGTGGTGTTGATTGCATGACTTTGTGTGCGGTCAGCCATACCGGCAAAGGCTCGATCGGGAAGTCGATCGGTATCGGTTCTACCAGCGGGTCGTTATCGGCGATGTTTTTTTGTGAAAACCCGATGCCGCAACCGTGGCGCACGAGCGCCCAGTATACGATCTGATTATCACAGCGGGTCTGAAAGAAATGCCGGTCGATGTTGAATCCGGCGGATCGCATACCCGTGATGATCTGTTCGTTGCGATCGTAGCCGACAAACTGGTGCTGGGCGAACTGCTCAACGGTGTGCGGGCGACCGTGTTCATCCAGGTAGCGGGTGGCGGCGAAGGCGCCGATCTGCAGATAGCCCAGTTGCCGGGCGATCAGGTCGAGTTGTTCGGGTTGGTACATGCGAATGGCAATGTCGGCCTCGCGAAACAGCAGGTTCTCGGATGAGTCGCTCGGTACAAGTTCGAGTTCGATTTGGGGCTCGCTGCGGCGGATCTGCGCAAGGATGGCGGGCAGCAGAACATGTGATACCAGCTCGCTTGCCGTGATACGCACCGTGCCCTCAATGCTCTGTTCGTGGCCTGCTGCAGTCAGAATGATGCGATTGATCGCATCGCGCACCTCGATTGCGTGTGGCAACAACCTTTGCCCGGCCGGTGTTAACGCCAGGCCTCTAGCCTGGCGCATAAACAATTCTTCGCCCAATTGCTGCTCGATTGCCTTGATTTGGCGACCGAGTGTCGGCTGGCTGGCGCCCAGTTGGCGTGCGGCGGCTGACAAAGTGCCGGTTTCTGCGACGGCCAGAAAGGACTGGACGAGCGACCAATCAAGCTTGTTTGTCGGGTTGTTCATACAGAAATGAATGAATGATATGCGTTTATAGGTAATTTATATACAAAATAGCATGCCGTAAGTTAGGTCATCAACACGCAAAAGGTGATTCGAGATGACTGGAACGGTTCTGATACTGGGTGGCAGCGGCAATATTGGCTGGCATTCGATTGCTGCTTTCACGCATGCCGGTTGGCGGGTTCGGCGTTACGATCGCAAAATTGGCAACCTGTCTGAGGCCGCGATTGGCGCTGACGTAATAGTCAACGGCCTCAATCCGCCGCAATACCGCAACTGGGATACCGAGATACCTCGGATAACCGGCCAGGTGATTGAGGCGGCGCGCGCCTCAGGGGCGAGCATTATCGTGCCCGGCAATGTCTACAACTTTGCCAACCGGGATGGCGTTTTTGATGAGCACACACCGCATGATGCCATCACCCGCAAGGGCGTTATTCGCATTGCGATGGAGCGGCAATATCGCCGTGCTGTACAGCATGGTGTGCGGACGATCATTCTTCGTGCCGGCAGTTTCATCGATCCACACGGTGATCAGGATGTGATGGGGCTGATTCACATGCGGGGCATCAAAAGCCATAAGCTCACGCAGATTGGTGGCGCAGATACACGCCACGCGTATTGTTACTTACCAGACTGGGCGCGCGCGGCGGTAGCGCTGTCATCGCTACGCGATCAGTTGCAGCCTTTCGAAGATATCCCGTTTCCTGGTCACGATTTTACGATCAATGAGCTCAAGCGAGCGCTGGAACAATCAACGGGTCAGTCTTTCACTATCGATAAATTTCCGTGGGCCATCCTGTGGTGGCTCAGTCCGTTTTGGAAGCTTGCCTATGAGATGCAGGAGATGCGCGGGCTGTGGGAGACGTCACACCGCCTGGGTGGGGATAAGTTTCGGCGACTGTTGCCACAGTTCCAGGCAACGGATCTGGATGAGGTGATGCGCTGCAGTTTGCCTGAGTCGATGCGTTCTGGTGTACTGGCCATAGGGTAGCCGTCACGCCTACTGCCGTCATACCGGGCTTGCCCCGGTAGCGAGAATTTTGTGTTCTGCAAGCCAGGTGTTAAACATTGCTAGCGCCTAAACAGCGGGATTCCGCGGCGAGCCCGGAATGTCGTTGGGATTGAATGGTGGAGTATTGATGTGTGCCTGGCGCTTTGCATTGTTAGCGCTGGACCTTAAGTGCTAATGTTCGCGCTTATGGGCTCAACTATCGAGCTGCCTCGGAACCTCTCAAAGCACAGGGCCGCTGTCGGCCACAGTGGTGCGATGCAGGTCGCGCGGTTGTGTGTGATCGTAGCGTCTGGCGCGATGCATGGTGACGCGGTTATCCCACATCACCAGATCATGGGTTTGCCATTGATGTGGGTAGACAAATGCCGGCTGGGTCGCGTGCTCGGTCAGATCGCTGATTAACAGTCGCGCCTCTGGTACCGGCCAGCCTTCAATGGTGCCAATGTGCGATGACAGAAACAGGGACAGCTTGCCGGTTCGCGGGTGCTCGCGCACCAGCCGTTGCCGCACTGGCTGCCATTTTTGTTTTTCTTCATCGGTGAATTCATCAAAGCCCAGTTTGCCACGAGAAAACAATTGGCTGTGCAGGCAGACCAGTTCCATACACTCGCGCTGCAGATGTGGGTCGAGCGTGCGCCAGGCGGCACGCATGTCGGCAAACTCGGTATTGCCGCCATTGTCTGGAATGATGCGCGCAGACAGCAACGAAAATTTTGCGGGCGTGGTTTTGAAAGAGCTATCCGAGTGCCACAGCATGTTCCCCAAACCAAACAGTCGTGCGCGGTCTGTACGAGTGCGTACTTTGCCGTGTTGATCCAGGTTGGAGATATCGTTGACTTTCATCGACAGCCGGCGCGCGGTCTGGTTGATATCGCCGGTGGCCTGTTCCATCGGGCCAAAGTGTTGGGAGAAACGATATTGCTGATCGTCGTCGACTGGCTGATCGGGGAAGACGAGAACGCCGTATTGATCCATCGCATGCTCAATGGATGCGGCATCGGCCGTGGATACGCCGGCGGCGATTTGAATGCCAGTCACGCGCGCGCCAAAATCGCTGCGGGTGGGGTCGATCGGCTTGATTTGCAATGGCATGAAAAACTGATATCCGCTGCTGCTGTCCTGACGATTGTACCGTTGTCCAGCGGATTCGGGATGATATTCAGTGGGTTTTCCAGTCTGGCTGGTCTGTAACCGGGCGTCGAAAATAAAAAAAGGCAGGCCATGGGCCTGCCTTCAAGTGACACTTTCGTGTCTTCGGCGGGAGTCAGAATCCAGCGATACCGGCAAACATTCTGGCGCGCAGTAATTCGGTATCGACAATCTCTACGTCTGTCTGGCGCGTGAGTGAGCCGTCGGAGTTAATCACGAATTGTGCGATGCGACTATCGTTGTTCACGACCTGGTACAGGTAGGGAAAGGCGATTTCTGCATCGAGTACGCCGCCACCGTTTTGGGTGTCATCGCCATCGATGCCCGCGAATCCGGCCGATGATTCCAGTCGAACCAGTCCACCCTGATCACCTACTTCGAAACTCGTGATCACACCGTCGGGCGTGTTGCTGACATAGGCGAAGTCACCGTCCGGTGTCTCGACGAACTCGACCCAGCAGCCGAAGGTAAATCCGGTTGTCAGTGGATCGCCCTCGACGCCGGAACTGAGCGAGATGCCAGTGAGATCACCGTTGTCTTCAATCAGGTAGGTGGACAAGGCGCTAAGTCCCGCAGCGCCGTTGTTGCCTTCGGAAACCAGGAGAATGTCGCCGTTGTCGGTGGGGTAGAGATCGGTGCCAAACGGCTGTGCGGTTTGTGACACCACGGTCGAGGTCTGTACGCCGCCGTTGCCATCGTCAAGCGGCAGGTGGTTATCATCCAGCGGGATCGCGATGATGTTGTCGGTGCGGCGTTCGGTGACATAGAGATTTTCACCGTTAGAAGAAAACTCGATCGATCCCGCATTGGCGCCGATGCCTGGCACCTCGGAATTTGCGAGTTCAGTCAGTGTGCCGTCGTCGTTGATGGTGAAGCCAATGATACTGGCGGCGGTGCGGTTTCGGTCATCGGGCAGGGTTGTGGCTGGATTGCCGTTGGCGTCGAAGAATGCGCCGGTGTTTACCACGTAAAGGATGTTGTTGAATACGGTCAGCGATACCGGGTTCTGCGCGTTGGATGCACCGGTGGTGGCGACATCCAGTGATGCGGGCGTGAGGCTGAAGTCATCGTTGATCACGAATGAACTGATCGATTCACTGCCGGTGTTGACAGCAAAAACAAATCGGTTGTCTTTCGATACGATCAAAGGGTCCTGAGAGGCAAGCGGGTTGGCGCCGCTATTTCGAATGTTCTCGCCCAGGCCACCAGTGTCGTACACACCAATCTGCGTCAGTACGCCGTCGGCGCTGCGCGCGTAGGCCACTACTTCGTTTACGCGATCAGGTTCGGCGGCGGCATCCGCTGCGGCACTGATTTGCGTGGCGGGGTTGTGGCCGTTGGTCAGGGCATAGATCGCGCCGGCTGATGAATCGCTCGAGTCAGTCGCGTTGTTGCTGTCGCCGCTTGAACAGGCCGCCAGTGAAATGGCTACAGACAGTACGGACAGGCGCAGTAGTGGCTGGGTTCTGCAATGTTGAGACATGAGATGCTCCGTTGGGATAGGTGACGGATGTCTGAACCTGGCAACCTTGTGAGTTGCCAGGTTCTGCTTCGCGCTAGAACGAGACGATGCCCTGAGTGTCCACTTCAGGCAGGTCGCCGGCTACTGTTTCGATCAGTGTCAGGTTGCCGCCGTCGACGGCATAGACACCTACCTGGCCAGAAAGACCGTAGAGTTGGTAGAGGTAGGCGCCGTCGTCGGTGATGTCCAGATCAATGAAGCCATCTGTCGTCGCAAACGCGGTTGCCGGGTCGGTACTGGTGGGTTGGTTGCCGGTGGCGGCCAGCACTTCGACCAACTCGATATTGCCGCTGTCATCGGTAAAACGGTACGAAGAGATGCTGGCATCCAGTGCGTTGGACACCCAGAAGA
>CAZYDV010000279.1:0-8337 GCA_964646405.1 uncultured Granulosicoccaceae bacterium | reverse complement strand
GTATTCCGATTGATTCGAGGTGAGCTCAGATTGCAGGTTTATTCAAACTCGGGATGCGAGTTATTACCGGCTCGTTTTGCCTGGTTTGCATTGTCGGTTTAAGGTTTTTGATGGTTCGCCGGGAATGGCGTTTTTCGTGGTACGACTATTTACATCTTGTTTGTAAAAGGCGTAAAACCCTCGCGCGGAATTTGAGGATTTGTGAATTAAATGTGTAAGGTAATCAGGTAATAGTACCTTTATTCATCTATGGGTACTTAAAACCATGACAGTGGCAATGCAATCGAACTAATATCGAAAGCGTACATTGTGTCGAACACTGAATTGCGCTGCTGATAAATGGCTGGAAAGCTAATTCTCACAACAGTTCAGAATAGCAATTTGTACTTTTATTCACTTTAATGTTTTTAGCAGGGAGATTTACCAATGAGTGCTAACGTAGCTGATGTGGGAAAGCGTCTACAGGAAATCAAGTCAGAAATCGCACACGGTTGTGCGACTGACAAAGCGTTTCGCGATGCGTTTCTGGCAGATCCACAGGGTACAATTGAAGCAGAATACGGCTTGCAGGCAGGTGCGCTGAAAGACCTCACTATTGAACCTGCCATTGAGAAAGCCAATTCCATCATCGTGCCCATCCCGGAAGAACTGGATGAGGCTGAATTGACGGACGAGCAATTGGATATGGTAGCGGGCGGCTTCTGGCTGTGGCCGGGTATTTTGCCGGTTGTTCAGTACCCAACCCTGCCCAGTGGACCGGTGCGAGGTGGCGGCCGTCGGTGGTAATATCCGGAATCTGAGCGTTACACCGGGGCTGTTCGCTGACGCGTGCAGCCTCGGCTTTGTGGGAACTATCGACGTCACCACAAAGTCACACTCAACGCAGTAACATGACGGCTGACCCTGCTGCCTGTACCTGTCCAATACCTCTCCAAAACCAGGCTTTCGATCAGAGTCGCTCATTGCAGACGCTCTGTCGGTTTAGTTTTTGATCCGATTGCCTCGTCGTTTAACGTCGCCAAGCGATAGGTAGCAGGCAGCCAACCCACGCCCATTGTGGGGCCGCTTGTGCACTTTCGACGTTGACACGATGGTAATTTTACCCGTCGCCTGTCAATTCGAGGGAAAAGCGTAGATTTTGTGCTCATGCTTGCATAAAGTGACAACCATACGTTACCGACTTTGGCGTATTGTCGAAACCGTGTGCCACTTGATTTGCAGCAATTTGCCGCTTCAGTAAGGTACGCAGACTCAGCAGTCGCCGGAGCAAATATCCACGGAACAGGGGAGTTTAAAACATGGCCAGACATTCCTCCGACATGGCACCTGGCGACATCGCAACGCGACTACAGGAAATCAAGCAGGAGCTAGCCCAAAGCTGCGCGACTGATTCAGAATTCAGAGCTGCCTTTCTGGCAGACCCACGCGGAACGGTAGAGGCCGAGTACGGCCTTGAGCCGGGCTCGTTGAAGGATTTGACTATCGATCCAGTGGTTGAAAAAACGAATTGTATCGTTGTGCCGATTCCGCCCGACATCAACGAGTTGGAACTCACCGACGAGCAGCTGGATCAGGTTGCCGGTGGCCGGTTCTTCTGGAATCCGATGCCGGTGCTGCCGCCCATTCATACCTCACCTGGCGGACCGATCAGGCCGACCGCACGGCGTGGTTGGTAAGGCTATACCAGTCAGTCACAGGGGACCCTGGAATGTCCAGGGATCCCGATGTCCAATGTTTGCTTAGCGCGTCATACTCCTCGATTCATCGCAGTTGATTTCAACCAGTCGATCATGTCTGGTGCGGGGAGGTGACGAGCGCCAGGACCGAAATCGGAACCGCTGTCATTTGTGTTCGTGCAATAGGCTAGAATAGCGCGCCTGCCTACTTGGACCTCATCGAATGACAGTTGCAAACGGTCGGGACTTTCTCGCCATCCCCGGCCCGACGGTGGTACCCGATCGCGTGCTCTCTGCCATGCATCGGCCGGCCATCGATATCTATTCCGGTTCCCTGGTCGCGACCACCGATTCGTGCCTTGCAGATCTGAAGAAGATCTTCCGCACCAGCGGCGACACCTACATCTATGCCGCCAACGGCCATGGAGCCTGGGAGGCATCGCTCAGCAATACGTTGTCGAAGGGTGACCGTATCCTGGTGCTGGAATCTGGCCGTTTTGCACACAACTGGGGCGAGATGGGTGTGTTACCCGGGCTTGAAATTACCACACTTGAGGGTGACTGGCGGCGCGCGGTGGACGCTGACAAATTCGAACAGATACTGCGCGAAGATCGCGATCATCAAATCACCGCCGTGCTGGTGGTGCAGATCGATACCGCCTCCGGCGTGGTCAACGACATTCCGCGGCTGCGTGCTGCAATGGATGCGGCAGGTCATCCGGCACTATTGATGGTCGATTGCATCGCCTCGCTCGCGACCATGCCGTTCGAGATGGACGAGTGGGGGGTTGATCTGGCCATTACCGGTTCACAGAAGGGGTTGATGATGCCACCGGGACTGAGCTTTGTCGCCGCTGGAAAGCGAGCCAAGCAAGCCCATGCCAGCGCCGGTCTGCGTACCCGTTACTGGGACTGGACTATGCGCGATGGCCCCGAACACTACATGAAATACTGCGGCACGCCGCCCGAACACATGTTGTTTGGTCTGCGCTGCGCGCTGGACATGATCCTCGAAGAAGGGCTGTCAGCGGTGATCACACGCCATAAGCTTCTGGCCGGTACCGTACGCAGTGCCGTCGCTAGCTGGTCACAAGGCGGCGCGATCGATTTTAATATTCTCGAGCCGTCAGAGCGCGCCGACAGTGTCACCACGATCGCAGCGACCGCCGGTCAGGATTGTGCTGCGCTTTTGCAGTGGTGCGAGCAACAGTGCGGCGTCAAGCTGGGCATTACGATTGGCGATCTGTATGGCAAAGGATTTCGGATCGCGCATATGGGCCATGTTAATGCACCAATGGTATTGGGCACCCTGGCGGTGGTTGAAGCTGGATTGCAGGCGCTCGATTGGCCTCACGGTCGCGGAGGGGTGCAGGCGGCGGTTGATTTTCTGGGCACTCAGATGCGCGCATGATCTCTGCCACATCGCTGTGCGCGTGGCACCCGATTGCCGAGTTGTTTGAAGGCTGCCAGAGATGACTGACCTGTGGCAGCTCGATCCACTGATCCTTGTCCTGGTCGCGTTGACACTCGTTTTCTCTGGCCTGATTCACGGCGCACTGGGGCTTGGATTCCCGATGGTCGCAACACCGATTATCGCCATTTTCCTGGACGTCAGGCTTGCGATTCTTGTCACCTTGCTGCCAACTGCCACGGTCAATCTGGCAAGTTTGAGAGGGCGTCCGGGATACCTCAAAGTACTTCGTCGGTTCGCGCCGCTGGTATTTTTTTCATTGCTCGGCGCGTTGCTCGGCGCCCGTCTGATTGCCGTGTCCGATCCGGCGCCATTCCGGTTACTGCTGGCGGCGCTGATCATTATGTTTCTTTGGGCGACCTACTCAGGGCGATTGCCACGCGAATGGCTGTTGGGCTGGCCGCTGCCGTCGATGATCGGGTTCGGCTTTCTGGCCGGTCTGTCGGGTGGTACCACAAACGTCATGGTCGCCGTACTGCTCATCTATTTTCTCACCCTGGAAGTCGAACGGGCGACGCTGGTGCCGGCAATGAATACCTGCTTTTTGGTTGGCAAACTATCGCAGATTGTTGTTTTCTGGTTCTCAGGCGTGATCGGGCTAAGCCTGATGCTGCAAAGCGTGCCGTTTGCGCTGCTGGCACTGGGGTCGCTATTGATTGGCGAGCGTATGGGGGCGCGCGTAGACGCACAGATCTATCGCAAAATTCTTCACGCCCTGCTGGTGGTGCTGGCGGCCATTCTCATCGGGCAGTTTTTCAATAGTTAAACATCTACCAGTCGGTTTGATCCGCAAACAGCTTGATAGAAGGGCTGCCATTTTCAAACACCACGATACTGTGACCGCAGTTCTGCAGTTCCGGTGGATGCCACATTTGATCCAGTGACCAGTCTGCGTAGGCGAGCATCAACGACTTGATAAAAGCGCCGTGGCTGACGATCAATACTTCCTCTCCCTCGCACTCACTGACAATTGAGCCGACCGCCTGTTGTGCGCGCTGCTGTAGCTGGTGGAATGTTTCGGCACCCTCCAGTGAGAACTGCGATGGCCGGTTGCGAAAGAAGTCGGCCTGTTCCGGGTAATCGCGAATCGCATCGTCGAGCATCACACCCTCCCACGGGCCCAGGTGAATCTCGCGCAGGGCGCTGCGGTAGTCGACCTCGGCCGTGTTGCCGTCCAGCAGAATGTGTGTCGTTTGTCGGGTGCGCTGCAAATCGCTGGAGTAGACGCGATCAAACTGTTTGCCAGCCCATCGCTCGCGCACCGCAGCCGCCTGCGATTCACCCAGCGGCGTCAACGTGGATTCGGATGTGCCCTGGACGCGTCTGATGGCGTTCCAGTCGGTCTGGCCGTGGCGAATAAGATGCAAGGTAGTCATGGCAGGTTTGTCGGGTGAGTCGTGCACCGATACTTGATGCACTGATTGGGGATCGTTCATTATCGCGCACATCGACTGTAAACGGCAGAGTAATCAATGCGACCCTTTGACGGGATTCGGGTAATCGACTTTACCCATGTGCTGGCCGGTCCGTTCTGTACCTATCAATTGGCTGTGATGGGTGCCGATGTGATCAAGATCGAGTCGCCAACATCACCTGACATGATGCGGGTTGAGGGCGCCGATGAAGATCTTGCCCGCCAGGGGCTCGGCACCCAGTTTATGTGCCAGGGTGGTGAGAAACGAAGCCTGGCGATCGATTTCAAAACCGAGCAGGGGCGGGCATTGCTGCGCGATCTGGTGCAAGGCGCCGATGTGCTGGTAGAGAATTTTCGCCCCGGCGTGCTGGCGCGCTCAGGTCTCGACTACGCGTCGCTCTCGGCACTCACACCACAGTTGATTTATTGCTCGATCAGTGGGTTCGGCCACACCGGGCCGAAGGCACAGGATCCAGCCTATGACAACGTCATCCAGGCCTATTCAGGGCTAATGGCACACACTGGCACAACGCAAACTGCGCCAGTCAGGGTGGGGCCACCGGTGCTGGATTACGGTACCGGCGCACAGGCGGCTTTTGCGATTGCAGCGGCATTGTTTCAGCGTAGCCGAACGGACAAAGGGCAGCATATTGACGTCGCCATGCTGGATGCGGCGCTGATGCTGATGACCACCAGCGTCGTCGATACCCAGGTCACAGGCAATGCACCGACGCCGCCAGGTAACAGCAATCCAACCCGTGCCGGCTATGGCTGCTACCACACCACCGACGGCTTGATCATGATCGGTGCGTTTACCGTTGCACAACACGAGAGACTCTGGCGCGCACTGGACCAATCCCGGCTTGCCGATGAAATCGCAACATTGTCCGCTGCAGACCTGGCGGCACGGGTCGATCAGGATCGGGCCTGGTTGCAATCGCTGCTGGCCGACGGATCGGCCCAGCACTGGGAGGATCTGTTCAATCGGGCGGGTGTGCCAGCCGCACGCGTGCGACAACTCGATGAAACCCTGCAGTCAGCCCAGATCGCCTCGCGTTCGGTGTTGCAGTCAAACGGCATGCCGTCGAGTCAGGGCGTGGCGCTGCGAGCACCGGTCGCTGCATTCAGCTTTCGTGAGAATGGGCCGGCGACAAATCGCGTGGCGCCCGTTTTAGGCGAGCACACGATAGAGGTGCTGCGCGAGGTGGGCATTGCGCAAGATCGAATCGATCAGTTGCTGGATGCCGGTGCTATCTTGCAGGCGGAGTAGATCAGCGATGCGCGATAGCGAAGCCGGTCATAGCATTGCTGTTATTATTGTCGCACTTTAACTGGAAAGCGCCAATGATCGATCTCTACACATGGACCACGCCAAACGGACGCAAGGTTTCGATAATGCTCGAAGAGTGTGGCCTTGACTACACCACCCAGGCTATCGACATCACCGGCAACAAGGATCAGTTTGAACCCGATTTTCTGAAGATCAGTCCCAACAACAAAATTCCCGCTATCGTGGATCACGACAATGGCACGACGCTGATGGAATCGGGCGCGATTCTGCTTTATCTGGCTGAAAAAACCGGTCAATTCATGCCTGCCGAGCCGGCGCGCCGCTGGCAGGCGGTCGAATGGTTGATGTGGCAGATGGGGGGCCTTGGGCCGATGGCTGGACAGACCCATCACTTCGTGAAATTCAATCCGGACGCGTCGGCCTATGCCTCTGAGCGCTTCACTAATGAAACGCGAAGGCTCTATGGTGTGCTGGATAAGCAGCTCGCAAGCAATGAATACATCGCCGGAGAATATTCTTTTGCCGATATGGCGGTTTGGCCGTGGATCTCGCGCTTTGAGTGGCAGACAATGGATCTGAAATCATTCGTCAATCTCAAGCGATGGTACACCGCTATCGCCGAGCGACCGGCTGTGCAGAAGGGCTATCACGTGCCGAAATTTACCGCCGATATCCCGATGCCATAACGTCTGCTGGCAAATCTGTTGTCGCGCTAAAGGCGTCAATTTTTAATCGCAAGCGACTGCTCAGCGCTACAAGGCATCGGCCGGAATGGCTGTTTTGTCAAACCCGGGCACTTGAGCGGCGTAAGTGTTGAGCCAGTCTGCCAGGACGGGGTAGTCACCGCGCCAGTCGATTTGCCTGCGCCAGTCAGCGTAACTCAGCGCGCAGGCCAGAGTGGTCGCCGCAATGCCAGGCGCCCGGTATTCATCGAGTGCCTCGATGACCGCCGGCAGGCTGCGGCTGAGTTTTCCCCTCTGGTGGTCAAGCCATCGACTGCTGATTTGCTCAGGCTCCCGGAATCGCGCCTCATAAGTAATGGCGATGAGCGCATCATTGATACCCTCAGCCAGCGCTGCCAGCGTCAGGGCACGGCTTCGAGCCTGCGGATCGCGAGGAATGATGGTGCCGTCGCCATAGGTGTTCTCCAGATAATCGACAATCACTCGGCTGTCAAAAACAGGCTGACCACCTTCTGGAATTAACGCCGGAATTTTGCCCAGTGGATTAATTTCACGGATCGGGTCGTCGGGATCTACAGTATTGGCGGCCTGCAGGCGCATTTGCTCTGTCAGTCCGAGGCAGTCGATGACAATTCGAACCTTGCGGCCATACGGGGAGGGCAGGGAAGTCAGCAGTGTGAACATGTTGCTTGCAGCCAGGTGAAAATCTGATGGTCGCAACAATTCGCTGAGGGTACAAGGATGCGAGTTCGGCCTGTGTGTTGCGGCCTGCGTGTTGCGGGCAGCAGTGGCAGTTCAACGTTTACAGGCGCTAATCACCGGGAATCGCTATTAAGTGCGTTTTTCCATCCTGCCTTCAATTTCTCGCCACCGTTGTGGTGAGGCTACCTTTGGTTGCGGTGCTCTCGCCGGCGGCGTATTGAGGGTATCAGGCCCAGCGTTGTTAAGACGATCGAGAGCGTTAGCGCGCCGCCACCCGAGCCCCCTTCAACGGGATCAGCGTCAGCCGGAGCGTCGTTGTCTGGAAGCTCGGTGGGCAGATCGTCGCTATTTGTCAGGATCGTGTAGAGATAGGTCTCTGCCAGATCATTGGTAAACGGGATCACCTCTGCCGAGTACTCAAGCGTCGGGTCGAGTCCACACTGCTCGGCCATGCCTCCCGCCCTGTTCGATACACAGACTCGGTCCCGACCGAGGTAGATGTGCAGATCGACGTCGGCGCCATTGTTTGGCTGCAGCAAGACTTTGCTCGCATCCCGGATGCCATACAGTGCGGTCTGGCGTTTTCCGATTTTGCCGTCATGGCTTGCGCCAGCGGCAAGTTGCAGCACCACGGGCGCCTCGTTCGCATCGCCTTCATTGGCTAGGGGGATTGGCGGTGAATTGAGGAAAAACAGGGTGTAGCTCTCGGCGTTTCTGATTGCCTCGTCTGGCGAGTTGATGGCCAGTTGCGCGGTATCGAAATGCCCGTAGCTGAAATCTCGCGCGTTACCCAGCACGGCAAAATGTGATAACTCGTGGACCAGAATGGCGCGTTGCCAATCGGTGGTTAATCCCCAGTAGCGGGGGCAGAGGTTGATGTTGTAGTGATGGGTGCTGTAGACGTAGGCACTGATAGCACTTTCGCCCGGATAGACGCTACACCGGCAGTCGAAACTGATCGTCTGAGTCTCGGTGGCGGCGAGCATATTTCTGAATATCGTTCGCACGCGGGCGAAGCGTTCACTGTCAAAATACCCGAACCAGCGCTCAAAGCGCGGTGCGCCGTTATCAGCGGCGTCGGAAAAGGTCTCGTCGAGCTC
>CAZYDV010000278.1:0-8351 GCA_964646405.1 uncultured Granulosicoccaceae bacterium | reverse complement strand
CATTCTGGATGGCGCCACTCATTACTACGTTGCCGTACACATGCGGACACGGTAATGCGGTGACCACGGTGTCGCGCTCATTACGCTGATGCATCAACGCCGTCATCGCCACGTTGAGCAGAATATTGCGGTGTGAGAGACAGGCCCCCTTCGGATGCCCGGTGGTACCGGAGGTATAGCCGATGGTAGAAAGTGCGTCCGGGTCCGTGGCGGCAATCTCGAACGCGTCCTCGTTCCCCGCCAGCATTTCGTTAAATGACAACATCCCTGTTGGCAAAGCCTCATCGCCAAAAGCGATCAGTTCCCTCACCCGGGACTTTTCCTTGACGCCCTGGATGGAGAGCGCTTTTTCATGGGAAGCAATAACAATGCTGGCGCCACAGTCGTTGGCCACAAATTCGACTTCCCCGGGTGTCAGCATGACATTGATTGGGTTGATCACAGCGCCGGTCTTGAGGGCACCGTAGTAGCTCACCACCCATTCCCAGCAATTGCCGGAATACAGGGTCACCCGGTCGCCGGGCGTAATCCCCAGGCTAACAAGGGCGTTAGCGCAGCGGTTGCTCAGATCATCCAGTTCTTTAAAAGTAAGACTGCGGTCCGGGCATATCAGTGCTGTCTTATCGCTGTATAGCTGTGCAGCCTCGGCGGGAATACAACCTATTGCGTTGATCATGTCGAATCACTCTTCCGGGCAGAATCACAAAGTATGGAAAGCACAAACGCTACGTTTCATTATAACCGGCACTAGCTGACGAGTCGCAATCGCCAGAGTCCACCCTGCTTTGTTCGAACGACCTGCGCGGGCAACTCGCAGGGCATTTTGTGTATCATATCGGCCTATCGCGACCCTTCATTCCGCTTTGCCAACCGACCACTCGGCGCCCCTGCCCGACTGGCCTGTCAACTCAGCACAACGTCAAAGGTTTCCCTGCATGGCTGACAAAAAGCCCTACGACGATATCCCCGGTACCATCGTCTTCGATAGCGATCAGGCAGCGCGTGGCTATCACCTGAACCAGTTCTGCATCAGCCTGCGGCTGGCGCCCAATCGGGAGGCATTCAAAGCCGACCCGGAGAGCTATATCGATCAATACGCCATGACGCCCGAGCAACGCGAGGCGGCGCTGAATCAGGAGTGGAACCGGCTGCTGGAGCTCGGCGGCAATATCTACTACACATCCAAACTCGCTGCCTTTCATGGTATCAATTTCCAGGGGTTGGCGGGATTGATGACCGGCAAGGGATCAACAGCCTATCGTGAGATGATGATCACCGGTGGCCGCTCAATCGAGGGCAATCGCTACAAATCCGAGTGGCAGGACAAATAGATGGCTTACATATCATCCGGAGTGGCCTGCTCACACGTGCCAGCACTCGGGGTTGCCTCGGACACCGGCATAAGCGGCGACGACTATTACGACCCTATTTTTAAGGGCTTTGAGTATTCCCGGCAGTGGATGGCTGAAGAAAAGCCGGATCTCATTTTCCTTGTGTACAACGATCACTGCACCGCGTTCGATGCGCGCGTCATCCCGACCTTTGCACTGGGTTGCGCCGCCGAGTACCCGCCAGCCGACGAAGGCTGGGGCCCGCGCCCGGTGCCGGTAGTCAAAGGGCATCGAGAGATGTCAGCCCATATCGCGCAGTCGCTGGTGCTCGATTCCTTCGATATCACCATCATCAATGAGATGGAAGTCGATCACGGCCTGACGGTACCGCTGACGATGATGTTTGATCAGCCAGAAGCCTGGCCCTGCCCGGTCGTCCCGCTGGCGGTGAATGTGGTGCAGTACCCTGCCCCGCTGGGCAGCCGCTGCTATGCGCTTGGCAAGGCGATCCGGCGCGCGATCGAATCTTTTCCGGAAGATTTGAAAGTCTGCGTGTTCGGCACTGGCGGCATGAGCCATCAGTTGCAGCATCAGCGAGCCGGCTTGATCAACGCCGAGTGGGACGCACGCTTTATGGATCTCCTGGTCAACGAGCCGGACAAGGGTAGCCAGATCGAGCACATCGAGTACCTGCGCGAGGCCGGCTCCGAGGGCATTGAACTGGTGATGTGGTACGTGATGCGCGGCGCCCTGAATGATCAGATAGAGGAGAAATACCGCTTCTATCACGTACCCGCATCAAATACGGCAGTCGGCCACATGATATTGGAGAACAGATAACCATGTTGAAAATCGGTGTAGCAGGTGCCTATGGCGCGTTCGGGCTCAAACATCTCGATGCATTGGCCAACATTCCCGAGGCACAGGTGGTCTCCGTATTCGGCCCGAATCAGAGCAAGATCGAGGCGCTGGCCGCCGAGCGTAAAATCCCGCATGCCTGCGCCGACTATGACACGTTTCTCACACAGGATATGGATGCGGTCATTCTGTCCACACCCACACAGATGCACTGCGAGCAATCGGTGCAGGCGATGCGGGCCGGCAAGCACACGTTTGCAGAAATCCCGATGGCCGACAGCCTGGCCGACGCCGAACAAATGGATGCGGTGCAAAAGGAGACCGGCGTGGTGGGTATGGTTGGTCACGTGCGGCGCTTTAATCCATCGCACCAGTGGATTAAGAACAAGATGGACGCCGGCGAATTCAACATCCAGCAGATGGATGCGCAAACCTACTTTTTCCGCCGCACCAACACCAACGCCAAGGGCGAGCCACGCAGCTGGACAGACCACCTGCTCTGGCACCACGCCTGCCACACCATCGATCTGTTCCTGTACCAGACTGGTGAAATTCCGACTGAAGTGATGGGGCTGCAGGGTCCGGCGCACCCGGAACTGGGTATTGCGATGGATATGACCATCGGTCTGAAAACGCCTACCGGTAAGCTCTGCACGCTGTCGTTGTCGTTCAATAACGACGGTCCGTTTGGATCGTTTTTTCGCTACATCGGTGATACCGGCACCTATCTCGCGCGCTACGACGATTTATACGACGGCAAGGACAATCCGATCGATCTGTCTGGAGTGGCGGTGTCGAATAATGGCATCGAATTGATTGACCGGGAATTCATAGCTGCCATTCAGGAGGGACGCGAGCCAAATTCGAGTTTTGCTCAGGGCCTGGCTGCAATGAAGGTCATGCAGTTGCTGGAAGATCAGATGGGTGTGTTGAAGGTGTAGGTTTTAAATCTGGTGCCAAGCGCTCAGGTAGGGGCCGTTAGTGCCAGACGCACCTACCATGTGTAACCAGAAGTGTCTATGCACCCCAGTGCTTGCAAGCACCCAAATCGTGGCGGAATTCTGTCCGAGCGGCTCATCGTGAGGGATGTCCTAAGTTCTGCACTGCAAAGCGCGCAGCGCCAGATGTGGAGCAGCCCTGTTGGGCCAGTACAACCAGAGAATGCAATCTTACGTATCGCGGCTATTGCTGACCGCAGTACAACCGCCTGGTGGAGTTACAAGTAAGGGTCGTTTCGAAGGTCCAAAAGTTGCTGGCGCGACGTGCAAACCCCACATCCCCAACAATTGACGCGCTAGGCACATTAAAAATACGGTTGTAGCTTTCACTGTAACCAAGGCCGCGCTTTAGCATGGGAAATACACGTGTGATCTGTGTGGCCAGTGTTGTTTCGACAACGGCCGCTTCACCGTAGGCATTACGCACCGCTTCACGCGCTGCTGCCTCGTCACCGGAGCGCGTAAGAACAACGGTAGCAAAACGAAAGCCCAGTGCGGAATCTGCACACATTGCCGTTACATTACCGGCCAGGATTGCCTCGATCAGTTGGCTGGCGATACCCTCTTCCCGCGCCAACTCGACGGCCAGCTGCAGACAAGGCCTGCAGTCTTCCGTCCTGACTCCCGTCAACTTGGCTGCCATGTACGCCTCCACCGGCGCTGTTTTTCGATAGCTTGCAAGTTTTGACAAGCCGTTGAACGCATTCATTAGCACCGGTGTTTCCTCAAGTAGAAAAAGCATGTAACCGATGTCGTAATCGTAGCGTCTTCCGAAGCGACGGATCATGAATCTGTACAGTGGTCTAAGCATGGTACGCCTCATTATTTGCCTGGTACAACAAAGACGAGACAGGGCTGACATTTGTGACAAAGATCGGTGCTATGGGCCTTAAATTCCTGTTGCCGATCTTTGCAGTGTTGGCGGTCTTAGGGGCTGTAAGCCCAGACGCACGTACCATCTGAGTCGTGAATTCCAGCGAGCGGTCAATTCGCGATTCGGTGGTAGGTGCGCCCAGGCTTACCTACCCTACGGTTGATCGGATAGCCGGTGTCTGCGGTGACTTCATACCAACCCGTCGTTGTGACGACCACCCTCGATGGTTTGAACTAGACTTTCCAGAACAACTATTTATCCGTTTAGGAATATAAGTTTGACCAATCCACTGAGATACATAAAAGTGGCGATCGCGCTAGTTGCGATCGCACTGGCGGGCTGCGGTGATCCCAAGCTCACACCGCTGGGACAGCATTCGGTCATTCTCGCCTTCGGCGACAGTCTGACTGCGGGCAAAGGTACCTCCGTCGATTTCGCCTACCCGGCCGTGCTCGCTGAGCTTTCCGGCAGGAAGGTCATTAACGCCGGTATCTCGGGTGAGACGACGGCCGAGGGGCTTGAGCGCCTGCCCGCAGTGTTGCAGGGATCAACGCCTGACTTGTTGATCCTGATGCACGGCGGCAACGACATTCTGCGCAACCTCGGTGCCGCCGCGGCCAAAGCCAATCTGCGGGCGATGATCGAGCTTGCGACTGGGCGTGGCATGCAGGTCGTGCTGATCGGTGTGCCAGAGAAAAAACTGCTGTCGTCATCGGCGCCCTACTATCAGGAACTGGCCGATGAATACGATCTGGTGTTCGAGAAAGGCATGGTCTCCAGTCTGCTGAAAAAGCCGTCACTCAAATCAGACTCGGTACATTTTAATGCGGCGGGCTATCGGGAGATTGCCAGCCGGGTTTACAAGCTATTGAAAGAACATGGTGCGTTTTGACGGTTAAACCGTGTCCTTGCGGTACACACGTGGGTGTGAGTGTGCGGTGCGAATTGCAAGTTTTTCCTCGCGGATATGTTTTAGTCCGGTTCGGTGCGCATGCGGGCGTAGGGTGTTGGTGAGCGGTAGCGAATCGCACCGATTTTATCGATGACTCGTGGTTTCTAAAACCTGCGTGGGGTGCTGATGAGGAACGAATCGCACCATTTTTTTTAACGCGGCAGTACGTGTGACCTGCCCTCTAGCGCTGTTTAACCCCGGCAAGAAACATATCAACGGCAGCGGTTACGTGTTTGCGAATCTTCTGTTTTGACGGGACTTTTGATGTCAATACAGCCTTTAAATGCAGCTCGGAACGCATAGCGCCCAGCAACTGGGCCGCCGCCATCTTTGGGTCGGCAACATCAATCACACCTGCTTCAGTCTGGGCTTGAAGATATCTCGCCAGGCACTCATGGTTCTCTTCGGGGCCAATTTGAAAAAAATTTTGCGCGATGGCCGGACTTTGCGTTGCCTCGGACACGGCCATTCGGTAGATCGTTATACCCTCGATTGATGTAATCGTCCTTACAAACGACAGGCCAATGTTAATTACAGACTCGGTTCTACTGCACTTGAGTCTCCAGTGACTGGAAGGTTTATATTGATACCAGTACCTCACTGGAATCTGGTTGTGGCCGTTCAAAAATCCGTCTATCTGTCAATCGACAACATGCACTGTGCGTCGTGTGTCGGGCGTGTGGAAAAGACTTTCAACACGATTGCCGGTGTGCGGGATGTCTCTGTCAACCTCGCGGCAGAGACGGCTTCGTTTTCGATCGAGTCGCCCAGTCAGATCGGTGATGTCGGCGCGGCGCTGGTCGCGGCCGGCTACCCGCCGCGCACGGCAAGTGTGACGCTGCATGTCGATGCGATGCATTGCGCATCTTGCGTCGGGCGGGTGGAAAAAGCGCTGCTTGCTGTACCGGGCACTGTGAAGGCGTCAGTGAATCTTGCCGCCGAGAGTGCAACGGTCGAGTACCTCGAGGGGGCCGTGACGACCCGCGATGTGATCGAGGCCAGCAACGACGCCGGTTATGCCGCAAAACTCGCCTCTGCCGATGCATCACTAAGCCGGGTAGAACGACAGGCCGACGAGGCGAACACTCAGTGGCGGCGGATGGTTTTGGCAGCAGCGCTCGCCCTGCCCGTTTTCGTTCTGGAGATGGGCTCACACCTGATACCCGCCTTTCATCGGTTGATCGAAAGCTCAATCGGCATCCAGAACTCGTGGATTGTGCAGTTTGTGCTGACCACGCTGGTACTGGTGGGACCAGGGCGTGAATTCTTCTCGCGCGGCGTCCCCGCCCTGCTCAAACGTGCGCCGGATATGAACAGTCTGGTCGCACTCGGTACCGGTGCCGCGTGGGGCTATTCGACGATCGCGACGTTTCTACCGACCCTGCTGCCGGCCGGTGTCCGCGCGGTGTACTTCGAGGCGGCCGCCGTGATCGTGGTGCTGATTCTGCTCGGCCGCTGGCTGGAGGCGCGCGCCAAGGGTCGCACGGGTGTTGCCATTCAGTCGCTGTTGGGATTGCAGCCAAACACCGCACAACGGATGAAAGCCGATGGCGACTTGCAGGAAATCGACATCGATGCGCTGCAAATCGGCGACCTGGTGCTGGTGCGTCCCGGTGAGCGGATCCCAATCGACGGTGTCGTTGCTGACGGTTCCAGCAACGTCGATGAGAGCATGATCACCGGTGAACCGCTGGCCGTGTCCAAAGCCACGGGGGCGGCAGTCACCGGCGGCACCGTCAATGGCACCGGGCGGCTTAGTGTGCGCACCACGCGTGTCGGTGCCGACACCACACTGGCACAGATCATTCGCATGGTCGAAGACGCGCAGGGCGCGAAGCTGCCGATTCAGGGGCTGGTCGATCGGGTCACGCTATGGTTTGTGCCGGCCGTCCTCGCGATCGCGCTGCTGACTGTGGTGCTGTGGCTGCTTTTGGGGCCGGCGTCGACGTTGGCCCTGGTAGCCGGTGTGTCGGTGTTAATTATTGCGTGTCCATGTGCCATGGGGCTTGCCACGCCGACATCGATCATGGTCGGCACCGGGCGCGCGGCTGAACTGGGCGTGCTGTTTCGCAAGGGCGATGCGCTACAGGCGTTGAACGATGTGGATATCGTGGCACTGGACAAGACCGGCACCATCACCGAAGGCAAACCGGCACTCACCGACCTGCTACTGGTTGACGGCTTTGAACGTGCCGAAGTATTGCAGCTAATTGCCTCCGTCGAGAGCCAGTCCGAACATCCGATCAGCGATGCCATCGCCGAAGCAGCAAAGACTGAACAGCTGGACCTTTTGCGAGCAGAGCAGTTTGTATCAATGACCGGCTACGGCGTGGAGGCAAGCGTTGCGGGACGCCGCGTTTTAGTCGGCGCCAGGCGGTTGATGGATCGCGACGGGATCGATGCGCAAGCGATGACGACTGATGAAAACCGCCTCGCTACTGAAGGCAAAACCGCACTTTACGCCGCAATTGACGGCAGGCTTGCCGCACTGATGGCGGTCGCCGATCCAATCAAGGCGACCAGCAGCGCCGCTGTTGCAGCCTTGCGCGAAAAAGGCATAGCGGTGGTGATGATCACCGGCGACAAGAACGAAACCGGACAGGCGATTGCCCGACAAACCGGTATTGATAAAGTGGTGGCCGACGTGCTGCCGGATGGCAAGGTCGCAGCACTGGAGGCTTTGCGCCAGGGCGGCAAACGAATCGCGTTTGTCGGCGACGGCATTAACGATGCGCCGGCGCTTGCCCACGCCGAAATCGGCATCGCAATCGGCACCGGTACCGATATCGCAATCGAGAGCGCCGACGTGGTGCTGATGTCGGGTGATTTGCGCGGTGTGCCCAACGCGATCGAGGTATCGAACGCGACCATGCGCAATATCCGGCAAAACCTCGGCTGGGCGTTCGGCTACAACATCGCGCTGATCCCGCTGGCAGCCGGCGTGTTATACCCGGTATTCGGCTGGTTGCTGTCGCCGATGTTTGCCGCCGCTGCGATGGCGCTGTCGTCGGTATCGGTGTTGAGCAATGCGCTGCGGTTGCGCAAAGTTCGCACAAGTTTAAATAATCAGCCATGGCAACAAGCCGGCGAAAACGTCGCTAACTGAAGATATCCTTCAGTTTGTAGTAACTGCCAACCAGCGGCAAAAACCACGGCTTGCCAAGATGTCCGGGCACCGCCTCCCACGGCAACCCGGCCCAGGGGTTGTCGTGCGGGCTGCCGAGTATCTGGCCTGCCATCATCTCGCCCATGTGGGTGGCGATCTGCGCGCCGTGGCCGGAATATCCCATTGCGTAATGCAGTCCGTTGGTGACGCCTGCGCGCGGGTATCGATCAGC
>CAZYDV010000277.1:0-8373 GCA_964646405.1 uncultured Granulosicoccaceae bacterium | reverse complement strand
ATCTGAGGCCATTCGCCACGTCCATCTGGAACTGGGTGGCAAAGCGCCTGTGATCGTGTTTGACGATGCAGATCTCGATGCCGTCGCGGAAACGATTCGCTTTGGTTCCTTTTTCAATGCCGGGCAGGATTGCGCGCAGCCGTGTCGGGTGCTGGTGCAGGATGGTGCTCACGATAAACTGCTCGCAGCCATCGCCGATCAGGTCGGGCAGATACAAACCGGTGCCCCGAAAGCCGACGGCACTGAAATGGGCCCATTGGTATCGGATGCACAGCGCGCACGCGTGGCTGGATTCGTCGATCGTGCCCGCGAATCCTGCGAGATCGTCTGCGGCGGCGAGCACACCGGTGAGCACGGGTTTTTCTATCAACCGACGATTGTCGCCAATGTCGACAACGACGCTGAAATCGCCTGTGACGAGGTGTTTGGCCCGGTGGTGACGGTGTCGCGATTTGCCGACGCCGACGACGCATTGCGCATCGCCAACCACGGATCGTACGGCCTTGCCTCCTCGGTGTGGACGCAGAACGTCGGCCGCGCCATGCAACTGACGTCCAGGCTGCGCTATGGCTTCACCTGGGTCAACACGCACGGCGTGGGTACCCCTGAAATGCCCTGGGCGGCAATGAAAGGATCTGGCACCGGTTGCGATATGTCAGTCTACGCGCTGGATGCCTACACCTCGATCAGGCACGTGATGGTGGCACATTAATGAGATTGAACGGCAAGCGTGCGATTGTCACCGGCGGTGCACAGGGTATCGGCCGGGGCATTGTGGAGGCGTTTATCGCCGAGGGCGCACGGGTCGTCACCTGTGGTCGTCGGGCCGCCCCGTCCGATCTGCCCGCAGACTGTGCTTACGAAGTGCTGGACGTTGCAGATCCGGCGGCAGTCAACGCATTCGCTGGCGCGCAGCCACGGATCGATATTCTGGTCAACAACGCCGGTGTGCAGGTGGAGAAAACCGTCACCGAGAGCACCGATGACGACTGGGATCAGGTGATCGGAGCCAATGCACGCGGCGTGTTCAATTTGTGCCGCGCAGTGATACCGCTGATGCAGGCCGGCGGCTCGATCATCAATATTGGATCGATTTCCGGCCGGCTTGCCGATCCGTCGATGGCGCTGTACAACGCGTCAAAGGCCTTCGTGCACGGACTCACGCGATCGATTGCGGTCGATCACGGCCCGCAGATACGCTGTAACGCGATCTGTCCGGGCTGGATCGAGACCGGCATGCTCCAGGCCGGTTTTGCCACAGCCAGAAATGCCGATGCGGCCATGGCGGATGCGTTGGCGCGTCACCCGGTACGCCGCTTCGGTCAACCGGCGGACATTGCATCCATGGCCGTGTGGCTGGCTTCCGATGAGGCCGGTTTTGCTACCGGTCAGCTGTTTACTATTGATGGCGGCATGACTGCCTCTTCACCGTTAAACCCCGGATTATTCTAGTGGCAGATTTTCAATCGACCGCGATTCTCGGTGCCGGGGTGATTGGCGCGAGCTGGGCGGCGTTGTTTCTGGCCTCGGGCAGACGCGTTGCGGTCTACGATCCATCACCCAACGCCGTCGAGAGCGTTAAGCGCTATGTAGAAAAAGCGTGGCCGGTACTCACACAGTTGGGACTGACCGACAACGGCAATGCCGATAATGTCAGCTTTCATTCCGACCCGCGCGCCGCGGTTGCCAACGCGTCGTTTATTCAGGAGAGCGTGCCCGAGCGGATCGACGTTAAACACGCGCTCTATCGACAGATAGAGGACGCACTCGATGCGGACGCCGTAATCGCCTCGTCCGCTTCCGGGCTGACGTTATCGGAAATGCAGGCAGGCTTCGCCAACCCTGCCCGGCTGGTACTCGGCCACCCTTTCAACCCGCCGCATCTGATTCCGCTGGTCGAGGTTATGGGTAACGACAACACCGGTGACGGCGTGGTCGAAAAAGCACTGGCGTTCTATCAGCAGGTGGGCAAGGTCACTATTCGACTCAACAAAGAGGTGCCAGGGCATGTGGCCAATCGCCTGCAGGCGGCGGTTTGGCGCGAGGCGATACATCTGGTAAACAGCGGTGTGGCGAGCGTCGAAGACGTCGACACCGCCATGTGGTCCGGACCCGGCTTGCGCTGGGCGGTCATGGGGCCGACGATGTTGTTTCACCTCGGGGCCGGCGAAGGCGGGCTGGCTGAATTTTGCGAGCGCTACACACCGAGCTTTAATCGATGGTGGGACGATTTGGGTGAGTTGCACCTAAACCCAGAGATCGCAGCGCAACTGGTTGACGGAGTGGAACAGGAAGCCGGCGGCCAGTCAGCCGCAGCGCTGTCTGCCAGCCGGGATGAGATGCTGGCCGCGATTCTCGCGACAACAGGGCCATTGAGAAAGGCCTGATAAGCCGTTGGCCGAATCGCAGATCGGGTTCTACCAGGGCTTTTTCGTGGGAGGACAGCCCCGCTGCACGAATATGCCGTGAGGGGAACAAGCAGTGAAATGAAGAACCGTAGGGTTGGTAAGCCTAAGCGCACCTACCACTGCACCAAAAAAAGGTACGTGCGCTTTGGCTTACGGCCCCTACGGTTGCTTGTACTTCATGCAACACACCCACGCCTGTTCCCGGATCGGCGATCTGGTCCCACCGAGCTTTTTTGTGGGAGGACAGCCCCGCTGCACGAACAAGCCGTGAGGGGAATAAGCAGTGAAATGAAAAACCGTAGGGTTGGTAAGCCTAAGCGCACCTACCACTGCACCAAAAAAAGGTACGTGCGCTTTGGCTTACGGCCCCTACGGTTGCTTGTACTTCATGCAACACACCCACGCCTGTTCCCGGATCGGCGATCTGGTCCCACCGAGCTTTTTTGTGGGAGGACAGCCCCGCTGCACGAACAAGCCGTGAGGGGAATAAGCAGTGAAATGAAGAACCGTAGGGTTGGTAAGCCTAGGCGCACCTACCAGCGCGCCAAAAAAGGTACGTGCGCTTAGGCTTACGGCCCCTACGGTTGCTTGGCCCTCGTACGTCGCGGCCACTTAACCTCATCGGCTATCAGATTTAACCTGAGACGGGCTGTACATCGGCCAGGCACGAAATTCGAATGGCACTCTACCCGCAATTCGATCACGACTCGGTGGCAATCCAAACCGCTTGCCGTAAGCCCGGGTAAAATGCGTCTGCGATGCAAAGCCGGAGGCGATCGCAATCTCGGTCAGTTTCAACTCGGTTTGTGTGACCAGACAACGTGCCCGGTCGAGTCGTATATCGCGGTAGTACTCAACAGCCGACTTGCTGACGTGCAGCCTGAACTGTCGATTGAGCTTGCGCTGGGATACCGACAGCGCTGTGCATATCTCGGGAATCGACAGCGGCAACTCGAGGTTATCTTCCATCATCTGGATCGCGCGTCGACACAGCGCCGGCGTGGTCTGACCAAACGGCTCCGGGTGAATCGGATTTTGCGAGGCGTCCGCGCCACGCACCTTGTGATGAAACAGATAGCGCGCCACGGAATTGGCCAGACTGCCACCGTGTTTCTGATGCAGCAGTTGCAGCGCGAGATCGGTCGACGCGGAACCACCGCAACCGCTAAACCTGTCTGCATCAATGACGAACAGATTCTCACAGGCTGTGATGTCGGGGAATTGCTCGGACAGTGCATCCAGATGTTCATAGTGCACCGTTGCACGGCAGTTTTTAAGCAGTTTCGCCCGGGCCAAAATAAACGTACCGGTATCCAGCGCGCCGAGCCTGACCCCGCGCTGTGCCCAGCCGGTCAGGGCCTTTGTCAATTCTTTGGTATGGTGTACCTCCGGTGTCCAGCTCGATGATACAACGACGGTGTCGGGCGTCTGTACTGCAAACTCGGCAAGCGTTCGGGTCTGTATGCTCAATCCGTTACTGCATACGACCTCACCGCCCGCACCTGAAACCAGTGTCCACTTGTAGTGTGACTCTCCGGCCAGATAGTTGGCCGCCCGAAACGGATCGATAAATGCGGTGGTGGTCGCCAGATTAAAATAGGGCGTCACCACGATCACAATGTCGCAAGTAGGCCCGAGATTGCCTGACGCGGTGTTAATCGAATAGATCCTCGATCTCGTCAACCGCCTTTTTGGCCCAGTAACGCAGGCCACGTTTTTTTGTCTTGCGCGATTTCTTTTGCGCTTTTTATCGAATGATTTCTTTTTGTCTACGCGTGTGCTCGAGCTGGCATCTGGTTTGTCAAACAGTTGGGCATGCGCGATCGGAGGCGCGACCGGTGGTGCGGGTGGTTGGACAAATTCGCTATGTTGCAATGGCGCACCACAGGCACTACAGACAAGCTCGTGCCGAGAACCGGCAGCGATACTGATCACGACGCGGGCCTGGCAGTAGGAACAAGTTGATATTTTCGTCGCAGTACTCATTGCGGATATCTGGTGCCCCGGCAACCGATTTCAATGTGGTGCAGATATGGCACGAGCCTACTGCACCCAGTCCGCCAGACAGCCAGTGATGTAATCGGGTGGCAGCTTTTCCTGCTCCAGCCGATTGCCGGCAAAGCGATCGCGCGACAGATCGACAAACAAGCTGTTTTCTGCGTCGGTCAGATGCGTCAGCGGCAGCCAGTTAGATTCTGCCTCGCGACCCATCCGCGCGGCAAACAGATCAACCGTGCGACGGTCCATCATCACGCTCTGTATATGCGGCTGCAGCGCTCGCGCGGTATCCAGAAAACGAAATCCCCAGCTGTCGATATCACCCCAATAGCGTATCTCGCAATCGGCGATCCAGTCGTTGTGCTGCAGCCAGCTCAGGTTGTTGCCGCCGGAAATGACCGCGATGGTATTGGCAAGCGCAGGCAGTGCGAGTCCGCTCTGATCGTTCTCCACAATCACAATACGCCGTGCTGGCAGCCGATGCTTACGCAAAGTCGCTGTGTCGATCTGCAACACCGGCAGGCCGCCGAGTGCCTCGCGTGTCGTGTCGCCCAGGGGCCGGATGAGCACCCAGTTGCGCGGATTGTCGATGCACTGCAGCCAGCCGCGCAGACCGCCGGCAACGGATAGTTCGCCGTTGTGCAGGACATCGAGCAGGTCGTTCAGCGGCATCTCATGGGTTTCGATGAACTTTGTATGGATACCCTTCAGTGGTAGTGCGCGCAAGTATTGACCGCGGCCCATGCCCGCGTGTAGCTGGTGCATCAAATCCACCAGCAATTGAGCATCTTCTACATTGAGTTTGTCGAGCCAGCCCAGATGACTGACCAGCGGGCGGTACAGTGCGCGTTCGCGATCGAGAAACGGCTGCATTACGGTGTGCCAATGATCGACCCGCGCTTTGGCTGACCGCCCGAGTGTGTCCATCAGTTGCTGGAAATTGTCCAGCGTGAACTGCACTGGCAGGCGGGTTGGCCCAAGCTGATGAAAGCTTCGGGTCTCGTATCGAATCCGCGACTGATCCGGCCAGCGCAACCAGCTATCGATAAAGCGCTGCAAGCGAGGAAGATCGGCCAGTGCCTGTTTGCCCGTCGGGGACTTTAGGCCAATCTTCATCGCCACCTCGCGCGTGCCGTTCAGCCGATTGCGCAGGTTTTTCTCGTTGTGCCATTCCAGGCTTTGAAAGTGGGCTTTTACATCGGCCGGCAGTAGCCCCCAATCACCGTTGTCTTGCGCACCGCTCATCGCTCACGCCTTTTCAACCACAATGCCCATCTGTTCGGCCGCTGCCTGCGTGCGTTGCTGTTGTTGTTCGCGCTGACGATCGATCTCTTCCCAGGTAACTTCGCACAACCGGCTCTCGTGCGTGTCGGCGTTGCGTTCGGCAATCAACAGCGAGCGCGCGCTCTCGCGCGCGAGATTGAGATTCTTGTACGGTGTAATCAGGTTGATGTGAATTTTAAGCTCGCGAAAAATCTTCAACACGCGGCGACTCACGGCCTCTGCGGTATTTGAAAACGCCTCGTCGAGAAAAACCGTGCAGTAGACCGGTGTGTCCATGCCGGCAGGTGTCAGCACATAGGCAAGACTCGCGGCGACAATGGTTCCGGCGAAGGACTCTTTCTCGCCACCTGACTTACCGCTGGAGGATTCAAGCACATCGCGAATATCGCCGTTGGCCGAGTCGACCTCCTCGGCGTAAAAATTCATCTGATAGCGCGGATCCAGCAGGCGTCTGCTCTCCTGCGTGTGCGCCGTGGACGGGTTGGATGCCTTATCGAGAATTTCAATGACAATTTTCAGTTGTTGAAATCGCACTTCGATATCGTCGTTGCGAGACTGATTGAGCAGAGATTTCAAACGCTGTTCCAGATCGCTGACATGGGCGTGGGATTCGCGCCGAGTTTTCAATCGCAAGTGACTACCCGATTTAAATTCGGTGCGTCGAAGCACCCGGTTGATCACATCAATGCGATCGCGAATCTCCTCGCGTTCAGATTCGATTTTTTCGCGAATATTCGCCAGTGATTGCGTGGTGTGCAGGTTCAGTCGGCGGGAGAACTTTTCGACCAGATCCGGCAGACCTTCGCTCTGCAAGGTTTGCAGGTGTTGCAGGTAGTCGTCACAGTGGCGAAGCTCTTTGTCGCCCCAGTCGATCGCAAACACCTGCCAGCGGGCGCGAAATCGCGAGATGATCGAAATCGCACGGCTGGCTTTTTCGTTGCGCTGACTGTCCAGCAGGTTCAGTTGGCGATTGAGAAGCGCAGTGTGCTGGCGTTCGATTTCATCAATGCGTTCAAGTGACTGGTCGTCAACTGTGCCGATCGACTCGGCAATCCGGCCAAGGACCGTCTCATCGGCATCGTCATCGATTCTTTTTTCACAGGCGTCGATGGCGTTTTGCGCGCGTTCAAGCTGCGCCTCAATCGCCCACAGCGTCTTGTTGTCGGCCTGCAGTTGTTGCTGAATCTCCTGCAACCGCTGTTTGGCCTCCTGCCAGCGCACCTTTGCCGCGGCCAGATCGGCTGTGCCCTGCTCCAGCACGGCTAGTTCTGCCTGCATTCGCTCGACGCTCTGGCGCGCCGTCGGCAGATCGACATCCGGCCACTCGAAACCCAGTACCGTTTGCCAGTGCCGCTGTTGTTGTTCGAACTGGTCAAGCGCCCGGCGCGCATCGCCAACCGCTGATGCTGCCGCTTTAACATCGGCCTGTAATTGTTCCAGCTCGCGTTGCAGCAAGGCCAGCCGCGAGCGATTGGAAAAACCCATCGACCAGTGGCGACGATCGTCAATGCGCTGCTGATCCTTTTTCTCGTAGCGGCCTTTCTCGTGCTGAACCAGGCCCTCTTTGGTCATCGCATGGGCGGTGTTGCCAAGTGCATCGCTGCTGTCGACGCACTCCAGATCAAAACGCGACAGATGATGTTTGAGCCATTCGCGATACGGGTGCTGCTGCCACTGCAGCTTGCGCAGAAAACCCTGCGGCTTAAAGTGTGCCGAGCCATTCACTTCGCGCACGGCCTGTAACCTCACATGCACACCCATGTGGCGCCGATTGACCCACCCGGTCACGCGCGCAAGCTCTGCCTGCGGCACCGCCAGCGTGGTTTTAAGACCACCCAGCGCGCGCTCGATGGCGCCCTGCCAGTCGCGCTGGTCTTCGGCCACGTCGATCAGTTCGCCAATGAAGGGCAGTTGCTGCCGCTCGATGCCCAGCGCCTCGACCAGCTCATCGCGCATGCGCTGAAACAGTGTGCCGATATTGGAGTCGGGGCGGCTCTGAACTTCGGCAATTTCGGATTGCAGACCCTGCAGCTCGCCCGCGAGGTGAGATTGGCTGGCAGCGCTTTCGGCAAAGCGATCCTGCACTTGCTGGCGCTGTTCTTCATTATCGGCCAGATGCTGCCTGGCGGATTCGCGATTGGTTTGAAACGATCCGTGCAGCAACTGGTCATCGAGCCCCAGCTGCGACGTTGCCTTTTGATACTCGCCTGCGTTGGCGAGTATCCGGCTCAGCGTCTCGCGCTGACTGCTCAAGTCACGACGCATCACCTCGATGCGATCGCCACCGGCGTCGCGATAGTCGGCGTAGCGATCGCGCTCCTCGCCTTCGGCCTGCGTCTGGCGCGTGCCCAGCGCCTCGATCTGTTCTCGCTGACGTTGCTGGCGGATGCGATCGTTCGATGCGCGTTCACGCCACAGCGCCCTGCCCTGGCGTGCAAAATAGTCGCCGACCAGCTGGATTTCCTCGCCCACAGCGCGCGACTGCTGCAACAGTTTTTCGATCGCCTCGGTTGTGGCTGGCAACTCAGCCAGCGCCTCGACCTGGTAGCGTGCATCGACAAGCTCTTTGTGAATGGCGCGCAGGTCTTCAAATTCTGCCACTGCCCGGCGCGCGTCTTCGCGCACGCGGCTGGGCTCGAGCACCAGCGTGCGAATGAGCTGGGTCAGGTCGTCGATCTTTTTC
>CAZYDV010000276.1:0-8410 GCA_964646405.1 uncultured Granulosicoccaceae bacterium | reverse complement strand
CAAGCGCCCGGCCATCTACGGCAAACGAGATGAGCAAGGCGTCGATATTTTGCCCAGCGATATTCAACTGGATGTCGCCACCGTCGCGCAAGTGATTGCGGAGCGGCTAAAGCGCCTCGGTATCGCCGATGCATCAATCGATAAGCATCTCGCGCAACTGGTCGAGCGCATTGAGCACGCGGCTAAGGCCACCGGTGCTGCGCTGGTGCGCACACCGTATTTTTGTTCTGGGTGTCCGCACAACCGATCGACCAAATTGCCCGAGGGCAGTATCGCGATGTCCGGCATCGGGTGCCACGGCATGGCGGCGATGTATCGGCCGGATACGGTTATGGGTGCGCAGATGGGAGGTGAGGGCGCTGCATGGATTGGCGCCTCGTCTTTCACCGATGTGAATCATGTTTTTCAGAATCTGGGTGATGGCACCTACAACCATTCAGGGCTGCTGGCAATACGAGCCGCTGTGGCTGCCGAGATCAATATCACTTACAAAATATTGTTCAACGATGCAGTCGCGATGACGGGTGGGCAGCCGGTTGAAGGTCAGCTCACAGTCGACAAGGTGACGCGTCAGGTGGCGGCTGAGGGTGTCGAGGCGATTGTGGTCGTCAGCGATGAGCCGGAGAAGTACGGCAACAACAACGGTTTCGCTGCCAAGACCCGGGTTCGACACCGTGAGGAACTGGAAAAAGTTCAAAAGCAGTTGCGTGACACCCGCGGTGTCACTGTGCTGATTTATGACCAGACCTGCGCTGCCGAAAAGCGCCGGCGTCGCAAGCGCGGAGAGTTTCCCGATCCGCAGCGGCGAGCCTTCATCAATGACCTGGTGTGTGAGGGCTGTGGAGATTGTTCCACCGTATCCACTTGCGTCAGCATTCAGCCCAAGGACACGGACTTTGGTCGCAAGCGCATGATCGATCAGTCCAGTTGCAACAAAGATTTCAGTTGTGTGGAAGGGTTTTGCCCGTCGTTCGTCTCGGTCGTGGGAGGCGGTCTGCGAAAGCCGCCCGCCCGAACACAACAACCGCTGGAGCAAATTGATCTGCCCGAACCTGAACGCGCATCAGTTGATTCGAGCTACAACATTTTGATCAATGGCGTAGGGGGTACCGGCGTTGTGACGGTGGGCGCGGTGATTGCGATGGCAGCGCATGTAGAAGGTTGCGGAGTATCGGTCTACGACATGACCGGCCTGTCTCAAAAAGGGGGCACCGTGTTCAGCCATCTGAAGATTGCCGACAATCCATCGGACATTGGCGCCACACGAATTGGCATGGGCGATGCGGATCTGGTGATTGGCTGTGATCTCGTGGTAACTGGCAGTCGCGAATGTCTGGTGGCCTGTCTGCCTGGGAGCACACACGCGGTAATCGATGGCCACCTGGTACCGACTGCGACGTTCCAGCTTAATTCAGATATTAAACTTAGCGTTGAGACACAGCAGAATGTCGTTCGCGATACACTGGGCGCGGAATACACGCACATGGTCAACGCCACCAGTATCGCACGGTTGTTGCTCGGCGATACCATTGGCGCCAATCTTTTTACTGTTGGCTTTGCTGCGCAGAAAGGTTTGTTGCCGGTTGGTGTCGCGGCACTTGAAAAGGCTGTGCGGCTAAATGGTGTCGCAGTGGATTTTAATTTACAGGCATTGCAGCTCGGCCGCCTGGCGGCGCACGATGCGAGTGCAGTGGCGGCGATGATGGAACAGGATTCGAGCGGAGGGCAGGCAGTACTTGATGACACACTGGAGGCGATTGTCGACAGGCGAATCGAGTTTCTTAAAAGCTATCAGGATGAGGCCTATGCGGATCGCTACCGTGCGCTGGTTGAAAAGGTAAAAACTACGGAGGCACAGGTGTCACCCGGGTCGCAGGTATTGAGCCGCGCAGTCGCTCGTTATCTTTTTAAGGTGATGGCCTACAAGGATGAGTACGAAGTGGCGAGGCTCTATACAGATGGTCGATTCGAAAAGGCAGTGGCCGAGCAATTTCAGGGTGACTACAGCATTCGCTATCACCTGGCACCGCCATTGTTTTCTCGCCGTCATCCGTCAACGGGTCTGCCCGCCAAACGCGAGTATGGTCCGTGGATGAAGAAGTCCATGCAAAAGCTGGCCGGATTAAAGCGACTGCGCGGCACCGCCATGGATCCCTTTGGCTACACCCGTGAACGCCGCGAGGAACGACGTACTCGCGATAGCTACATCGCCATGGTCGATGAGGTATTGGGTAAATTATCAGTCGATAATCTGCCAGATGCCGTGAAGCTTGCAGAGGTGCCGGAGATGATTCGTGGCTTTGGTCACATCAAAGCCGCAAACCTTGCCAAAGCGCGTGAAACGGAAGCTCGTTTGCGCACGTCGTTTGAGCGCGCGGGCACCGATGTCGCATCAGCCGACGTGTCGGCTGTCAATGCGTGATCGGTTGTTAGCAGATAAGCGCATCACCGCTCGTGCAGTTGACGTTTGTGCGTTGGGGCAACGGCCAAGCGGCCTGCGGTGACTCGCGTATCCGCCAGCAAGTCGGAATCTTTACCGGTTGCCGCGACGGGCTCGCTCTGGGCCAGCCGCGATTTTGTGATGCTATGGCTGATCGGAATGGTGACGTTCCTGATGCGCTGGCTGGAAATACTGGTGTACGGTGTCTTTGCCTATCGCGAGACCGGCTCGGCCTTTGTTGTGGCGATGCTGATTATGGTTCGCGTCTTACCGATGGGGCTGTTTGGGGCGGCCTTCGGTGTGGTGGCCGAGCGAATCGTTCGGCGTCATGCACTGATTCTGAGCATCGCCAGTCTGTTGATCAGTGCGATCATCCTGTGTCTGATCAGTGTGGGCGGGCATCTGCAAGTCTGGCATTTGGCGGTTGGCAGTTTTATCAATGGCGTCGTCTGGTCCGCGGACAATTCCGTTCGGCGTGCGATGATGGGCGATGTCGTTGGCGCCGATCGAATGGATCGCGCCATGTCGATCGAGGTAGGTACCAGTAACGCTACCCGCCTGGCCGGTCCATCGATTGGCGGATTGTTGCTGGCCTATACTGGTATACAGGGTACGTTTGCACTTGCTGTGGCGCTGTATCTACTGGGCTTGTGGGCCGCCGTGCAGGTGCATGCCCGCAATACGCCGGCGCAGGGAGAAGCCCCCGGCCTGCATCAGATGATAGCCGGCGCCTGGCGCGAGCTGCGCAAAGATAGACGCTTTACCGGATTATTGTGGTTAACCCTTTTGTTCAACGTCTTTGCCTGGCCGGTGCTGAGCCTGGTGCCGGTGATCGCTCATGATCGACTGGGCCTGGCCGCCGATGGTATCGGTTTTCTGGCCAGTATGGATGGTTTCGGTGCACTGGTGTTTGCGTTCGTGCTGTTGCGATTGTCACGACCGGACAGACAGGGAAAAATCTACGCCAGTGGTTTGCTGATTTTTTTGCTTGCGCTACCGATGTTTGCGTTGGCGACGAATGTCTGGCTCGCATCGCTTGCGTTGTTTCTGGTGGGCTGCGGACAGGCCGGGTTCGCGGTGATGCAAGCGACCATCACCTATGCGGTGGCGCCGGTCGGTCGTCGCAGTCAGGCGATGGGCATCATGACAATGTGCATTGGCATTGGGCCAATCGGCTTTGTGCTCACGGGCACGCTTGCCGAGTACATCGGCCCGACGGCCACGGCGTTAGTCAGCAGTGTCGTCGGCGTGATGATTATCTTACTGAGCTGGCCGTGGTGGCGTTCAACATGGCATAACCGGGCACATTAGTATCGTTTTATCAGCCCGCTTTTTGTTGTTCAGGGCCCGATTGTTGCGCGTGCAGCATATCCAGAACATTATCGGCAGAGACCGGCTTTGAGAATAAGTAACCCTGTACCTGATCGCACTGCCAGTGCCGAAGCATCTCTAGATGTTGTTGCTCTTCCACACCCTCGGCAATAACTGTGACGCCAAGTCTTTGCGCCAGATTCACGATTGAACGGGTGATCTGTGCCGCCTTGCCGTCGTTACCCAGGTGTCGTACAAAAGCACGATCGATCTTGAGTTTGGATACCGGAAACTGATTAAGGTAGCGCAGCGATGTTCTGCCAGAACCAAAATCATCGACCGCCACTGACACGCCAAGCGCGCGTACCTGCAACAGGGTTTCTCGCACTTCGGTGAAGCTGTGCACCAGAATATCTTCGGTGATTTCCAGTTCCAGGCGATCTGGATCGAGCCCGGTTTTTTCCAGTGTCTGTTTAACCAGTGGCACGAAGCCTGCCGATTTCAGTTGCGTGGGTGACACGTTAACGGCGATCCGTGGTGCACCTGCTGCCGGTGTCCATTGCGAGGCAAACTCGCACGCAGTCTGAAGCACAAAGCTGCCGATATCGTCCATCAGTTCGAGTTGCTCGGCGAGGTTGATGAACTGATCGGGCGGAATCAAACCGCGCTCGGGGTGTTGCCATCGGATCAACGCTTCAAAGCCGATAATGCGTTCGGATGAGGTGTCGATCAGCGGTTGGTAGAGCAGGAAGAACTGATTGCGTTGAAGCGCCTGACGCAAGTCGGCTTCGAGTTCGTACTGGCGCTGATAGTCGATGTCCATCTGCGGATCGAAAGTCACCACCCTGCCTTTGCCCTGCGATTTGGCCGCATAGAGTGCCAGGTCGGCCAGGCGCGGCAGATCGGCCGTGGGTTCGCTGTGCAGTGGGTACGAGGCCAATCCGATGCTGGCACCGATTCGCGTGGTGGTGGACTCCAGCGCAAACTCCTGACTGATGGTCTCGATCAGCCGTGTGCTGATTGCCTGGCTCTCGTTGATTGCTGTCTCTTTGTTGAGACCGGCGAACAGGATGACGAACTCGTCGCCGCCGGTTCTAAATGCGCGATCCTGCGGCCGAAGCTGCGCTTCAATTCTGCCAGACACCTCGCGCAGTAACTCGTCCCCTGCCGAGTGTCCGTAGCTGTCGTTGACCTTCTTGAAGCCGTCCAGATCAATACCGGCGACCACCAGGGCGAGGCCGGACCGGTCGCAGGATTCGAGCGCCTCGGTGAGTTGTTCATCGAGTGCTCGCCGGTTCGGCAGGCCGGTCAGCTCGTCGTGGGTGGCAAGATAGAGTGCGCGATTTTCCGCCGCCTTGCGAGGTGAGATGTCACTGATGGTTCCACGGTAGCCGCGCAGGCGGCCATTGTCATCGAAAAACGGTACGCCTCGAACTTCAACTAACAGATCGTCAGCTGAGCTGACTCGAGTCTCGAACATCGGCAGCGGTGCGCAGTGGTGCACGCACAATCGAATTTCGTTCTCATCTGCTTCGTTGATGTCGAAAAAGTCGAACAACGTTCGGCCCTGTGCCAGCTTGAACAAATCGGGCAGATCTGCGGTGCTTTCGCTGATGTAGGTGAAACCCATGCGAATATCCGTTTCCCACAGCCAGTCGGAGGCGGTTTGAGCAAACTGTTTGAATCGTTGCTCTGACTGGTTGATCGTATCTCGAGCCTTCTCGTGTTTGTCGAGCAACTGGTTCATGGCTTGTGCCAGTTCGCTGTGTTCGTCGTTGCTGGCCACCTCGATTTGGCCGGCAAACCCGGTCGCATCCTTCACGCGCGTCTCAAGCGCCATTTGCAATCTGCCTGCACCCACCGCCTCACCGTGCTCAGTGTAGTTGAGCCCGAGCCTTTCCTCTTCGGCAGTGACTCGCAGGGGAATCCAACGGCTGGCGATTTTCAGGCTGATCCAGGTGACGCTGGTGACGAATGCAAAGACCACCGATGCACCGAGCAATTGCACCCCAAATTGCGCGAGTACGGAGCCAGCCGGCAGCAAGTTTGCCGGGGCAACAAACGCGACCATCAGGGTGCCAAACAGGCCGGCAAACCCATGTGTGGCGACGACGTCGATGGGATCATCCAGCTTTAACCGTTTGGCCATCCAGTCTGCCCCGGAGGTGGCGAGTGCGCCGCCCCCCAACCCGACCCACATCGCATCCGCGGTGGACATCAGGTGAACTGAAGCGGTACAGGCAACCAGCCCGCCGAGCAGGCCATTGCAGATTCGGCTCGGGTTGAATACGCCGTTATCCAGCCGCACGCCGATGGCCATGCCCACCAATGCGCCAAAGCAGGCGGCGGTCATGGTATTGAGCAGAATAGAGGCGAGCAGGGGGTCGCCGGGGGAGGTGCTGCCGCCGTTGAAACCCAGCCAGCCGAGTAGCAGCAACAGCACACCGACCATCGAGATCACGGTATTGTTGGCGGGCATACTGATCAAATTGCCGTCTTCGTCGTAACGCCCCTGGCGCGCGCCGATCAGATAAATGCCAACCAGGCCGGCCCAGGCGCCGACGCTGTGGACGACGGTAGAGCCGGCAAAGTCTACGAATCCCAAATCGGCCAGCCAGGCAGTGTGTTCGGCGATGAACATATCGCCCCAGACTGCCCGCCCCACCAGTGGATAGACCAGAATCGAGATCACTGCTGTCATCACCAGATAGGCGCGGTAGGACATGCGCTCGGCGATCGCGCCTGAGACAATGCTGGCAGCGGTGGCGCAGAAGCCGAGCTGATAGAGAAACTGTAGCGCGCCAGGAGGGGCCTGGCCTGCGGCGTCCGGCACACCGGTGCCAAACATAATGAAAAAGCCGATCACAAAGAACCCTGCCCAGGATACGACGAGGTCGGAGAGGTTCTTTTGTGCGACGTTGATGGAATTCTTGGCGCGCACTCGACCGCCTTCCAGCAGCAGAAAGCCGCCCTGCATCAGTAGTACGAGGAATGTGGCGGTTGTGAGCCAAACTGTGTCAACAGCGATCTGCACCGACATACTATTAAGCGAGCCTATAAACAGTTACCCGAAACCAAATTGTCGACTTAGGCCCGCTAAACTGAATGAATGGCACTTTGCGGTGTTTTGAAGTTTGAACGGTTACCGCATGTACTTGAAATGTGCAACTAAAGCGATCGACTAATGGCCTGATAAACCCGGTTGCGCAACTCGCGCCGCAGGGGGTAAGTTGACGATGGCATCAGTTGCGTAAAGAACACCGTGAAAAGCTCCTGGCGCTTGTCGATCCAGAAAAACGTGCTTGCAGCGCCCCCCCAGTGCGCCTCACCGGGAGAGGTGATGATATGCGCCTTGACCGGGTCGAGCACGACGGCAAAGCCTAAACCGAATCCAATGCCGTCGTAGCTGGTTTCACTCCAAACGGGTTGGCCCATGGCCGCCATGTCGCGGTTGTCCGGAAGCTGGTTTTGCCGCATATAGGAAACGGTGAGCGGGGCAAGGAGTCGTTCGCCGTTTAGCTCGCCGCCATTGAGCAGCATCTGACAGAACCTTGCGTAGTCATCGATACTGCCGGTCAATCCGCCGCCGCCGGAAAATAGCGGGGTCGGCCGGGTGTAGCGGCTTTGGGACGCAGGGTCGAGTAACTCTAACGTTGCCGGTGCCTTGGCAGACAGACTGGCGGTCGCAGATGTGCGCCCGACATTTGCCATGTTGCCACCCTCGGGACCGTACAGTGCCGCGAAGCGCCCGTGTTTTTTCTCTGCGACGTGAAAGTCGGTGTCGTGCATCTGCAGCGGGTCGAATATTCGAGTCTTGAAAAAGTCTTGCAGCGAAAGGTCAGACCAGACTTCAACCAGACGACCCAGTACGTCCGTTGACACGCTGTAGTTCCATTGACTGCCGGGCTGGCACAGCAGCGGGGCAGTGGCGAGCTTAGCGACCATCTGCTCGAGTGTGTGTTCGGTGCCCTGAAAATTGATGCCGTTCGCACGGTAGTAGTCGTCGACGGCGTTGGCGTGCATGAATTCGTACGTCAGACCGGAGGTATGGTTCATCAGTTGGCGAACGGTTATCGGGGTGGCCTGCGGCTCTACCGAGTCGATCGGTGCGTCGTTGCCGATCCAGACCGGGGTATCTGCAAACTCAGGCAGATAGCGTGCGATCGGATCGTCGAGCTGAAAGTAGCCCTCCTCGTAGAGCATCATTGCAGCTACGGTAGTGATTGGCTTTGTCATGGAGAAAATGCGGGTCAGAGTGTCCCGCTTAAATGACCGGTTGGTCTCGCGCTCGGCGAGTCCGGCGCTCTGGCAAAACGCGATTTTGCCGTGTCTGCCCACTATTGCGCTCGCACCGGCCAAACGGCCGCTGTCAACCTGGTGGTTGAGCCAGTCTCCCAGCCTGCCCAGTCGTTCGGAGCAAAGGCCAAGGTGTTCCGGGGTGTGGTTGTCCAGCATAGGCTTCTCGCAGTGTCTGTTTGTATTTTATCCGCTTCTGTTCGCCTTGCACACGCGACACGGTATAAACGGGGACGATACAATACAACGCTGATCAGGCTAGTGCTTTGACAATATTAAAAGTTGGGATACAGCGAGTGGATAAGTGGTCAGCGCAAGGCGCGCGATTGAGGAATAGTTGTTCTATTGTGAGTGAGCGCAACG
>CAZYDV010000275.1:0-8486 GCA_964646405.1 uncultured Granulosicoccaceae bacterium | reverse complement strand
GCAGAAACTGTATTTTTAAATCACCTTTTTCGTGCAACTATGTTGACAGACGCCGATGGGAACGGAACACTGTCAAAGTAAAAACGAGCTGTACGCCAGGTAGTACCGTTTGAACGGTAAAAGATCGGCCACATTATCAATGTCAGAATTCAATTGATACGCAATGGGTAACCAGCTGGCAACAGTACCCTAATCGGCACTTCTCAATCCAGCTATACAGACCGCAGACAGGCTACACAGCACACAACGGTATTGCCAACCGCAGGCAGCCATGGCCGACTGGTATTCACATTCGCCGAGCAAGCAGTCGGGTCTATGCCCCAAAAAAAGCTAAGCATGGCAGCTCTAGACCAACGTGTTGCGTTGACCACTTAGCCATACCTTGATGATCTCGCTGGTGGATAGCTCTATCGCACGATCGTACGCCTCCATTGCACTGGCGACGTCAACAGGGTCAGCACTGGAAAGTAAAAAGGCCTTTGTTGCCCAGAATGGCTGAAACTGGTCCACTGCCTTGGGTTCCAGTTGCTCCAGTACGGCTAGCCCGGCGTCTGCATTGGTTGCTTTGCCGATAGCCGCTGCCCTTGAAACAGCCACACCCAGCGATGGCTTAATGGTGTTCAATGCATCGTAGAGCTGCGCTATCATCGTCCATTTATTTTCAATATCATTTGCAGTTTCGCTGTGCAACCACTGAATACTGGCCTCGAGCTGAAATCGCCCGACGGCGACAGGATTGCGACCTCGCGCTGCAAATGCTCTCGCACGCTGCAACAAAGATGAATCCCATCGTGCTCGATCCTGCTGCTCGAGTGGTACATAACATCCGTCTACCACTGAGGCATCAAGTCGCGCGATAGAAAAACACAACAGCGCATGCAGGCTCAGGACTTCAGCCTCGCGCGGCAGCAGATCAGCGAGCAGGCTACTGAGGAACAGTGACTCCTGCACCAGATCATCATCGGATTCTTCAACGCGGGCTATGGAATAGGCACCATAGATGGCTTCTAGAACACTGTCGAGCCTCTCTGCCATCTGCGACGCTTCAGGCAGTGAAAACGGAATGTTGGCGACTTTAATCTTGCGCTTGGCTCGAACCAGCCGCTGAGCTACAGTCGATTCCGGCAACACAAAGATACGCGCGATGTCACGCGCTTCAATTCCCAGTACGGTTTGCAGCATCAGCGACGTGCGGATCGACTCATCGATAGCAGGATGCGCACAGACAAACAACAGTTGCAATCGCTCATCGGGTAGTTTCATCGAATCGTCTGCGTGGTCAATCATGGAATCCAGTTCCTCAATCGAATTTGATGTCAGTCTCGCCTCGGCACTTCTGACTCTGTCGATATTCCAGTTTTTGGCGGCCTTGATTAACCAGGCCTCCGGGTGATCCGGAATGCCCGCCTCAGGCCAGCGTCGCAACGCTTGCTCAAAGGCGTGGGCCAGGCAATCCTCCGCAAAGCTGATGTCACCGGTTCGACTGGAGATGACGGCAATGCATTTACCGTAAGAATCGCGAGCGATCTGTTCGATCGCTGCGCGAGTTTTTTGTTGCCCCGAATTCACCTGCTAGGCGTGCGGACTGCCACCTTCCGGCATGGCGGAAGCACGTATTTCTATCACGCCGTATCGGGCAGCGGGACACTTCTCAGCCCAGGCCAGTGCTGCATCCAGATCCGGCACATCAATGGCAAAGGTGCCACCGAGCTGTTCTTTGGTATCGGCGTGTGGGCCATCCTGGACGGTTTTGGTGCCTCCAGCGAGAGAAATAGTGGTTGCTGTGGAACTGGGTTGTAACCAGTCTGTGTCGATCAGAACGCCGGCTTGTTGCAGCGCACCGATGTACTCGCCGAACGCCTTTAGACTTTCTGCCATGTCGGCTTCGGTCACTTCGGCAAACTGAGATTCGTCACTGTAGAGTAAGAATGTGTATCGCATTGTGCTTCCCCTGGGTTAGTTTAAAAATTGTGTGTTTTTGGATTGACCGTATCGCGTCAGCTGACAGCGACAATATTCGCCAGATTAACCAGACCGCGCTCATAGGTTTTGCCCAGCATTTTATCGAGAAACAAGCCGAACACCCGGCCGATGGGGTTATTGCCAAAATCTGCGCGCGTGGACCAAATGACTTTGGTACCGTTGCTTTGGTCTTCCAGGCGGAAGGTCTGTACCGGTTTGCCCATGGCACCGAGATCAATCTGCATTTCTACGTGACTATTCTGCTCAGCTGCAACAATTGTCTGCGTGCCTTTGCCTTCCTTGCCGTTGAAAGCGAAGCCGGATCCAACGCCACTCTCAGGTCCGAAGAGCTCGATCTTCAGGTTCGGATCTGCGTCGCAATACGGATTGAAGCGCTGGAATCCCTGGCTCGATGCGATGAGAGGGTAGATGGTATCAGCGTTAGCGTTGATCACGGCACTTCGGGTAACCGTCCTCGCAGAGGGCAAAGCGTAGCAAGCGACCAGCAGCACAACGATAATCCCGGCGGCTATAAAGGCAATTGTGGTGAGTATCATGGTGGTTTCTCCTGTCCTGGTTGAAGAGAGCAACATTGCCCTCAGCAGGTAAGACGAGATTCCACACGGTCAATCGACAATCAGATGAAGTTTTTTCGATATTTATTGATACCTATTTTGAAATCTTATTGATATCAATATCTTAGCGTCGGGTTTTTTGTACAAACCGAAGGGCTGGCTGGGCCAGTGGTAGAGGCGAGGCGATCGGCTCGACTTTCAGCCTGCGATTTCCCATCGGCGCGTTCAGCGCCCTGCCCGACAGTCTGCGGTGCCCGCAGCATGCAATGCCGATGAGCAGTACGCTGTCTGAGGCGACTCACCCAAGCGAGAGTTAGACGGGTGCGATTACTCCACTGGTGAAACGACAGAGCTCCGGGTTAGCGCTCAGTGTTGAATGCTCTCATTAGTCAGACTACTAGGCTGTACCATTTCCGGGTTTGAGGTTTTGCCGCTCTGCTCTGCCCTGTCTCGCTCGTAGTCCAAACGCAATCAACAGTACCAGCAACAAAGATCTGTCAGCCGTCCCTCCACCTGAAGACGAACGCTGGCTCGTCTCCTCGAGCGGCCGCGGTTCGTCGGTCTGTGGATCCGTGTCAACGACAACGACAATCGGTTGATCGTTGTTGTTTGGCGTGGCATCGACATCTGATGGCGTTTGGGGAGACTCGTCCTCTGCATCCGTTTCTGTTGGTGCTTGCAGATTCTCATCCTGAACATCCTCAGCTTCTGGCGTTTGAGGGGACTCGACTTCAGCCTCATCCACAGCCAGCGGCGGACAGGATACCAGTGCTACCGGATCCCAGCCCCATCCGCTACTAGCGTCTGCATTGCTGTAATCGCAATTGTTGCTATCGGTGTCGAGGTCTGAGTTGTTTTGCTCGTCAGTTTCCGTTTCAGCGTCTGAGACATTTGAGTCACCCTCTTCAGGCGGTTCCTGGGCGTCTCCACCACCAGTACCGGTATCGTTCGTTGAGCTATCGCTCGGCTCGTCTGCATCCTGCGAGTTCTGCCCTCCAGGCAACAGCAATGGTGTCATATCGGTTTTATAGGTTTTGAAAGAAGGGACGATCGCTGGCGCACCACCCGAGCTGACAATGAGTTCGTTATTCAACACGCGCGCAACGGGTGCCAGCAACGGTTGGGGCAACTGCGCGACACTATCCCATCGGTCTATTGCAGGGTCGTAGCGGAAAACCGTCGTACCCATCGTCGCGCCACCTATCATGTAGATTGCCCCCTGGTGTACGAAAGTAGAAGGCTCGGTATGTGACTGCACGGCGGGAAGGCTTGCGATCTGATTCCAGGTGTTGGTGGCTGGATCAAACACGTGTGAGAGCTCTGTATCCGGTGTACCAGGCCCGCATCCGTCGTGTGTGAACTGCCCGCCCATAGCATAGATCAAACCATCCAGTACTACGGTTGCAAAATGGTTTCTCGGCACCGGCATCGGGGCAATGGAGGAGATATCCTGCCAGCCGTCAGAGGGGTTATTCAGGTCGTACAAAAAGTGATTATCAACATCGCATTGAGAAACCGTATCGAGGCCTCCGAACCAGTGAATGCGATTGTTTACCAGCGCCGCACCTCCCGCAGCCCCGGGTACGGGTAAGGCAGGCCCGGCACTCCAGACACGGCTATCGAGGTTAAACTTCCAGACATTTGCGGTGACAGGCCCGGGGTGGTTGCCAACCCTGCCACCGATAATCCAGACTTCATTGCCATTCAATACAATGCCATTGTGGGTAACAGCGTTGCCCAGGTCGATCGAGGTTTCGCTGATGACCGACCACGTGAGTGTGTCGGCGTCCAGCTTCTCGACCGTCGGCTCGACCTTGATACTCTGTCCAAATCCGTTGAAGGCGTAGACGTCGCCCTGGTACTGGACAGCGCTGGCCTCGAATCGGGCGTTTTTGATGTCTGGCAATGCGGTCCAGTCTGAGGCCGTGGCCGCCCCGATTGCAGGTTCTGCATCAATGGGCGTTGAACTGCCTTTGTTTGCGGCTTGCCAGACCAATAGTGATACGCACATCACACCCGCAAGTGATCCGGTAACAATCTTTGAAGTAGTTTTGAGTTTACTCAACGCGGACCACACTATTCCGGGTGTCTTAAGCATTGCTATCGGCGAGTTTTCCCTCGCTTTAATCAATCACCCGTGAGTGAGTCTCCACCCTGTTGCATAAATCCTGCGCGTCGTTAGTTGTGCCTATCCAGCTCAATTCGACGCTCAATCACAGATCTAAAGAAATCGTCACCGGGTTGCTGATTCGCGAGCCGCTCGAGCAGACGCTGTCGCACCTGATCGACGCAGCCGGCATTAGAAGCTGCACTCATCGTGTGAGTGTAAGCGTCGACCAGGTCAGCCGTGGTGATTTCGTAGCCGTAACCTTCACTCAGCCAACGCAGCGCCGCCAGCCCTGCATCGACGGCGAACTGAGGATTTTTGGTCTCGAAGTCACGAGCGGCACGTGTGAGTGTTTGCGGTGCGCACGGGCTGCTGTTGGCCAGTGCAATTGCCTCGTCATACAATCCCACATCCTTGGCGGCGGCAAACCATTTGCCTTCCTCCCCCGGTGTGTGCTCAACTAGATCCTGCAGGATGGTTTGTGGCGATTTGCCCGGGTATTTTTTTGCTACCTTTCGAAACCAGGCGGTGTAGGTAGCGGCTCGATTTGCCGACAGACCATAATTGGAATAGGCCTTATCAACGTTGCCTGCAGTGAGAAGCCATTGTTCGCAAAGTTGATCGATGTCGTGATCACTGGACCACCGGCTTCTGCTCTTTTCGGCAAAGCGGATCGCATCATTGTAATTGCCCTGCGCAGCCATTGCGATCCCCGACCACCGTCTATAGTGCCAGAAGTCAGTATCTTTCAATAACTCGATCAATTCACCAAAACGTTCCGCCGAGTAGAGTGAACTCAGACACGCTGCGGTACCGTGAAAATGCCCGCGAAGATTTTTGTCAGGCGACAGCGCCATCCGCGTCGCACCCATGAGATCGTCGGCCCAACCCGACGCGAGCTCGGTGCCGGCACATAGGGTTCCCCAGTGTTCAGCCAGATTTTCAATATAGGGAATCTGGTCTTCGGCACTGGCCTCGAATAATCGTTCAAGCCATTTTTGACGGGTATCGATTGACGCCGGTGCCTTCGCAATAATCGCCGCAAGGTCTTCTACTGCTTTGTAAACGGTGTTGCCGATTGCGCCGGAAGAACTGTCCACATGCTCGATGGCAGGAGACAATTTCTCAATAAACAGTACCGCTCCTTCAGCAGCGAGCTCGGGATTCGAGCGGTTGACTTTTTTGATCTCCGATACGGCCTCTTTGATGCGTTTGATCGCCGGCTGAGATTTCCAGCCGAAAGCGTGCCGTCGAAATCGTGCCCGAAATGTCCATTTGTGTGCAGGTGTTTTTGCCATGTGTAATTCCGCTTTTGGGGTTGTAGCAACCCACCATCTTATACCTATCTATTAGCGCACAACCGACACTGCCCACGGGTACGACGGTGACGCCCAGTCACGCAGGCTGAACAGCTACCTGATCCATTGACGTAGAATGGCATCATGTTGCGCTTTGATCTCACGCTCCCAGCGTCGGGACTCTCTAAGTATCTCGGCGTCGGGTTCGGGCATGGCGTCATAGATAGCGCGCCGTTCCGGGTCGTCGCTAATGATCGCAAACAGCCACAGTCCACCAGTCTTTGGTAGCAAATAGCCCGCAAGTGCTGTGGCGAAATCGATAGAGCCAGTCTTGGCCCAGACTCGCTGCAGGCGCCCTTTTTCAACGAGCCGTCGAGACAATGATCCAGACCAGGCGTTGGCCGGGAGCAAATAGGGTAACTGATGACGAGCCAATCCGTATTCCAGCAATGCGGCGAGCTGTACTGGCGTGGCGCGCGCTTTGGAATCGAGACCCGAATGGTTGGTGATAGTAAATCCCTGCCAGTCAGTTTCCGGCAACCGCATTACAAGATCATTCCAAAGGATCGCAGAGCTTTCAGCCAGTGATTGAGGCCCGGGTTTGAGCGTGTTGGCAGTAGCAAGGCCTATGGTTTCAGCTAATTGATTGTTGGAGTAGACCATCATGCCCTCGATCATATCGACCAGGGATTTACTCTGTATCGTGGCAATCTTTCGCCTCTGAGCCTTAAGGGTGCCCCTTTGCGGCATGGGCAGTTCTATACCGAGTTCACTGGCGATTCTGCGCAGGCTGTGAGCCGCGTGCATACCCACATCACGAACGGGTATGTCGCGCGCGCGACTGGCACGGGATGCGATGCGCCAGGCAGGGCCGCGTTCAATCAATTCAGGATTGGCGTAGGCGCTGCCATTATTGTGCGAACGCAGGGTGACCCGCCCAAAGGCCAGCGACAGCGGACCTACGCCCGCGTTGTAGGGAGCGTCCGCGGGTTGGTCTGGATTAATTTCATTAACGCGTAAAAACGCATTGTCCGAGACCAGAAATCGGCCACTTGCCTTGCGAATCCCCCATTGGCGAAGCGCCAGGCCCATACGCATGAGATCGTTAAGATCCAGTTCGACATCACCATTTCCCCGCAGCACGAGATCACCTTCCAGTAAAGAACCACTAATCTTGCCGGTGGCTGATAGCGATGTTTCGAAGCGGTGATCCGGGCCCAGATGATCCAGTGCCGACAGCATGGTCACAAGCTTCATCGTCGATGCAGGTATAAATGCCATGTTCTCTGATTGTGCGGCCAGTTGTCTACCGCTGTTCGCGTCTATCAGAACATAGCCCGTGCGCGGTGCCGCTTCGATGTCTGGAAGTGTCGCGCAAAGGTTAATCAATACCGCCATTGCGGCCACAAATCGCCAGGTCATGCAAAGCCTCCTCTACGGGGCTGGATTTTAGTGCAATTGTTTGCAGCGCGCCCGACCGGGGTCCTGGCAATGCCATTGTTGAGGGCGTGGCGCTCAAGCCTGTTTTACAAGTTGACGTGAAAAGTTGCCCGCTGGTAAGTACAGTATGATCACGTCACTTTTCGGGGGAATCACAATGCAACTATTCGAGCCAGGCGAAACAGCCGTAGTAACCGGCGCAGGCAATGGAATCGGGCGGGCCATCGCGCAGGCGCTGGTTCGCGAAGGTGTCGATACGGTATTCGCCGATATCAATGCACACACCGTACAGGAGGCCGTGACGAACGCAACAGGACCCGGCCGGGCTATTGCCTGGACGGGCGACCTCGCCCGTCGTGATGAATGCCAGCGCTTATACGATGATGCGCTAGCGCAGCTTGGCCACATCGATAGTTTCGTCCACAGCGCATCACCACCGCGCCATGAAAAAGATCATCTGTTCGGTGTGGATGATGAAACCTGGCGCAGCATGCATACGGTCAATGTGGACGCCGCGTTTTTCCTCGGCCGTGAGTTTGCGCGACAGATGATTGAAAAAGGCATTAAAGGTCGCTTGCTGCTGCTGACATCATTGCACTCCATGACACCACGCAATCTACCACACTACAGTTCAGCCAAAGGCGCCATGGATATGATGGTGAAAGAGTTTGCACGCAGCCTGGGGCAATACGGTATTCGCGCAAATGCGATGCTGCCAGGTGCAATCGCCGCAGGAGGATTTGTCGCCGACCCGGCGCTGGCCAAAAATATCCCTCTCGGCAGGCTCGGGGTGGCTGATGATCTCGCGCCGATGGCATTGGCGGTACTGTCGAACAAAATGGGGGGCTATGTCACCGGCACCAACATTGTGGTTGATGGCGGCCTGGCGTTAACCAATTGGTTTGAGCCACCGTCGATGGATTTTTGAGATTGACTCTGGATCAATGACAACCAGCGATGTGGCGATATTTTTTCCTGGTTTTTATTGACATTGATCGCGCGGAACTGCGCGGGCAATCAATCACGTGTCACTATCATTGGAAAGCCAGTCAATGCCGGTGCCAAAGGTACTTGGCACGATGTTTCCGGACCCGCGTCGTTTGT
>CAZYDV010000274.1:0-8490 GCA_964646405.1 uncultured Granulosicoccaceae bacterium | reverse complement strand
CCTGGTCATTTGCCTACTCAGTCCTTCGCTCATGACGTTTTTCAACACCCTGTTAGGACGCCGCGGGTGTCAGCAGCGTGACCAGCGCACGACTCATCACCTGAGCCGAGTCGATCATGTCCTGAATGCCGACGTATTCATCCGGCTGATGAGCGAGATCGAGAATGCCCGGGCCATAGGCGATGCAGTCCTTGAGCCGGCCAATGCGATCGATGTGCTTTTGATCGTAGGTTCCGGGTGAGACGACATAGTCCGGTGTCACGCCGAGGGTACTTTCGATGGCGCCGGCCACTGCACCGACGACCGGAGCAGACTTGTCGGTCATTGTTGGCAGCACATTAAAAAGCTCCTTTATCTCGTAGTCGAAACGCGCGCGATCATTTTTCAACTGTTCGAGCATGTCACGGATTTCGTTGCGCACGTCGTCGAGATCTTCCTCGATCAAAAAGCGGCGGTCGATCACCATTCGGCAGCGATCGGCGACCAGCGCCGATGGCAGGCCGGTGTAATCGGCTTCAGGTTCTGCCAGTCCGCCGTGCATCGAGTTGATGTTAAGCGTCGAGTGGCGAGCGCCGTCCGGCACCACTGGCATAGCGGTGCGGCGACTGGCGAGCGCCGGGTAGAGGTCGCGCTCCATCGCCTCGATGACCGAGCCCATGTGGCGGATGGCGCAGTCGCCCAGAAACGGCATCGAGCCATGTGCGATGTGGCCGTGGGTTTCTATCTGCGCCCACCAGACACCGCGATGCCCAAGGCAAATGCGGTCCTTGTTCAGGGGCTCCGGAATGATCACGTGCTGGACGCGTTGCGGATCGAACCAGCCGTGTTCGGCCAGATAGGCCACGCCGCCGAAACCGCCGGATTCCTCGTCACAGGTGCCGGATATCTCGATTGCACCGCGATAGTCGGGATAGCAGCGTATGAAACATTCGGCGGCGATGATCGAGGCGGCCAGACCACCTTTCATATCACAACTGCCACGGCCGTAAATGCGATCATCGACCACCGTGCCGACCCATGGATCGTAGCTCCAACCCTCGCCGGCGAGCACGACGTCGGTGTGGGAGTTGAAGTGCACGCACTCGCCACTGTATTCGCCTTCATGGCGCGCGATCAGATTCCAGCGGGGGTGTGTGTCGCTGTCGCCCAGTGCACCGGTCGCGCGTACGCGCTCGATCGCAAAGCCGGACGGCGCCAGGCGATTTTCCAGTAAGTCGCAAATCTCTGCGTAGCCTGTGCCCGGTGGATTGAGGGTGGGTACCGCGATCAGTGCGCAGGTCAGATCGATCAAATCATCGCGGCAATCGGCGATGGCGTTGGCCAACTGCTGTTGGCGTTCTGGCTCGTGTGGCAAGACGGACTCCGGCCGTGGGATGGCGTTGTCTGCCATGCTACATGATGGCCGCCGCAACGCGGAGTTTTAACCGACAAACGGCAGGTGATTGGGATACACTGCCGCCGATGAAACCCGTGATCGCCCTCGTTGGGCGCCCCAATGTCGGCAAGTCCACGCTGTTCAACAAACTGACCCGCTCTCGCGACGCGCTGGTCGCAGATTTTGCCGGCTTGACCCGCGATCGGAAATACGGTGATGGCAAGTTGGGTGAGTTTCCGTACATCGCCATCGACACCGGTGGCTTGAATGGCGAGTCCGAAGTGCTGGACACGCGCATGCAACAGCAGTCTTGGCAAGCCGTTGAAGAATCCGACGCAGTGATATTTCTCGTCGATGGCCGAGAGGGTGTCACACCGACCGATTTCGATATCGCAGAGACGCTGCGTCGCACCGGTCGGCCGGTGCTGCTGGCAATCAACAAGACCGACACGCTCGACGAATCGCAGATCGTCGCTGAGTTTTTTGCGTTGGGGCTGGGCGATCCGGCATGTATCGCGGCGGCCCACAATCGCGGTCTGCACAAGATGATGTCGGCACTGGGTGAGTTGTTGTCGCTCGATACCGATGCCGCCGAGCCCGACGAGCAGGACACCGGTCTGCGTCTGGCGGTGGTGGGGCGGCCCAATGTCGGCAAGTCGACATTAATCAATCGATTTTTAGGCGAGGAGCGTGTCGTCGCTTTCGATCTGCCCGGCACCACCCGCGACAGCATTGCGATACCGTTCGAGCGCGATGGTCAGCAGTACACGCTGATCGACACTGCCGGCGTGCGGCGTCGTGGCCGGGTGACTGAGAAGGTCGAGAAATTTAGCGTGATCAAAACGCTGCAGGCGATCGATGAGTGCAATGTCTGCGTGTTGTTGCTGGATGCGACCGAACGCATCACCGATCAGGATCTGAACCTGCTCGGTTATGTCATTGACAAGGGGCGCGCGCTGATTGTGGCGGTAAACAAGTGGGACGGTCTGCCCGGCGAACAGCGTGAGCTAATCAAGAACGATATATCCAGACGGCTGGAGTTTCTGTCGTTCACCAGCATCGAGTTTATTTCTGCGCTGCACGGCACAGGCGTGGGCAAGCTGTTTGGCCTGGCCAATCGGGCCTATGAATCGGCGATGATTGACATGAATACGCCGACACTGACACGCATGCTCGAGTACGCGGTCACCCGACATCAGCCGCCGCTGGTGCAGGGGCGACGCATCAAGCTGCGCTATGCGCATCAGGGCGGCTCCAATCCGCCGATCATTGTCGTGCACGGCAACCAGACAGAGCGGGTGCCGGAAGCCTACAAGCGTTATCTGGGCAATTTCTACCAAAGCGAACTGAAACTGTTCGGTACCCCGGTGCGGATCGATTTCAAAGGCAGTGACAACCCTTACAAGCATATTCGCAACAAGCTCACACCGCGGCAACAACGCAAGCGCAAACGCATGCTGCGCCACGTAAAGAAGTAAAAAACAAGCCGTTGTGCGGGATTGCTGTCGCAGCGGCGGGCTTGCGGATAAAATGCAGGTAATCCTCACTGCAGCGCAAATGCCCATGACCGATCCCGTCTTTATTTCACTTGAAAAAGTCTACGAAATTTCTCTTGGGTGTCTGTCACGCAGTGGCGCCTCGGCAGAGCAGGCTCGGGCGGTGGCCGAAACCGTCACCAACGCTGAGCGCGATAACTGCAAATCGCACGGCCTGTTTCGAATTCCCGGGTTCTGTGCCTCGCTCAAAAGCGGCAAGGTCAGCGGCGATGCGGTGCCGGTGGTGCGAGATCTCGCACCGGCGGTGGTGCACGTCGATGGTCAGAATGGATTCGCACCTCTGGCGCTTGAAGTCGGCGCCGAGCCGCTGGCCGCCAAGGCAAAATCACAGGGCATTGCCGCGCTGGCGGTGACCGACAGTTATCACTTCTCGGCGCTGTGGCCGGAGATTGAGCGACTGACTGATTGGGGGCTCGTCGCGTTTGCCTTCGTCAGTGCCAAGAGTTTTGTCGCGCCGGCGGGCGGTATCAAACCGCTGTATGGCACCAATCCGATGGCGTTTGGCTGGCCGCGTGAAAACGCGCCGGCGGTGATTTTCGATCAGGCTTCCAGCGCCAGTGCGCGCGGTGAAATTCAGTTGCACGAGCGCGACGGTCAACAGATTCCGGATGGCTGGGCGATTGACCAGCAGGGCCAGCCGACCAACGACCCGACGGCGGCACTGGCCGGTGCACAGTTGCCGTTTGGCGGACACAAGGGTGCGGCCATCGCGATGATGGTCGAGTTGCTGGCCGGCTCGCTGATCGGCGACGTGCTGAGCTTTGAGGCCAGTCGCGACGATATACCCGATGGCGGCCCGTCGTCGGGTGGAGAATTCATGATCGCCATCGATCCGACGCGCAATGGCAACAGCGGTGCATTGCCACACGCGGAAAAACTGTTTGCCGAAATTCTCGCCCAGGACGGCACGCGGCTGCCCTCGCAGCGACGCTACGAGGCGCGTGCCAATCCGCCTGCGGAAGGGGTCAGCGTCGTCGCCTCTCTGTACGATACGCTGCAATCACTATGAGCGTGCAGACCACAGTTGCAGCGCTCAACGCGATGCCGGCTGGTGAATTCATCGGGCTTTTGGGTGGGGTCTACGAGCACTCGCCATGGGTGGCTGAACAGGCCGTCTCAATGAGGCCGTTCGACGATGTTGATGCGCTGGAGCACTGTATGCGCGAGATTGTCGAAGCGTCGGGGCGCGAGCGCCAGTTGGCGTTGCTGCGCGCGCATCCCGAGTTTGCCGGCGAAGAGGCACAGGCGGGCACTCTGACTGCCGAGAGCAACGCCGAGCAGGGGCGCCTGAGTCTGAATCGCCTGCCCGCGGCCCAACTGCAGCAGATGCGCGCACTGAACGATCACTACATGAATCGATTTGGCTTTCCCGGTATTGTCGCGGTTCGTCTACACCAGCGTGTCGAGTCGGTCTTTGCAGAACTCGAGCGGCGCCGCAACAATGATATCGACGCTGAAATAAGCGAGGCCATCGGGCAGGTCTATCAGATCGTGCACTTTCGTCTCGGCGATCTGATCAGCGCCTGAACACCACTCGGATACATTATTGATGACTGACAACAACTACCCGCGCGATATGATCGGCTACGGTCAGACGCCGCCCTCGGTGCAGTGGCCCGACAACGCACGTATTGCCGTGCAGTTTGTCATCAATTATGAAGAGGGCGGTGAGAACTGCATCCTGCACGGCGATCCGGCGTCGGAGAAATTTCTATCAGAGATTGTCGGCGCCGAGGCGATACCTGACGCGCGGCACATAAACATGGAATCGATCTATGAATATGGTTCCAGAGCGGGTTTTTGGCGACTGCACCGACTATTCACCGAGCGCAAAATTCCGGTCACCGTCTATGGTGTCGCGATGGCGATGGAGCGCAACCAGCCGGCGGTTGATGCGATGCTTGCGGCCAACTGGGAGATCGCTACACACGGCTATCGGTGGATCGACTATCAGCACGTCGACGAAGCTATCGAACGCGAACATCTGCAGCGTGCGATTGACATCCACACGCGTGTTGCTGGCAGCCGGCCACTGGGTGCCTATATCGGCCGCACCAGCCCGAACAGCATTCGGCTGGTCAGCGAGGAGGGGGGCTTTGTCTATTGCGCCGACACCTACGCCGATGAATTGCCCTACTGGTGCAACGACTATGCGCGCCCGCAGCTCATGGTGCCCTATACGCTGGATGTCAATGACATGCGTTTTGCCACGCCACAGGGCTTCAACGCCGGCGAGCAGTTCTATCAGTATCTCGTCGACACCTTCGATATGCTCTACGACGAGGGCGAGCAGACGCCGCGAATGATGTCAGTCGGTTTGCATTGCCGTCTTGTCGGCCGACCGGGCAGAGCCATGGCCCTGCGTCGATTTCTGGACTACGTCGCCGCGCGATCCGGCGTCTGGCTGACGCGTCGAATCGATATTGCCGAACACTGGCTAAAACACTTTCCACAGGCCTGAATAAGATGACTGATACCACCATTACCGCTGTGCGAACGACGTTGCTTGAAGTACCGTGGGCTGGTGAGGCTCCGGCTGCGGGCATTATTCCCCCGAGTCAGCGTGAATTTCTGGTGCTGCAAATCGAAACCGCAGGCGGCATCGTTGGGATGGGCTATCTGCAGCCGCTCAGTGGTGGATTGCACACACTGAATGAATGCATGAAAGAGATGATCGCACCAAAAATACTGGGTCGCGATGCAACCGAAATCGAGGGGATTTGGCAGACGCTCTGGCAGTCCACCTATTGGGTCGGGCGTGCCGGTATCACCACCTGGGCCATGTCGGCAGTTGACGTCGCGTTGTGGGATATTGTTGGAAAACGTGCCGGGTTGCCGCTGCATCGGCTATGGGGCAATTGTCGGGCGGACGTCGAGGCCTATGGGTCGGGTTGCTGGCGAGGGTTGGGGCGTGACGGGATGATTGAACGCGCGCGGCAATTTACTGATATGGGATTGTCGGCGATCAAAATGCAGGTGGCGCACTTGCGGCCCTGGCGTGAGGATGTCGCCAACGTGGCAGCCATGCGCGAGGCCATGGGAGATGACATTGAGATCATGATCGATGTGAACATGGGGTGGAGTGCAGACACCGCGATACAGGCGGGCCGACACATCGATGAGTATGACCCCTATTGGCTGGAAGAGCCGGTGGTCTGTGAGGATTTCGCGGGCTATCAACGCACCGCGGCCGCACTGAAAACTCGCGTCGTCGGCGGTGAAAGTCACTTCACACGTTTTGACATGCGGCCGTTTTTCACCACGCCGTCTTCGCCGATTCTACAACCTGATCATCAGCGCGGTGGTCTGACCGAGTTGCGCAAGATTGCCGCGGTCGCCGAGACTTGGGGCATCACCATCGCGCCACATCTGTTTCACGAGCTGACGGTGCATGTGCTCGCCTCCATCCCGAACGCAAGCTATGCCGAGTACATGGACTGGAATGACGATATCTGGGTCGATCCGGTGGTGCCGGTGAACGGCAGAATCGTCGCGCCCGAGCAACCGGGTCATGGCGTGGAATTTAAACCCGAGTTGCTGACGTCAGCCCGGGTGGGTGGGTTTGAGCTCAGCGCTGGCGCTTAATCGAAAACCACGCCCTTTTTAAGTATAAAGCAGCCGTAGGGTCTGTCTTCGGTGGTTTGCACGATGGCAAATGTCTTTTTTGCACGCTGGTAAAATTCGTGCCGCTCGATCGATTCCATCGCGATGGTGTCGCCATGGGCTGCACTGCAAATTGCCTGAACTTCTCGGTGTACGTCCAGCACCGTGTCCGGCTCATCCACCACTTGCATATGATGCAATGAGCTCGGCACGAAGGTATCCAGCGGCATCAATTCGACGATGGCGGCGATCGCCTGATTATCATTGGCGCCGTCGATTCGGATCAGCTTGCCGGTGACGGTTTCGCTGGCAACGCTTGTGGCCGGGAAATTTCGATCCACAACTGCCAGGTCATCGCCGTGGCCCATGGCTCGTAACACCCACAGAAGATCGGCGTTCAGGATTGACGGGATACCTTTCAGCATATTGATCTTCCGAAATTGATTACGCGGAATTCTACAGTTTTCTCAGCTGCACGCCATCAATTGCATGTGTGGCATCCTTGTGCAGAATCAGGTCAGCTCGCTGTTTGGTGGGCAGTATGTTCTCGTACAGGTTGACGCAGTTGATCGAATTCCAGATTTCCGATGCGGTGTCGATGGCTTGTGTTTCGCTTAGGTTCGCAAAGTGTGAAAAGTAGGCGCCGGGCTGATTGAACACGCGCTTTCGAAGTTCCAGAAATCGATCGACATACCATTTCTGGATGACGGATTCTTCGGCGTCGACGTAAATTGAAAAGTCGAAAAAGTCGGAGACGAAAATCTGCGGTTCATCGGCAGCGGCAGCACCGGTTTGCAGTACATTGAGGCCTTCTACGATCAGCACGTCGGGTTGATCGACCACGCTAAACTCGCCAGGCACAATGTTGTAAAGCAAATGTGAATAGACCGGCGCCTTCACGTTGCGCTTGCCGCTTTTGATATCCGAGATGAAATTCAGCAGTGCACGCCGGTCGTAACTCTCCGGAAATCCCTTGCGGTGCATCAGCTCGCGCCGCTCGAGCTCGGCGGTGGGGTGCAAAAATCCATCGGTGGTGATCAGATCGACGCGCGGATGACCGGACCAGCGCGCCAGCAGTGTCTGCAGGATTCGCGAGCTGGTACTTTTTCCCACGGCGACACTGCCGGCGACACCGATGATAAACGGCACCTTCGGTGTGTCGTCCTGCAGGAAGCGCGCGGTCTGGCGATTCAGCGTCTGGACGGATTCCACATAGTAGCTGAGCAGTCGGCTCAGGGGCAGGTAGACGTCCTGTACTTCGGTTATCGAGGCGCGCTCGTTGATGCCGCGAAGTTCGCGCAATTCGGTCTCGGTGAGCGGCACCGGCGTATTGTCTTTCAGTCGTCCCCATTGCTGGACGCTGAATTTTCGAAACGGAGAGAGTGGCACTTTATCGACGAGTTTCCATCAGTGGGCCAGAACTGGCGCTAGCCCGCGGGCTGAGCCGCCAGTATTTTACCCGGATTCATGATGCCCAGTGGGTCGAGTGCGTTTTTAATCAGCTGCATGGTGTGCAATGCCACCGGATCTTTGAAGCGGGCAAGTTGGTCTACCTTGGTGCTGCCGATGCCGTGTTCGGCACTGATCGAGCCATTGCAGGCGACGACGGTCTCCAATAGCAGTTGCTCTACTTGTTCGGCGAGGGCTTCGTCCCAGTATCGATCGGGGCCCAGCGCGATGGCATAGTGCAGATTGCCATCGCCGAGGTGGCCGATGTAACGCGGGATGGCGGCAGGTGCAATCTCGGCGAGCCTGTGTTCCATCTGATCGGCGAATGACTGGATCTGGTCGAGCGGGAATGAGATGTCGGCGCGCACCGCCGGACCGGCGCCAACATTGCCCTCGAGCGCGCTCTCGCGCAGCTTCCACATGGCCGCGCGCTGCGCCTCGCTGCTGGCGATCACTGCATCGGTTACTTTGCCTGCCTCGTACAAGGTAGCCAGCGTCTGCTCGAAT
>CAZYDV010000273.1:0-8516 GCA_964646405.1 uncultured Granulosicoccaceae bacterium | reverse complement strand
ATGAATGCCAGCAATCGAAGCCGGTTGCCACTAATATCGATCACCCACCATTTATCGCGATACCTGAAGTTGTCCAGCGACGGAAATACCTGACGCAGTTCATCGGGCGTATTAAACGCCCCACTACGCAACACCCGGTAACAATCCTCGATCGCCAATCGTGAGTTCGGATATCGCAAAGCTGCATCGCGAAATGGCTTACGTGAGATGACATGCATTTACATCTGTCGCGGTTGACTTTTTGTCAACTTTAGCCAGCAATTGACAATTTGTCAACTCCAGTTTATACGTTTGGATTGTTGATCCATTCCGCATCGGTAAACCCCAGCCATGACAGAAAACTCAAGCTACGGCATGTTCCAGTCAGATCCGACCGATACGATTGCTCCAACCAGCCGCTGTCCGGCAAGCCCCGTGGCTGAGGCCTTCAAGCCTTTCTCCGAACACTACCTGCAAAACCCCTATAGCTTTTTCGAGAAGGCACGCAGCGAAGAGCCGATTTTCTACAGCCCGCAGTACAACTACTGGGTGGTACTGAAGTACGACGATATCGCCACGGTCTACCGCGACCCGGATACCTTCTCGCCAGTAAACGCCCGCCATCCCGTCACACCAATCTGCCCGGCTGCGGCAAAGGTACGCGACGAGCAGAATCTAGGCATAGAACCCTCCCTGGTGGACGAGGCAGCCGATACACACAAACACCATCGCAAGATATTTGGCAACGCTTTCACGCCAAAGCGCGTCAGCCAGATGGAAGATCAAATTCGCGAGATTGTCGATCGTTACATCGACCGCTTTATCGACGACGGCTGCGCCGAACTGGTTTCACAGATACTGTATGAAGTACCGGCGCTGGCGATATTCTTGTTTCTCGGTGCACGCGATGAAGATGCCGTGTTCGTCAAAAAGCTTGGCTCCGATCGCGCCATCGTCAACTGGGGTTATGCCACCGATGCCGAGCAAATCGCCATGATGCGCGGCATGGGCGAACATTGGCAGTTCACCAAAGACCTGGTCGATCGCGCCGTTGATAACCCCGGCGATAACTACCTTGGCGATATGGTCCGCATACACAAAGAAGACCCAGGCCTTTTCACCATCAATTATCTATACAACGTGATGTTCCTGATGCAGTTCGCTGGCCACGAAACCACCACGCAAGCGTCGGCCAACGGCCTGCGCCATCTGTTAACTGATCGCGCTCAGTGGGAGCTCTTGTGCGAAAAACCCGAGCTGATCGCAAACGCCGTGGAAGAAATACTGCGCATTGATTCATCCATTTTCGCCTGGCGCAGAATCACCACCCGCGATACAACCCTCGGCGGTATCGACCTACCCAAAGGTTCCAGAATCCTGATGATGATGGGCTCCGGCAATCACGATGAAGACATGTTCGAAAACGGCGCAAAGTTCGATGCCACACGCAAGAACGCGAAGAAACATCTGGGCCTCGGCCTCGGTGCACACTTTTGCATGGGCGCACCACTGGCAAGGCTTGAAATGCGCGTCATACTGGAACAACTGACCAAACGCCTGCCCAATATGCGCCTGGTAGACGATCAGGACTGGAACTATCTGCCCACACTGGTTTTCCGTGGCGTGCAGAAACTCGAGGTTCAGTGGTGATTACAAATACCGCAAAGAGCAACAAATCGATTTAAGAGCCCCTTTCCTAAACACATGATTTATCGCTGATTTGCAACCCTTTAGCTGCTGGCGCACAGCGTGACAAGGGGACTTTACAGATCGGCTGGGATCCACTATTCTAGAATATCGTCTTTTTTATAGAATACGCCGATGGGTCTGAGTATCAAAAACGAGGAAGTAGAATCCCTGGTACGCAGGTACGCAAACGCCCAGGGAATCGGTGTTACCGAGGCAATTGCACGCGCAGTGCAAATTGCTGAGCAAACTGAACGCGTTGAAAAAACGGAGTTTGCGCGCAGACAGGCGATGGAAAGACTCCTCAAAATCGGCGGGCAAGGCTGGGCGTCAGACAGCCCGTGGACCCGCGACGAATTGCACACCCGGTGATAGTGTCCATTGACACAAACATTCTTGTCTACACGCAGGATTCGAGAGACCCCGTAAAGCAACGAATCTCGACAGATTTATTCATGTTGGCGAGCAAACTGTCAAACGCTAAAGTCGGGCTCCAGGTACTTGGCGAGCTGTACACGGTATTGACTCGAAAATTGAAGCAAGATCCATCCACTGCCAGGCAGGTTGTCGAATCGGTTAGCACACTATTCGAACCATTCGGCTACTCTGAAGACAATGTTTTTGCTGCATTAAATCTTGCTGAATCCGGAGCAGCTTCCTACTGGGATGGTCTGGTGCTCAGCGCAGCAGAAAGTGCCGGTTGCAGCATACTTATCTCAGAAGATCTGCAAAACGAATTCAGTTACGGTGGTCTTAAAGTGATCTCTCCATTTTCCGACGGGAAGCCGAATCTGGAGCTCTTTGGCCTGTTGGAGGCTGCGCGCTAGTCGCCACTAAGCGCAGCCAACGAAGCGGTATTTAGGTTCGAAATTCACAACAGGATTTTTTGAACGAACAGAATCCCAAGGTCGGATGATACGCAACGACATAGGCTATCGCAAATATACCATCTCGCCGACCCACCACACGTGTAAATCAATTGCCCCTCGAAACACTACGGAGGCTCTCCTGTGAACATACAGTTTCTCGCATTCAGCGACTGCCCGCTGGCCGAACCCGCCAGAGAAAATCTGACCGCAGCCGTCAACACATTCGACAATTTGACCTTCGACGAGATTGACATCCTCGCCCCCGACTGCCCGGAGTCACTGCGCGGCTGGGGCTCCCCCACCATACTGATCAATGGCGCAGATGTAACAGGAGAGCCGAAAGGCGCCAGTGTCTGTTGCCGAGTCTACAGCACCCCGTCCAGAGTCCCTGAAGTGCAAAGCATCATTGATCAGATAAACGAGGCATCACAGGCGCGATGAATCAATCAAAGCTTCTAAAAACAGGCATCATCGGGACCATCATCGCCGCGCTATGTTGCTTCACCCCGATACTGGTTGTGATACTCAGCGCAGTCGGCCTGTCGGCAGTCGTCGGCTGGCTCGACTACATACTACTGCCGGCACTGGCGTTTTTTTTATTGCTGACAATCTACGCCCTGGTGAAGCGAAAATCATTTCAATAAACCTCGACCCCTCACGACACCCTACGAAAAACGCGAATCGCATTTAGCCACCTCATGACAATACACATCCGTAGGGGCCATGAGCCGCAAGGCGCATATACCATCGCAATTTAGTTTCGGTACATGTGCTGTCGCTTATGGCCCCTCGCAGTTATCGCTTCGTTCAACCAACGACCACCCCGGACTCCCCCGCAAGCTCCCGCATCTGCTCCCACGTCTTAACCGGCATACTGATCGGCTGATCGCAATTTCTTTTGCGCGCGCCAGCCTCGCGCTCACCGGGTATCTCTACCTTTTCAAAACCCGGTGCAGGCGGGCAACTGCGAAATTCCGCCAATATGTCTTCAGCGATACTTTGCATAGCGGTCGGCTCGCGATACAGGCTGCATCTGAGTGCCAGTATCAGCCAGTTGCACTCGGTGGTGGCCGGCCCCAGCATCGCTTCGGCAATCATTTCAGCAGCCACTGACAACGCATATCCTTTCGCCCCACCAGCGGTCACAATCGCGCCGCCATCGAAGTAGGCTTGTGGGTCGTTACTGGGGTTGCCTTCCTTATCGATCAAAATACCGTCGGGCAGCGTGGTGCCGGCGATGCGAGCACCGTACACCCAACCGGCCGCTGCCGCAGAGGTGGCGAAATCGACAATCACGGGGCCGCGCTCGCCACCGGGGATTCCAATCGCATAGGGGTTGGTCGACATCAGCGCTTTTCGCCCGCCATAAGGCGCCACCAGCCGCCAGTTCTCGCGTCCACCGCCACCGATAATGATCGCAAGGCACCCTTGATTCGCGGCATACTCGGCAAACGCTCCCAGCCTGCCGGTATGGCCAACATGCTGCAATGCGATTGCCGCCATACCGTCGGCTTGCGCGCGCTTGACGACATCTTTTGTGGCCAGGGACATGGCGGGAATACCAATGCCGCCGTGGCCATTGACGAGCCACGCGCCGGCGGCATTCTGCACGATGGCCGGGAGTGATCGCGCCGTCAGATAGCCACTGTCATAGTACTGCGCGTACTGCAAAATTCGCCAAACACCGTGGGATTCCACACCGGACAGATCTGAATCGACCAGATGCGCAGACACTTCTGCGGCGATGCTCTGCGGACAATCCCGTGACTGCAACACGCCTTCGACCAGGGCGCCGGCCGTATCTTGCGGCACAGAAATTCGCGGGGTGCTGGCGTCGTATTTACCCGGCTTCAAATTCCAGACTCCATCAATTTGAGTATTTGCCAGCATCAGATATTGCCTGAACCCGGTACAGGGCAGATAATTTCTTTACACCGCTTTGGATACCCCTGATGAATCCACTCAAGCCGCAACAGCAACTCCCGACCCACACGGTCACGAACATGCCGCCGCACATGGGTGATCAGGACTTATGGAGAGACGATGCCCCGCTGCGCCACTGGGCGGCGCTGCAGGGTGCCGATGTTCATTCTGATCATCTGGCGAGTGCCGGCCTTGCTGCCGGCCAGGACCATACCTTTGAACTGGCCAACCAGGCCAACCGGCATGGCCCGGAGCTACGCGCATTTGACCGCTACGGCATGCGGCTTGATGCGGTGGAGTTTCACCCGGCCTATCACGATTTGATGAAACTTGCGATTTCTCACCAGGCGCATACGTTCGCGTGGGCCAACGAAGGCAACGCCGGGCATGTTGCCCAATCGGTGCTGTTCTATCAGTTTTGCCAACCTGAAGGCGGCATCAATTGCCCAATGGCAATGGCCTATTCCGTCGCACCGGCTCTGCGCCATGCACCGGCTATCGAAGCCGATTGGATGCCGCGATTGCTGTCGACCCAATACGACCCGCGCGATATAGCGGCCGCTGACAAAACCGGCTCAATGATCGGTATGTTCATGACCGAAAAACAAGGTGGGTCCGACGTACGGGCGAATACCACCACAGCGGTCCCCGCGGGTGCCGGCATCGGCATGGGTGCGGACTATCTGATTACCGGCCACAAGTATTTTTGCTCGGCCCCCATGAGCGATGCCTTTCTGGTCCTGGCGAGCACGGACGCTGCGGGCCTGTCGTGTTTTCTGGTCCCGCGCTGGAAACCCGATGGCACACGCAATCATCTGTTTCTGCAACGCATCAAATACAAACTCGGCAACCGGTCGAATGCCTCCACCGAAATGGAGTTTCAGGATACCTGGGGTGTGATGCTGGGCGACGAGGGCCGCGGCATCCGCACCATTATGGATATGGTAACTGGCAACCGGCTCTACTGCGCCATGTCGTCCGCCGGCATCATGCGCCAGGCACTGGTACAGGCACTGCACCACACCCGCCATCGCTCGGCTTTCGGCAAGCGCATCGCCGAGCAGCCGCTGATGAAAAACGTACTGGCCGATATGGCATTGGAAGTAGAGGCGGCCCTGGCACTGGGTCTGCGCGTGGCACGTGCGATGGACAATAGCGAACAGGCATACGAATCGGCTCTGGCCCGTATTGGCACCACCGTAGCAAAATACTGGAATACCAAACGCTGTCCTCCGCTGGTGGTGGAAGCACTGGAGTGCCATGGTGGTCCGGGCTATGTGGAGGATTGCATCATGCCACGCCTGTATCGCGAAGCGCCCTTGAATTCTATCTGGGAGGGATCAGGCAACATCATGGGGCTGGATGTGATGCGTGCCATGGGACGCGAATCCGATTCGATCGATGCTTTAATTGCGGAACTGGACAAGGCGCGCGGCGGCCACGTCAATCTGGATCGTTCAATTGATCAGCTCAAGGATGATCTATCCAACCACGACGACATGGAGATGCAGATGCGATCTATTACAGAATCAATGGCACTGACACTACAAGGCGCGCTGCTCGTGCAACATGCACCTGCAGCGGTGGCTGATACATTTTGTGCATCCAGACTTGGCACACGCTATAACGGTGCTTACGGCACCCTGCCAAAGGGCACAGACTGCGACGCCATCATCAGGCGTGCACAAGCGCACGCCTGACAACTACCTCATCACTCGACGTTAATGCCTATCAACTCAACATCAAAAATCAACGTAGAACCCGGTTTTATTTTACCGGCAGCCCGATTGCCGTAGGCAAGGTCTGCAGGAATAAAAAAGCGGGTTTTCTCACCTTCCACCATCAGCTGCAAGCCCTCAGTCCAGCCGGCAATGACTTGCTGCAGACCAAATGAAATCGGTTCACCACGATCGACCGAGCTATCGAATACTGTGCCGTCGATCAGTGTGCCGTGGTAGTGCACCTTGACTCTATCGCTGGCTGTGGGATGTTTGGTGCCGGTGCCGGCCTGCAGCACCTGGTACTGCAACCCGGAAGCCGTGCTTTGCACCCCGTCAGACTGGCTGTTCTTTGCAAGAAATTCCTTGCCAAGCTGGATATTTTCCTTGGCCTTACCGCTGTTCAGGAACTGCTGAGCGATAAACCAGAGGATAGCTGCTCCAAGCAGTATGAGTACGAATTTCATAACGGGAGTTTCCTGATCAGTATCAAAAGCTGGAGCTTAGCGAATTTCCAGACCCGCCGGGCGCAAATTGCAGAACAGCCTGTTGGAATGCACAATATACTGCTACGGCTCAAATTCTTGCAGAACGGACCGCTCGCCCATCATGACTCAATCAGCAGATTCAACAGCCGGCGACTCGCAAGGCGCAAGCACGCGGCAAAGCCGTGGCAAAAGCCCGTGGCACTATATTCCGGCACTGCCAATAAAACCTTCACCCTACTTCAACTGGCCACCCGACCTGCCGGCGATTGGCCGCTGGATGATCCGCGGCTGGCTGCCAGCTTCCGAACGTCTGATCATTTTGCTGCTGGCCATCATCAGCGCCGTGTTTTTCCACCCCGAGCTCGCGCAGACGGCAGACTTTTCCCTTGGCTGGATCGCGCAGATTTATCTTCGCAATCTGCTGCTGATGTGCCTGGTGGCCGGAGGTCTGCACTGGTACTTTTATATGCGCCGCGCACAGGGAGATGACTATCGCTTTGACGCACGGCCACTGATGACGAAAAGCCGCGTGTTCACTTTCAACAATCAGGTTCACGACAACCTGTTCTGGACCCTGGCCAGTGGTGTCACCGTCTGGAGTGCCTACGAAGTATTGATGATGTGGGCGCTGGCAAACGGCTATGCACCAGCGCTTTCGATGCCGGGTGACTTAATCTGGCTTGTGCTGCTGATCTTCCTGTTACCCATGTGGGAGACCACGCACTTTTTCCTGATTCATCGCCTGATTCACCACACCGCTTTGTATCAGCGCATACACGCACTACACCACCGCAACACCAACGTTGGCCCATGGTCCGGGCTTTCGATGCATCCGCTTGAACACCTGATCTATCTCAGCACGGTACTGATTCACTTTGTCATACCCTCAAGTCCGCTGCTGATCATCTTTCATCTGAGCTATTTCACCCTGTCTGCCGCTACCACCCACACCGGATATCAGGGTATTGCGCGTGGCGGCAAAATGCTGTTGCCACTGGGAACCTTTCACCACCAGTTGCACCACCGCTATTTCGACTGTAACTACGGAGGACTGGAAACGCCCTGGGATGACTGGACAGGCTCATTTCACGATGGCACCGAACAATCGCATCAGCAGTTTCTGGCGCGGCGACGGGGAAAAATGAGCGGTACTGGAGCCTGAGACAGGTCGGGCGATCGCTGTCAGCAGTGCCGCACTCCCACACGGCGTTTTCTCCGCACAGGGCTGACCTCGCACAACGGCAACCTCTATGAGCGACTTCCCTTTGCGAGTCGCGCGTGGTCGCAATTTTTCTCGATTCTGCGGGCGGTAAAACGAGCGTTTACATCCCAATCCAGTCAAGCGATTCTGGATCAACTTTCTTGCATACCCCTATCATTGCTCTGGCATTGCTTTTGGTACAAAACCCCTCGCCGATTTCTTCACTAATCACCAACAGAAGTTCGTTAAAACTTTCTTCGCTACCCCTCAAAAGCCACCCGCCGTCAACCGGACAACTTGTCATGAGCATAAAGTGAACTTTTTCAGGAGGGCCATAAATATCAGACAATGCACTGTATTGTGTTCTTGTGATGAACAGTTCCATTTGGCTCCACTCGCTTGCTAGCACTGTCGCGCAGGCAGTTGTCAGTTCTTATCTTAAACGCCTCAATCCACAATAAGGAGCAATGAGAACCTGCTCTGTTCAAAGTATGACGGAAGGACGGTATTAGCGCCATACACATTAAGTAGCCGTTGTTCTGCTTATGAGGTGTCGGATTTCTCTGCACGGCATGTTCGCTCGACGGAGTCGCACTCCCACAAAAAACCAGGTGGGACCTGGTCTCCGACCGGGGAACAAGCGCATTTCGAA
>CAZYDV010000272.1:0-8534 GCA_964646405.1 uncultured Granulosicoccaceae bacterium | reverse complement strand
ATGATCGGATTGATGAGGGATGGAAGATGACTTACACGTATGGTCATCCCCTGCGAACGCCAGCACTCCCCCATGTTTTGATGTCCCGGCGGCATTCGCGTGTTTCAGAACATCTCCTGACCGATCAACACCAGGCCCTTTCCCGTACCAGAATCCGACCACGCCGTCTCTTGTCGACTTACCGGATAACCCCACTTGCTGAGATCCCCAGACGGCAGTCGCGGCAAGGTCCTCGTTCAGACCTGCCTGAAAAACAACATCCTGATCATCGAGGAATTTCTTCGCTCGTTGTAGTTGCTGATCGTAAGCACCCAGTGGAGAGCCACGATAGCCAGAGATAAAGGCTGCCGTATTGAGCCCGGACTCTCGATCAAGGCGCATCTGTGTCATTGGCAACCGCAGCAACGCTTGCGTGCCGCTCATCAATGCCGAGCCATCGAGCAAGCTGTATTTGTCGTCCAGTTTTATCGGTGCATTCAATGTGAAGTTCCTCAGGTAGAAGCTCTGGGAAAGGCGTCGATTGGCTCGACACTTCACTAAGCCTGTGTCTATGAAGGAATGTTATTTGAACCCGGGGGAAACGTAGTTGCTAAATGCCTTTCGAAACAACCCAATGAAGCACTCTTGTTTCAGAATTGGGGTGTTTTTTAGAACAAGGGGCTGGCGATGCTGAGTTTCAAGCAACAAGGAGCAGTTTTTATACAGGGATATCCGTCGTGTTCTTGACTTCGTTCAGAGTCAAACTCGTGCTCACAATTGAAACGTGAGGAAGCTCTACCAGAACGTTCTTAATGGTTTGTTCGTATTGCTGCACGTCGTGCGCAAGAACGCGCAATATATAGTCATGCTCACCCGTTGCAGAGTAGCACTGCAACACTTCTGGCATACCTTGCACAGCCTGTTCGAACTCATTGAGCGATTCGCGATTGTGCTCTTTCATTCTTACAAAGCAAAATACCACGATTGAATATCCAACCGCTGATGCATTGAGGATAGACCGTTTAGCTTCGATCACGCCGGATTCTTTGAGCTTGTTAACTCTGCGCCAACACGGCGTGTGACTTAGACCTGTAGCCTCTCCCAGCTCACGCATTGTCAGATCCGGGTTCTGCTGCAGTGCCCGTAAGATGCGTTTATCAGCATTGTCCAAGAGATGTTCCGTTCAAGTTACTTTGTCTCACTATTTTACGCTATTTTGGGACAATGTTGCCACTTGTGACAAGTTAGTGGAACATTATCATAAATTTGTGGGTGATTAAGCCGTGGAGTGGCTGATAGGTCACTTGGTGTGGAGCCCCCCCCTTGCACTTGTTGGCCATACGGCTTGGATACTGGCCGACGTCACGGCGCTTGCCTTGCCATGGCAGCAGCAATCAACGACCTATGATCGAAACAATTGTTGCAAGCACTGAATTTTTCTGTACTGACAGCTAGCTTTCTGTTAATGTCATGACATATAAATATCGAGCGCGGACGGACGTCAGCACTAGCCCTTATCTTCGCCATCCTACCCTCTCACAGAGACAATCAACCGTGATCACCAGAAACCCTTGGTTCTTACACGCCATGCTGCTCACCGCCCTGCTGCTGAGTGTGGCAGGCAACCACGTTGCACAGGCACAAACCAACAATTGCAGCTATGAAGACGCCGCACTGTTCGACGGCTGGGGCTGGGATCCGGTAGCTCGCCAGAGTTGCCCACCGCTTGAAGCACCGGCCAACACCGATGATGCCTGCGACTACTCCAGCGCGGATCTCTACGATGGCTGGGGCTGGAATCCCGAGACTCGGCAGAGCTGCCCACCGCTCGACACACCGGCTACACCGACCTCACCCACCCCGACTACACCAGACAGTCTGTGTGATTATCAGGATGCCGATCAAAACGGCGGCTGGGGCTGGAATGCCACTGATCGCGTGGCTTGCCCGCCGCTGACAGGGGGCACGCCAACAAGCGGCAGTGGTACGACAACACCGGTTTGCAGCTCCGCACTACTCGACCCGGACGGCGATGGCTTTGGCTGGGAGAACAACGCGAGCTGCGTCGTGGCGGCAGGCGGCAATCCGCCAACCACCACCGATCGTCCAACATGCGTGAGCGAAACATCAGACCCCGATGGTGACGGCTTTGGCTGGGAAAACGGCGCGACCTGCGTCGTAGGTGACGGCACGGGCTCTGTCGCTATGTCACCGTCCGGCGCGATTGACACAGGCACACCAACCTATAACTGGCCTGCCAACAGCAATGCCGATCTCTATCGACTAGTGGTGTCCGACAGCGCCGGAAACGGATTCACACACGAGATCGATCCGTTGAGCGCGGGCTGCCAAAGCGGTGACGGCACCTGCAGCGCGCAGCCGGACCTGGCCTACTACGACAACGCACTGAACTGGAAAATTCAATCAATCAGTGCCGGCGAAACGATCGCCACTTCTGCCAGCGTGAGTTTCAGCACACCGATCTCGCTCGATGTACAGCCGATCACCTCAAACCCGGATGTCTGCGAAGCGTATCCGTCGGTGGTCTACGATAAATTTATCGCCATCAACAATATATGGAACGCACGTTCCATGCGACGCGATGGCTGGTCTCAAACCATTCGCGTCGATCAGGCGCTGAACAGTCCGGCGAAGGCATCCTGGAGTTATGACTGGCTGGCCGAATCGGACGGCGGCATCTTCGACGTCAAATCCTATCCGGAAGTCATCTATGGCAACAAGCTGGGTGTACATGTATCAGGCACCAAGGCCGAAACCGGACTGCCAGCCGCGGTATCGGAGCTTGAAGAATTTACTGTCGACTTCAGCTACAGCGACCTTGGCAACGCCGAGCGCAACGTGGCGCTGGAATCATTCTTCCATGAGTCCTGCGACATTACAGGCCCCTGTGATGACCACGACAATCGCGTTTTTGAAATGATGATCTGGGTGAAAAACCCGACCGTGCGCACCCCTGGCACCTTGACCCTCACCGGCGTGATGATCGACAACCATCTGTGGAACGTCTATACCAAACCCACCAGTGACAGGCGGTATATTGCATTCACCGCGCAAACTCCGATTACCACAGGCACATTGCACTGGAATCGATTTGTCGAATGGACCGCCAACTGGACGCGTGAAAACAGCGAAGAGCGCAACATTAATGTTCTGGAGCCGCACTACTGTATGGGCGCAATTGAAATCGGCACCGAGGTGTGGAACGGCAGTGGTACCTTTTCGTTGGATAGCTACAGCATTACTCGCGAATAGCCCCCGTCATGCAAACGCCCTGCGTCGCAATTGTCGACGCAGGGCAGTACTCCACCGTGGATTCCTCGAGACACGCGCTAATCTAAACCACCAGACAACGACATGCTGTCATATCTGCTCAAGACTATTGATCGTCCAACACGTGCTGTGCACCTTTCTCGGCAATCATCAATGTGGGCGCGTTGGTATTGGCCGAGGTAATTTTAGGCATCACCGACGCATCAATTACGCGCAAACCCCGCACGCCATGCACACGCAACTGCGGATCGACAACGGCATTCTTATCTGCCCCCATTCGGCAAGTCCCGGTCATATGAAAAACCGTCCCACCGTGGCGGGCAATCTGATCGCCTATCTGCTCGTCGCTGGTGAACTGTTCACCCGGCAACATCTCCTGATCCCACAGATCGCGAAACGCCGGTTGTTGAAATATATTCCGGGTTATCTTCAATCCCTCAATCATGGTTTGCCGGTCGAGTTCTTCCGATAGATAGTTGGGCGCTATTTTCGGCTGCACGAGTGGATCGGCAGATTGGATGGTGACCGTGCCACGCGATGCCGGATGACATTGCCAGAACGATGCGGTGAAACCGGAATAGTCGTGCAACGGACTGCCAGGCTTATCCACTGACAGCGGCATCACATTAAACTGAATGTCGGGCCTACCGTCTTTGGCGAGCGGTGTACAGGCGCCCCCACCCACCTGCCCGGCACCCACCGTCAATGCACCCTTCGCATGTCGCAGCCATTGCCAGCCCATTTTCGCAAGCGTTAGAGGATTGCTCACCTGGTTGTTCAGCGATTGCTTGTCACGCATTCTCACCAGCACGCGTATCTGGTAGTGATCCTGCAAATTGCTGCCAACGCCGGGCAAATCGGCCACCACGTCGATGCCATGATCTTTTAAAAGTTCCCCCGGACCCACGCCGGACATTTGCAGAATCTGCGGGGACTGAATCGCACCACCACAGAGTATGACTTCGCGCCGGGCACTCGCATTGTGCACCTCGCCGGCCTGCTGCCATTCGACGCCTGAGGCGCGCTTATCCTCAAACACAATACGGTTGACGTGAGCCCCTGTCATCACTGTGAGGTTGGCCCGATGCAGTACCGGCTTTAAAAACGCCACACTGGAACTGCAACGCCAGCGGCCGGTGATGCTGAGCTGATACCGCCCCACACCATAGGTGCTGGCACTATTGAAATCATCATTGGCGGGCAGACCCGTTTGCTGCGCAGCATCCAGCCAGGCCACGCAATGCGGGTGATCCTGCCGCAATGGCGACACCTGCATTTCACCAAAGCTGCCGCGGTACTGATCTTCGCTGTGCTGCCAGTTTTCAATGCGTCGAAAGTGCGGCAACACGTCATCGAACTGCCAGCCATCTGCGCCCATTGCCTGCCAGTCGTTAAAATCCTCATGCTGGCCGCGAATGAAAATCAGCCCGTTGATTGCACTCGAACCACCCAGACCGATGCCACGCGGGCACAACACGTTTCGCTGCGCGTTGAATTCGCCGGGCTCGGTATCGAACACCCGCGAAAAACGTGGATCGTAAATGGATTTGAAATAGCCGACCGGCAAGCTCAGCCACAAGTTGCGGCGCTTCTCGCCGGCCTCCAGCAGCAGCACCCGGTTAGCCGGATCGGCAGATAAGCGGTTGGCTACCACGCAACCGGCAGAACCGGCGCCAACAATGATGTAGTCGTATTCCCCGTCTGCCATGGTGGTTAGAGTTGGAGGCCAGGCCGCATAGTAACCCAGACGCGACGATCAGTCCTGCAGATCAGGCAGGTGATACGCGAGGTTGCGGGTACGCCGTCGTACCAGGGTTTTACGAGACCACTGCACTCACACCAGGCCTATCGCGGCCCATCAGCCCCCGGCCTTTCGAATACTTTGACCCGCAAAATAATGCATTCCAGTGTGGTACGCCGCCAACTTCAGTTATGATTGACCGCGAGGGCCGTGGAAAAGCCTGAGAGGTTGGAGGAAAATTTGGATAGCTACCGGTTCATGACGAACTGCCTGGTACGGCTCAATTCCGGGTTGCTGTTTGTCTGCAAGTACCTGGTCATCGTGCTCGTTGCGGTGATTGCTGCGGTATTGATTGCTGCGGTCGTGTACCGCTACGGGCTGAACAGCGCCTTGTCCTGGGCAGAGGAATTCAGCAAATACCTGATGGTGTGGCTCACCTTCCTGGGCACCCCCATCGCACTGCGCCATTTCGGCCATATCAATATCGATCTGCTGGTCAAGGTCCTCCCACCCCGACTACAGCAAATGATGTACTTCATCGTCAGTATCATCATCTGCTTCACGATGAGCATTGTTTTTCTCAAAGGGGTGAGCTTTGCCGAGCTGGGCGCGCGCCAGGTTGCATCCAGTTTCAGCGTGTCGATGTTCTACATGTATGTCGCCGTACCCATCGGCTCCGCGCTGACTTTTCTCGTGGCGCTCGAGCAGGCGCTGCTGTCTCTTGGCGGTATCGCCGACCCCGCCAGAGGACTGATCGTCACCGCAGTCGAGCCGGATTCGGCGGTATGAATCATTCGGCTGGCAACCGGGCCCTGCACCCATGGCACTGACCTTCTTCTACCTGCTGCTGGCGCTGATGATCATCGGCGTGCCAATCGTGTTCGCGCTGATATTCGCGCCGATCGTCGGCGTCTGGCTGGACGATAAAACTATATTCCTGAGTATGATGCCGCAACGTATTTTTGGTGGCATCAACCAGTTTCCACTGCTCGCCATCCCGATGTTTATCCTCGCCGGCGAAGTGATGAATCGAGGTGGCATCACCGTGCGGCTGGTGAACTTTGCAAAAACACTGGTCGGCCATTTCCGTGGTGGACTGGCGCACGTCAATATTGTATCCAGCCTGATGTTTGCAGGCCTTTCGGGCTCTGCCGTGGCCGACACGTCAGCGCTGGGCTCCATGCTGATTCCGGCTATGGAGAAAGATGGCTACACCCGGCGCTTTGCCGCGGCGGTCACTGCGGCGTCCTCGGTGATAGGCCCGGTCATTCCACCCTCTATCATCATGGTCGTCTATGCCTACATTATGGGCGTTTCGATAGGCGGGCTGTTCGCGGCCGGCTTTGTTCCCGGTGCAATGATGGGCCTGGGACTGATGGCCGTTAATGCGTTTATTTCACACAAACGACAGTACCCGCGCGCCGCCGAACGGGCACCAATGAAAGAAGTCCGGCAGAATTTTATCAGCGCGTTTTTTCCACTGATGACCCCGGTGATTATTCTTGGCGGGATACTATCCGGTATCTTCACACCCACTGAAGCCGCCGCTGCTGCCGTGGCCTACGCGGTCCTGTTGAGCCTGTTTGTCACGCGCACCCTGCCATTTCGCGAGATACCGGAGATGCTCTACCGCGCCGGACTGACATCGGCCAGTATTCTTTTAGTAATCGGCGCCGCCACCGTGTTTGGCTGGGTGACATCACTATCGGGTGTGCCGGCAGTTGTCACCGGTTTGCTGACGTCCCTGAGCGACAACCCGCTGGTGGTGTTGCTTTGCGTGAATATTCTGCTGTTTATTGTGGGTATGTTTTTCGATGCTGGCCCAGCGATCCTGATCCTCGGGCCACTACTCGCGCCTACCATGTTAAGCCTTGGCATTGAGCCACTGCATTTCGCCATCATCATGTGTGTCAATCTTACCGTCGGGCTGGCCACGCCGCCGATGGGCCTGGTGCTGTTTGTCGCCTCGTCAATCGGTAAAGTCTCGATTGTCGACATCACCAAAGAGCTTTGGCCATTTCTGATCATGCACGCCATTATTATTTTAATGATTACCTACATTCCCGCGCTTACATTAACGCTACCGAGGCTGCTCGGTCTCGGGGTTTAGTACCGTGTGAGCTGGAATAACGCGTCACCACAAACCGGAGAGGAAACATGTTCAAAAAGCTGATCGCAAACGTCACTGTCGCCTCGGCGATGGCAGTTGGATCCATGGCAGCACTGGTGCCCGCCACCGCACACAGTGCGGATTTTGTACTCAAGTACGGACACCCCGGGCCAGTCGGCCCGGACTCGGACGACGATGTCGCCGGACAGTTCCTGAAGTTCTTTCTCGAAGCGCGCTCCAACGGAAGAATCGAAGTTCAGATATTTCCCGGCTCACAACTGGGCAACTTTCGCGAGATGGTGGAACAGGTCAACGCGGGCACGCTCGAAGTAGCGCACTCGGCACTCGGTGGCCTGGTCGGCTTTATGCCGGAGTTACAGGTCATCGAACTTCCCTACGTCATCCGCGACGACGCAGTTGCCGAATGTATGGTCAGTGGCCCCTTCTTCGACGAAGCCCGTCAGGCTTTCCTTGAAAAATCCGGCAACGTCAACCTGCTGGGCATCGGCAACACCGGCCGCTTTCGCAACTTTTTCACCAAGGATGCTCTGGTCAAACAGGCCGATGATCTCAAAGGCGTGAAGATGCGTGTGATCAATTCACAACTGCCAGTAGAGATGATGAAATTCTACGGTGCCAATCCCACACCGGTGGCCTGGGGTGAGCTCTATACCTCACTGGCAACCGGAGTTGTCGAAGGCACCAAGAACGCTGTGACCGACATCATTCCGAACAAGATGCACGAAGTCGTCAAATATGCCACCGTCGACGAACATGCCTATCTCTACGGCTTTATGGCTGTCAGCCAGAGCTTCCTCGACTCCATGCCCGATGATCTGAAGGCGCTGACCGTCAGCGGCATCAAGCAGATGGCCGACGTGCAGTTGCAGTTCAACAAAGGGGCCGAAGCACGACAAAGTGCCGCGTTTCTCGAGGCCGGTGGCCAGATTTACGTACCGACCGAGGAGGATATGAAAACCTTTCGCACGGTCAAAGAGCCGATGAAAGAGTGGTATGTGAAGCAGTATGGCGATGAGTGGTACAACAAGTACGCGGATGCTGCTACAGCTTGTGAGCAACAGGTTGACGCACGCATTGGAGCAATTGGCGGTTAAAACCTTTTATGCGGTTCTTGTCACTTGCCGGGGCATACCGGCAAGTGGCAACGCGACTGACCGCTCGGACTGGCGAGCTACTCTACAACGAAAACTCCGGCAGCCCCTGCGCATGGGCCGGGCCAAGCCCCACCAGCCATGATAAACCACTAGCAGCGCACACCTGACGATCGATGGCCTGACCGCTAGTGTACTGCATCATTCAAACTATAAGAATGCGTCGATTGATCAAAGCATCTGACATCCATAGTAGTTCCCGTCAATCGGTTGGTAGCAGTGCTTATTATCAGATGCTGAG